>NZ_JAQGKZ010000023.1 GCF_028289855.1 Sphingomonas bacterium | reverse complement strand
CCTCGGCGGTCCAGCCATCGGCGACGAGCGCCTTCGCGACGTCGACGAAGTCGTTGAAGGTGTTCTCGCGCTTTTCGAGCTTGCCGTCGTGATACCATTGCTGCCCGAGATCGTCGCCGCCGCGGATATGCGCGATGGCATAGGCGAAGCCGCGGTCGAGCAGCGAAAGCCGCCCGGTCGAAAAGCTTGGCGGGATCGCATAGCCGTACGCGCCGTACGCGTAGAGGAAGAGCGGGCGGCTTCCGTCCTTCGGGAAGTCCTTGGGATAGACGATCGACACTGGCACCTCGGTGCCGTCTCTCGCGCGTATCTTGAGCCGCTCGGTATCGTACTTCGCGGCATCATAGCCCGACGGGATTTCCTGCACCTTGAGCGTGGTCATCTCGCCGCTCGCGACGTCGTAGTCATACACCGTCCCGGGCGTGACCATCGACTCATAGCCGAGCCGGATCACCGGCATGTCATATTCGGGATTGTCACCCAGCCCCGCGGCATAGCTCGCTTCGGGGAACACGATCCGCTGCGGCGCGATGGTGGGGTCGTAGCGGTGGATCGCGATCTGATCCAAGCCATCCTCGCGCCCCTCGACCACGAAATAGTCGCGGTAGCATTCGATCCCGGTCATGTAGAAATGCGTGCTCGGCGCGATCAGCTCGGTCCACTCGCCCGGCGCCGCGATCGGCGCGGCGCACAGCCGCCACATCGGGTCGGTGTCGTTGGTGTGGATGTAGAGCGTGTCCCCGTGCGTCTCGACATCGTATTCGCGGCCCGTCTTGCGCGGCGCCACGCAGAGCATCGGCGCGGTCGGATCGGCGGCGGGGAGCAGATAGACTTCGCTCGTATTGTGGTCGCCGGTCGCGATGACAATCCACTGCCGGTCGCTCGTTTCGGATACGCCGACGCGGAAGCCCTCGTCCGCCTCGTGGAACAGTTCGACATCGTCCTTCGGGTCGGTGCCCAGCCGGTGCAGCCGGGCGTTGTCGGTCCGCCATTGTTCGTTGGCGAGGCCGTAGAGAAACGCGCTGTCGTCGGCGGCCCAGACGATTTCGGACAGCATACCGGGGATCGTGTCGGGGAGGTGCTCGCCGGTCGCGAGGTCCTTGACCCGGATCGTGAAGCGCTCCGCCCCGCTGTCGTCGATCGCGTATGCCAGCAGCTTGCCGTCGTTCGAGACCGAGAACGCGCCGAGCCGGAAATATTCCTTGCCCTCGGCCAGCGCCGGCTCGTCGAGCAACAGCTCGTCGGGGCCGCCCGCGACGGGCTTGCGCCACCATTTACGGTACTGCCCGCCGGTCTCGAACGCGGTCCAGTAGAGCCAGTCGCCATCCTTTTGCGGCACCGACGAATCGTCCTCCTTGATCCGCGCTTTCATCTCTTCGTAGAGCCGGTCGGTCAGCGGCTTGTGCGGCGCCATGACGGCTTCGAAATAGCCGTTTTCCGCCTCGAGATAGGCGAGCACGTCCGTGTCGGTGACATTCGGGTAATGCGGGTCCTTGAGCCACGCCCAGGGATCCGAGATGGTGACGCCGTGCGCGGTGAATTCGTGCGGGCGTGTCGTGGCGATAGGGGGCTTCGGATTGGTCATGGCGATCCCCTAGCCTTCTCGTCATCCCCGCGAAAGCGGGGACCCATCTCCTGACCGTGCCACTTGGTGAAACCGTAGAAGCTGGGTTCCCGCTTTCGCGGGAATGACGGTAGAGGGATGGTCATGCCTGGCCCCCATCACCCGCGCCTCACCCTGCTCGCGACGATCCTCGCCTCCAGCCTCGCGTTCATCGACGGGTCGGTGGTCAATGTCGCGCTCCCCGCGATCGGGCACGACCTGCACGCCAGTGCGGCGGATTTGCAATGGACGATCAACGCCTATCTGCTCCCGCTGTCGGCGCTGCTGCTGCTCGGCGGTGCGGCGGGGGATCATTTCGGGCGGCGGCGGATGCTGGTCGGCGGGATCGTCTTGTTCGCCGCGGCGTCGCTCGCCTGCGCGCTGGCGCCGGGGCGCGGCTTCCTGCTCGGCGCGCGCGTCGTGCAGGGAATCGGGGCGGCGATGCTGATGCCCAACAGCCTCTCGATCCTGAGTCACGCTTTCTCGGGCGAGGAAAAGGGCCGCGCGGTCGGCACCTGGGCGGCGGTCGGCGCGATCGCGAGCGCGTTCGGGCCGCCGCTTGGCGGGTGGCTGGTCGACGCGGTCGGGTGGCGCGCGATCTTCTTCATCAACCTGCCGGTCGCCGCGCTGGCGATCGGCTTCGCGCTGAAGGGTGTCGAGGAGAGCGGCGACGGCAAGCAGCCGCTCGACTGGCCCGGCGCGGCGCTGGCGACGGTCGCGCTTGGCGCGCTGACCTGGGCGCTGACCTTGTGGTCGAGCAAGCGCGTGATGACCGAAGCGTCGTGGATCGCGCTCGGCGCGGGGCTCGTGACGCTCGCGCTGTTCGTGGCTGTAGAGCATCGCCGCCGTGACCGCGCGATGATGCCGCTCGCGCTGTTCGGGACGAAGGCGTTCGTCGGGCTGACCGCCTACACCTTCCTGCTCTACGGCGCGCTCGGCGGGCTGATCGTGCTGTTGCCGTTCGTGCTGATTACCGGCGGCGGTTATTCGCCGGTGCAGGCGGGGCTCGCGCTGTTGCCCTTTTCGTTCGGGATCGGGCTAGGGTCGCGCGCGATGGGGCGGCTGACCGAGCGGATCGGGCCGCGCTGGCCGCTGACGATCGGGCCGCTGGTGGTCGCGATCGGCTTCGCGCTGATGCTGCGGGTCGAGCCGCAGGCGAGTTACTGGACCAGCGTGCTGCCCGCGATCGCGGCGATCGCGCTCGGCATGGCGATGGCGGTCGCGCCGCTGACCACCGCGGTGCTGTC
>NZ_JAQGKZ010000007.1 GCF_028289855.1 Sphingomonas bacterium | reverse complement strand
GCGGAACGCGACCATTTCGTCGAGCGAAACGGCGGTGCCGCACAGCATCGACGCGAGCCGAAGCCCGCGCTCGTGCCGCCGAGGCCGACGCCGCCGCCGCGCGCAACGCACCGCCCCCCGCCCCGGTGATCATCGCCGCGCCGCCGCCGCCACCCCCGGCGCCGACCTCTACTACGGTGACGACGTCGACCACCACCGCAGCGCCCGCAACGCGCACCGTCGTCCGGCGTGTGCCCGCCAAGCGCGTGGTCAAGCGCCGCGTCGTTCGCAAGGCCGTAGCGCCGGCGGCCAAGACGACCACGACCGTGAGGGTCAAGACCGGCTGATCTCGCTGGCGCCGGAGGAAGCGTCACGCTTTCTCCGGCGTCGCATCTTGACTTGTCCCGCTGAGCGACTGACGTTTTGGGGATGAAAGCGAGCCCTTCGCGAGGCGACGTGCTGGTCGCGGTTTCCACCTTGGCGCTGGCGAATTGTGCGCCGCGCAGCGCGCCAGCATCGCGGCACCGCTGGACCCGGCTGGCCGCCGTTGCGCCGTTTCCGCCTTCCTACAATTTTTCCGGAGCCCGCGCGGCGGCGTCGCCACCTGGACCGACGGTCGCCGTCTCTATCTGACCGGCGGCAAATATTCCGAAGAACGCGGCGGCGAGACTCGGTTCATCTATTCGAACGACGTCTGGGCGATGGAGCGCGTCTGACCGGTCACAAACCGCTGGGCGAGGACGGACGACCCGCGCCGCGGTTCGACATGGCATCGTTGGCGTCGCGCTGATTGCGGGCGTCGATCGCCGCCCATTCGGCCTTGGTGTGGCAGGTCGTCGCACGCAGGATCGATCCGGTGGAAATCTCCGACCGGCAGATTTTCTTTTCGCGTACCGGCTTGGGCGCAGCGGCCGGACCATCCTGCGCAAGCACGGGGCAGGTAACGAGCGCGCTGCTTAGCGCGGCGATGACGAGGCGATTATCCACGACGACCCTTCCTGCCGGTCAGCTTACCGCTTGCTCGGCAAAAAGGAAGTCGTCAGCTCTTTACCCAGCGCACCGCAGGGTCGTTGAAATCGACTCGGTCGGCCAGTTCCCACACTTGGGCGTAGCCATAGGCATGCAGGTTGATGAAGGTCTGGATGTTGAGCGACACCGCGACCGACTTGAGCATCACCGGCGCAACGTTGTTGGTGAAATTGTTGTTGCAATAGATCAGCACCGGGCGCTTGCGGTCGGGGAGCTTTTCGGCCAGCGCCTGCGCGGTGAAGTCGGTCAGCGGCAGGTTGATCGCGCCCGCGATGTGCCCCGCGGCGAAGGCGTCGGCGGAGCGCGCGTCGAGGATCACCGCCTTGCCGCTCGCCGCCATCGCCTGGAATTGCGGCAAGGTAACGCGGTGGCGGTCGCGGACCGGTTGCAGCTTGCGGGTCAGGTTCGAAAAACCCCGATAGTCGATCTGCGGGTTGGCAGGCGGCACATCAGCCGCGAGCAGGCCGGCGACCAGCAACAGCGGGATCATTCATATTCTCCCCTTCGTTTCGCGGAGAGAATGAATGCGCGCCGATAAACCGGTGCTGAACGGATTAGCTGAACGGATCAGAGGATGTCGCGCACGCTATCGGGCGGCCGGCCGAGGCGTACGCCTTTGCTGGTTTCGACCAATGGCCGCTCGATCAGGATCGGGTTGGCGACCATCGCGTCGAGGATTGCATCGTCGCTTGCGTTCTTGAGATGCCTGGCGGCGTCCTCGCCCGTGCGTAGGCCGGCGCGCGGGGTCAGTCCGGCGCGCTCATAGAGCGCGGCGAGCCGGTCGCGAGTCGGCGGGTTGTTGAGGTAATCGACGATCTCGACCTCGGCGCCCGCCTCCTGCAGGATCGCCAGCGTCTCGCGCGATTTCGAGCAGCGCGGATTGTGCCAGATCGTCGCCTTCACGCGTGGGCCTCCGCGACGAAATCGACATCGCGCCGCTCGGGGCCGAGCGAGGTCCAGATCACAAGAACGACGACCGTAATCCCCGCGACGAGCGCCAGCGCGTACCCGTAATTGCCGCCATTCGCCTCCGCGATGCGCGCCTGAATCGGCGCGTTACGCGACGCGATCAGATTGCCGAGCTGATACGCGAAGCCCGGAAACATCCCGCGCACGAGCGCAGGCGACAGCTCGTTGAGATGGACCGGCACAATCCCCCACGCGCCCTGCACCGAAATCTGGATCAGGAACGCGCCGAGCCCTAGCATCACCGGCGTCGTCGAAAACGCCCAGAGCGGGATGATCGGCAGTCCGATGAGCGCGGCGATGATGATGGCGCGCTTGCGCCCGATGCTCTCCGACCAGATGCCGAAGCCGATCCCGCCAACGATCGCCCCGGCGTTGCCGATCATCGCCAGCAGCCCGACCGTCTTGGTGTCGAAGTGGTGCTGTTCCTTCAGGAAGGTCGGATAAAGATCCTGCGTGCCGTGGCTGAAGAAGTTGAACGCGGTCATCAGCACGACGAGGTAGAGCGCGACCTTCCAATTCTGCGCGATGACGGTGAATGGGTTGGCCCTGGGCTTGTCGCACCGCGCCTCGAACGCCGGGCTCTCGTCGACGTGCATGCGGATCAGGAAGACGAGGATCGCGGGCGCGATTCCGACCATGAACATGCCGCGCCAGCCGATCGTGTCGAACAATAGAAAATAGACCAGGCTGGCGAGGAAATAGCCCGACGGATAGCCCGACTGGAGCAGCCCCGACACCGGCCCGCGCAACTTGGCGGGGATCGATTCCATCACCAGGCTCGCGCCGATCCCCCATTCGCCGCCCATGCAGAAACCAAACAGCGTACGGATCACGAACAGGCTGGTCAGGCTCCACGCGAACGCCGAGGCAAACGAGAAGGCGGAAAACAGCAGGATTACGACCATCATGATCGGCCGCCGCCCATATCGGTCGGCCAGCCAGCCGAACGCGAACGCCCCGAACGGGCGCGCGGCGAGCGTCAGGAAGGTCGCCTCCGCCACCGTCTTGATGTCGGTGCCGAACTCCTTCGAGATCGCCGACAGCATGAACAGCAGAAGGAAGAAATCGAACGCGTCGAGCGTC
>NZ_JAQGKZ010000134.1 GCF_028289855.1 Sphingomonas bacterium | reverse complement strand
CGCCGAGGAAGCCGATGCCGGTGATGCCGGCGCGGTGGTCGCGACTCACGCCAACCCCAACGTGCCGGTCACGGTCGAGCCCGACGCAGAAGAAACGGAGGCCGCGCCCAAGCGCTCGCGCCGCCGTCCTCGCGCGCGTGCCGCCGAGGAAACCGCGGCTCCGGCCCCGGTTGTCGAAGCGGCGCCCGAGCCCGAGCCCGAAGCGCCGGCCAAGCCCAAGCGTTCGCGCAAGAAAGCCAAGCCTGCTGTCGAAGAACCGACGCCGGTGGAAGCCGTCGCCGAGGAACCGGCCGCCAAGCCGAAGCGCGCGCGCAAGAAGGCCGAACCCGCTCCGGCGGCGGCGAACGACGCCGATGAAATGGTCGCTGCGCCCGAAGCCGACGGTGCGGCACCGGCCGACGACGCGGCGGGAGTCGACGAGAATGGCGAGCCGCGCCGCGGCGGCTGGTGGCAGCGCACCTTCGGCGCGTGACGATCGATCGCCCTGCGCTTCATGGCGGGTTCACTCGCCGGAGCGCAGGGCGGCGGTCGCGTTGATCGCTGGGGCAAACGGGCGGATGATCGGGATATGAAGCGTTACGTCGCGATCTTCGCCGCCATGATCCTGATCTGGGTGCAGCCGGCGCGCGCGCAATCAATCCTGCGCGACGCAGAGACCGAGGCGATGTTCAAGGACATGTCGCGGCAGATGATCATCGCCGCCGGCCTGTCGCCCAACAACGTCCAGGTCGTGCTGGTCAACGACGATTCGATCAACGCGTTCGTGGTCGGCGGGCAGACCGTCTACATCCATTCGGGGCTGATTGCGGCGGCCGACAACGCCAATCAGGTCCAGGGCGTGATCGCGCACGAACTGGGCCATATCGCCGACGGCCATGTCGTGCTGGCCGATGCCGGGTATAAGCCCGCGCTCGGCATTTCATTGCTTAGCATGGTGCTCGGCATCGCCGCCGCCGTCGCCGGCGCGGGCGAAGCCGGCGCAGGAATCTTCGCCGCGGGCCAGCAGGCCGCGCTCGGCAAGGTGCTCGCCTTCACTCGCGTCCAGGAAGCGACCGCCGATGCGACCGGCGCCAAGTTCCTCCGCGAGGCCGGGATCAGCGGCAAGGGGATGCTGCAATTCTTCAGGAAGCTGGCCAACGAGGAATATCGGTATGGGATGGCCAACATCGATCCCTATGCCCAGACCCACCCGCTATCGAACGAGCGCGTCCAGACGCTGACCGCCGACCTCAAGGCGTCGCCTGCGTGGAACGCTCCTCCGGATGCTGCGCTGGAGGAACAGTTCAAGCGCGTGAAGGCCAAACTGGAGGGCTATGTCGCGCCGTACAACCGGACGCTGACCGATTATCCCGAAGGCAACAATTCGATCTACGCGCATTACGCCCGCGCCTATGCCTGGCATAAGGCCGGATACCCGGACAAGGCGGATGCGGAGACGCAGGCGCTGATCGCGGCGCGGCCGCACGACCCCTATTTCCTCGAAATCCGTGGCCAGATCCTGCTCGAGGCGGGGCGGCCGAAGGAAGCGCTCGGCCCGCTCAAGGAGGCGAGCGACCTGACCCGGTACGATCCGCTGATCGTCACCACCTATGGCCACGCGCTGATCGCGACCGAGGATTCGGCAAATTACGCCGAGGCCGAGCGCGTGCTGCGGATCGCGGTCAACAAGGACAGCGACAATCCGTTCGCCTGGCTCCAGCTCGGCACGGTCTACGAACTCAAAGGCGACACCGCGCGCGCCAGCCTGGCGACCGCGGAGCGCGCGAGCATGACCGGCGACACGCGGATGGCGGTGATGTCGGCGCGCGCGGCGATGGCGGGGCTGCCGGCCAACACGCCCGACTGGATTCGCGCGCAGGACATCGCGCTGACCGGCCAGAACGAACTCGACGACAAGAAGCGCAAGAAGAAATGATGGCCTTCCTGTCGTCGCGCGCCGCGCTTCCCCTGGTCGCGGCGGCAGCCGCATTGCTCGGCGCGGGGACGACGTTGCTGGTGTCGCGCTACAGCGGCGGCAGCCAGGTCCGCGACTATCTCCTCGCGCATCCCGAAGTGATCCCCGAAGCGATGCAGCGCCTGCAGGACCGCAACAACGCCAAGGTGATCGCCGCCAACCGCACCGACATCCTGACCCCGGTCGGCGGCGCCTGGGCTGGGAACCCCAATGGCGACGTCACATTGGTCGAATATCTCGATTACAATTGCACGTACTGCCGCGCGAGCCTGCCGATCGTCGACCAATTGATCGCCGCCGACCCCAAGGTGAAGGTGATCTATCGCGAGCTGCCGGTGCTCAGCCCCGAAAGCGACACCGCGGCGCGCTATGCGATCGTCGCTGGGCGCACGGGCAAGTACGATGCGCTCCACCGCGCACTCTATGCGGGCGGGCCACTGACCGACGCGAGCATGGACAAGGCGTTGGCGGTCGCCGGACTCGATCCTGCCAAGGTCAAGGCCGAAGCAAAGAGCGCATCGGTCGAGGCAGCAATCAAGACAAACCTGTCGTTGATGCGCCCGCTCGGCCTCACTGGCACCCCGAGCTGGGTGATCGGCGACCGGATCGTGTCGAGCGTGTTGAGCCTGGAAGAGATGCGCGCGGCGGTCGAGGTGGCACGTACGAAATAGCCCGCGCGCAGTTGCGCGTCATGATCGCCCTCCCCATCTCCCGATCCTAGGGGACTACATGACCGAACCGATCCTTTCCGTCCGCGGCGTATCGAAAACCTACGCCTCGGGTGTCCACGCGCTCCACGCGATCGATCTCGACATCCGCAAGGGCGAAATCTTCGCGCTGCTCGGGCCGAACGGCGCGGGCAAGACGACGCTGATCAGCATCATCTGCGGGATCGTCACGCCATCGACGGGGACGATCAACGTCGGCGGGTTCGACGCGATCCGCCAACCCAGGCGCGCGCGCAAGCAGATCGGGCTGGTGCCGCAGGAACTCGCCACCGACATGTTCGAGACGGTCGAATCGACCTGCCGGTTCAGCCGCGGGCTGTTCGGCTATCCACCGCATTCGGACCATATCGACGAGGTACTCAAGGACCTGTCGCTGTACGACAAACGCAAGTCGAAGATCATGGAATTGTCGGGCGGGATGAAGCGCCGCGTATTGATCGCCAAGGCGCTGTCCCACGAGCCCGACATCCTGTTCCTCGACGAGCCGACCGCCGGGGTCGATGTCGAGCTGCGCCGCGACATGTGGAAACTGGTCCATAAGCTCCGCGCCAAGGGCACGACCATCATCCTGACCACGCACTATATCGAAGAGGCCGAGGAAATGGCCGACCGCGTGGGCGTGATCTCCGGCGGCAAGTTGCTGGTCGTCGACGTCAAGGCCGCACTGATGAAGAAGCTCGGCAAGCGCGAGCTCGATGTGTCGCTGAGCGAGGCGATGAGCGAATTGCCCGCAGAGCTTGGTGAATGGGATCTGAGCCTGCAGAACGACGGCAAGACCTTGCGCTACGTGTTCGACGCGCAGGCCGAGCGCACCGGCATCCCCTCGCTGCTGCGCAAGCTCGCCGACCTCAATATCGGCTTCAAGGATCTCGAAACCTCAAAGTCGAGCCTGGAAGACATCTTCGTCGATCTGGTCAGGGAGGACGGCAAATGAACCTCCACGGCGTCTATGCGATCTATCGCTTCGAAATGGCGCGCGCGCTGCGCACGCTGTGGCAGAGCCTCGTCACCCCCGTGATCACCACCAGCCTGTATTTCGTCGTGTTCGGCGCCGCGATCGGCGGGCAGATGAAGCAGATCAACGGCGTGGCGTATGGCGAATTCATCGTCCCCGGGCTGATCATGATGGCGCTGCTGACCAACAGCATCAGCAACGCGTCGATCGGCATCTACTTCCCCAAATTTACCGGCACGATTTTCGAACTGCTGTCGGCGCCGATCAATTCGATGGAGATGGTAGTCGGCTATGTCGGTGCGGCGGCGACCAAATCGATCCTGCTCGGGCTGGTCATCCTCGCGACCGCGGCGGCGATCGTCCCGATCCATATCGTCCACCCGCTGACGATGATCGCCTTCCTCGCGCTGACCAGCGTCACGTTCAGCCTGTTCGGCTTCATCATCGGCGTGTGGGCCAAGGGATTCGAGCAACTCAGTTTCGTGCCCGCGCTCCTCATCACCCCGCTCACCTTTCTGGGCGGCAGCTTTTATCCGATCAGCACCTTGCCCGAGCCGTGGCGCACGGTCAGCCTGTTCAATCCGGTGGTCTATCTGATCAGCGGGTTCCGCTGGAGCTTCTTCGGCAAGGGCGATGTCGACATCTGGATCAGCCTGGCCGCGACCTTCGGGTTCATGCTGCTGTGCCTGGCGGTGATCGCATGGATTTTTCGCACGGGGTATCGGCTGAAGGAGTAACGCCGCCTTACTGGTTGGTGAGCGTCCAGGTCGCTTGTTTCGCTTTTGCGCCCAGTGCGATCAGATCATCGTTCGGGCTTTGCGTGCGAACGAGCATCAGGCCGTGTTCTGCTTCGATCGGCTCCTGCCAAGCTGGCTCGTTCGGCAAAGGATCGGCTTCGCGATAGGCGCGATTTCGCACATTCTTCATGCGCCGCCACATGATTGCCATGGCGAAGAACGGGAAGACGATTACCGCGATCAGCCACAAGAATTGCATAAAATCGTGCATCGTCCGCGCTCCTATCAGCCCATCAGCGGCAGGACGATTTTAGACCCGGAACACACGCGCTGCGTCGCCTTGACGAAGTCGCTCGGCTTCGCGCGCATGATGTTGGGCACGAAACTCTGCGGGTTGCGGTCGATCACCGGGAACCAGGTCGACTGGATCTGGACCATGATCCGGTGGCCCTTCTTGAACACATGATCGTGGTCGCGCAGCGGCACGTCCCACGCGATGACCTTATTCGGCGCCAGCGGCTGGGGGTTGGTGTCGCTGGCGAGAAAGCGCCCGCGGCGCACATCCATCGCGATCGGCCATTGGTATCCGTTGAGCGTTCTGGCGTATTCGCCGATCGCCCAGTTCGTTGCGCTGGTGTCGACGAAATCGGCGGGTAGCACCTCGATCAATTTGACCACGAAATCGCTGTCGGTGCCGCTGGTCGATGCCATCAACTTGGCGGCGATCTCCCCCGTCACGGTCACGTCATGGTCGAGCGGTTCGGAGGTGTAGCTGAGCACGTCGGGGCGGTGATCGACGAAACGCTGATCGTCCGATTCCCACGACCGCCAATCGGGCGTCGCATAGGTGCGGCTCATCGGTCGCATCCGGAAGGGCACCGGGTTGGCGGGGTCGCTGACATAATCGCGGCACCCCTCCCCCGCCGCGGGCGCGGTGAACGACAGACTGCCGTCGTCGTGGAGGTACAGGTCGGTCGGCTTGGCGCCCGCCGGCGGCCAGGTGGCGTAGCTCTTCCACACGTTCGACCCCGACTGGAACATCCGCGCGGTGAAGTCCGGGCGCGGCCCCTTGCCGTGGAGCCAATAGGCGAAGAACGGCGCCTGGATCTGCGTCTGGAATTCGGTCCCGCTTTCGGTGCCGAGCGGGATCGGGCCAAGGAAGTCCGCCTTCGACTGCCACCCGCCGTGGCGCCACGGGCCCGACACGATCTGGGCGAGATGATCGGGGTCGTTCTTCTTCTGCTGGGCGTAGATCTGCCACGACCCCCACGGATCTTCCTGGTCCCAGAAGCCGGCGACGTTGAGCGTCGGTACCGTCGTCTTGCCCAGCGCCTTCTGCCAGTTCTGGTCGGTGTAGAAGCTGTCGTGATTGGGGTGGTCGAGCAGCGACTGGAACAGCGGCACGCTGCCCTTGAACACGTCTTTGTCGATATTCTCGACCGACCCCATCTTGAGATACCAGTCGTACGCATCGGTCAGCCCGTCGAGGCTCAGTTCCTTGTTCTGCGTCTTGTCGTTCTGCAGGCTGTAGACCCATTCGGTCGCATAGCTGAGCCGCAGCGCACCGTTGCGGTGGAGGTCATCCGACTGCCAATAATCGATCCATGCCGCCTGCGGGCTGACCGCCTTGAGCGCCGGGTGCGGCTTGGCCAGCGACACCGCGGCGGCGAAGCCGGGGTACGACACGCCCCACATCCCGACCTTGCCGTTGTTGTTCGGCACATTCTTCACCAGCCAGTCGATCGAATCGTAGGCGTCTGTCGCTTCGTTGGGACTCGTCTTGACGCTGGTCGACAGCGTGAATGTGCCGTCCGACCCAAACCGCCCGCGCATCGACTGGAACACGAAGATATAGCCGTCGGCGATCAGCGGTTTCCAGCTCGCCGGCATTTGCGGCGGTAATGCCGCGGGCACGCCATAAGGCGTGCGCTGGAACAGGATCGGCAGCTTGGCTGTCGCCCCCTTGGGCGCGATGATCACCGTCTCCATCTTCGCACCGTCGTGCATCGGCACCATCACGCGCGTGTAGGTAAACTGGTCGGCGATGCTTGGCGCGACGGGCGGCGTGGCTTGGGGCCGAGCTGCTACGAACGACACGGGAATCAGAGCCGCGGCTGCCGCCAGCAGGACTATAGTTGCACGCATCACCGCTCTCCTATCCGTCACCCCGGACTTGTTCCGGGGTCCATCGTGCCGCGAATCTTCTGGTCCAATGTTGTGCGGCACGGTGGATGCCGGAACAAGTCCGGCATGACGACGTAATGCGCCGGCCTCAACTGATGCGATGCTCGCCCTTGACCCAGCGCACCGTGCCCGAGCTCGCGCGCATGACCACCGAATTGGTGGTCATCTTGTCGCCCAGGCGCTTGACGCCATCGAGCAGCGAGCCGTCGGTCACCCCGGTTGCGGCAAAGATGCAGTCGCCCTTGGCGAGCTCGCCCAGATCGTATTGCTTGTCGAGATCCTCGATCCCCCATTTGCGCGCGCGGCCGCGCTCGTCCTCGTTGCGGAACAGCAGCCGCCCTTTGAACTGCCCGCCAACACAGCGCAGCGCGGCGCACGCCAGCACGCCCTCCGGCGCACCGCCCGATCCCATATAGATGTCGATCGTCGTGTCGGGATTGGTCGTCGCGATCACCCCCGCGACATCGCCGTCGCCGATCAGCATCACGCCGCATCCGATCCCGCGCAATTCGGCGATTAGCGCCTCGTGGCGCGGCCGGTCGAGTACGCACGCGATCAACTCGCTCGGCTTGACGCCCTTGGCCGCGGCGACCGCCTCGATATTCTGCGTCGGGGTCTTGTCGAGGTCGATCACGCCCTCGGGATAGCCCGGCCCGACCGCGATCTTGTCCATGTACACGTCGGGCGCGTTGAGCAGATTGCCTTCTTCGGAAATCGCCAGCACCGCCAGCGCGTTAGGCCCAGCCTTGGCGCAGAGCGTCGTCCCTTCCAGCGGATCGAGCGCGATGTCGATCCTGGGCCCGGTGCCGATCGCCGACCCGACCTTTTCGCCGATGAACAGCATCGGCGCCTCGTCGCGCTCGCCCTCGCCGATCACCACGGTGCCGTCCATCGCCAGTTCGTTGAGCGCCGCGCGCATCGCCTCGACCGCGGCGGCGTCCGCCGCCTTTTCGTCGCCACGCCCGGTCAGCGTCGACGCGGCGATCGCGGCGGCTTCGGTCACGCGCACCATTTCGAGCACGAGCACGCGGTCGAGCACCTGGCTGGCGGTAGTCATGTTTTGGGGAGTCCTTTGATTGATCGTTGCGGGCGCGGATAGGCTGCGCGTGTTACCGTGTCGAGACGCGTCGATGCTGTCGCTCAGCCAGCCAGCCAGTCCGCGAAAGAACAAGCATGCCCTCTGATGTTGGTCGGCTCGGACGTAGCGATAGAAAGCTAGCTCCGTCGGATCGTCGCCTCCCCGATTGACCCCGGTCACACCGCGGACCCTCGCGACGCACAGGGGACGTGCGATGCTTGAAGAGATGCATCGGATCAGGAATGAGCGCTCGAACATGCTTGTGCGGCGCTTTAACGCAGCAACGTCAAAAGACTTCTGCTCTTCGACATCTGTGCCAATGCTTTCGGCGGTCATAGTCGACCAGCCTTTGCCTGGGCTCCAAGGCGGCCCGAATTTCATGTCGTCAAAATCGACCGATTTCAACGCTTCCCAACGCACGCCGCAGTCTTGCGCAACCGTTTTTGCATCGAAAATACGCGGATCGAATATCATACGGTCGCCGCGCTGATACGACGCCAAGCGATAAATGTGCTCAAGTTCCCGCGCCGAGTGGTCGGAGGAATCTGCATCACCCGCTACCGTGTCGATCGCCGCTGCGGTAAGTGCCCAAAGCAGCGGCCCTATGATGATGGCTGTGGTGATCCACAACAACGCGACGAAAGACGATCGCAATCGCATATGGCACCATGGCCCAGCGACTTCCAAAGTCAAACGAATGTTACTTTATCACATTCGTGTCGCGCGGCGCCTTGATCTCGAACACATACGCCCAGTCCTTGCCGGTGACGAACAGCCGGCGTTTCTTCGCATCCCAGGCGATGCCGTTGGGCACGTCGTTTTCGGCGGTATTGCCGACCTGGCGGTGGAGTTCGGCGACGTCGATCCAGCCGATTACCTTGCCGGTCTTTGGATCGATCCGCGCGATACGGTCGGTCAGCCAGACGTTGGCGAGGATCTCGCCATCGACATATTCGAGTTCGTTGAGATTGATCAGCGGCTGGCCGTCATGCGTCACGGTCAGCGTGCGGCGGACCGCGAAGGTCGTGGGATCGACGAAGCGCAGCACCGGCGTGCCGTCCGACAGGATCAGGCTGGTCCCGTCGCTGGTCAGCGCCCAGCCCTCGCCTTCGTACTTGAACTCGCCGATCTTCTTGAGCGTCGATTTCGACCAGCGGAAGCCGACATGGTTCTTCCACGTCAGGCTGAGAATCTGGTCGCGCCACGGCGCGATACCCTCGCCGTACAGCGGCGGGTTGACCGCGACGCTCTTGAGCACCTTGCCGGTGCGAAGGTCGACTTGGCGGATGCCCGATTTGCCGATCGTCCCAGTGCTCTCCCAGAGCTTGCCATCTTCGTAGAACAGCCCTTCGGTATAGGCCTGCGGATCGTGCGGGTAGGTCGCGACGATCTCCGCGCGGGAGACGGGCACGCTGGTAGGGTCGAGCACAGGAATGTCCTGCGCGACCGCCGGGCCTGCGAAGAGCGCGATGAGGACGATCGCGAGCCGCACGATCATTCCCTGAGCAATTCGTTGATGCTCGTCTTCGCGCGCGTCTGCGCGTCGGCGCGCTTGATTATCACCGCGCAATAGAGCGCCGGCTTGCCGTCGCCGCCGCCGATCGATCCCGGTACGACGACCGCATAAGGC
>NZ_JAQGKZ010000119.1 GCF_028289855.1 Sphingomonas bacterium | reverse complement strand
AACGGTAAGGGTTGCGCCTGCGCGCGCAAGTCGGGAAAGTGCGCGCATGAGCTTGCTCCGCCGCTTCGCCATGATCCTCGCCGTCGCACTGGGGATGAGCGCCGCGTCGGCGGAGGTGCCGCGCGCGACGTTGATCCACAATGCGCGGGTGTTCGACGGCACCGGGGCGCCGGCATTGGTCGAGGACGTGCTGATCGTCGGCGACAGGATCGTCGCGGTCGGCCGGAACCTCAAGCGCCCGCGCGCGACTCGCGTGATCGATGCGCGCGGTATGACGCTGATCCCGGGGCTGCACGACCTTCATACGCACCTGCGCGCGCCGGCGTTCGATGCGCCCGACGATCTCGGCAAGGCATACGCCGCGTATCTGCTCGCGGGCGTGACCACGGTGAACGATTATTCGTTGTCGGGGGAGATGATCGCGCCGATCCGCGATATGACCAGGCCCGGCGGGATCGCCGCGCCGCACCTGGAGATGGCCGTCCGCATCGGCGTGCCGGGCGGGCACGGCACCGAATTCGGCTGGGGAGATTTCTTCACGCTGCAAGTCTCGACCCCGCGCTCCGCGCACCTCGCGATGAAGCGCGCGCTGGCGTACAAGCCCGACGTCATCAAGGTGTTCGCCGACGGCTGGCGCTACGGTCGCGACCCCGATCTCAACAGCATCAACGAGGATACGCTGGCGGCGATCGTCGCCGACGCGCACGCCGCGGGCATCCCGGTCATCACGCACACGGTGACGCTGAAGGAGGCCAAGATCGCCGCGCTGGCGGGGGTCGATTCGGTCGGGCACGGGGTGGGCGATGCGCCGGTCGATGCCGAGCTGATCGGCCTGATGAAGAAGAATCGCATGGCGTATATCGCGACACTCGCGACCTTCGAGCCGCAGGAGAACCGCACCTTCCTGCCAGCCGAATACGCTAGCCTGCGCCCCGCCGAGCGCGCCCGCGAGGACGCGCGGATGGCCAAGCCGCTCGAACCGATCGCCGACTATGACAGCAAGCGCTGGGCGATCATGCAGGGCAATATCCGTGCGCTGAAGGCGGCGGGGATCCGCATCGGGATCGGCACCGACGCCGGGATCGAAGGCACCTATCACGGCAGCTCGACGATCCGCGAAATCCGCCGGCTGACGATGCTCGGCTTTACGCCCGCCGAGGCGCTGGTCGCGGCGACAAGCACGAGCGCGGGGATCATGGGGCTCGACAAGGTCGAGGGCACGATCAAGCCGGGGATGCGCGCCGATCTGGTGCTGGTCGGCGGCAAGCCCGACGAGAATATCGCCGACCTCTACAACGTTCGTCACGTCTGGGTGGCAGGGCGCGAGCAGGACTTGATCGCGCTCCGCAAGCTCGCCGACGATGTCGCGCCGACACCGATGCCGGTCAGGAAAATGCCCGGCCCGATCGACACCGGCGCGCGCGGCGACGGCCGCACCGATCTCGACACGCTGCCGGTCGAAAGCACCGAAAGCGGTACCGATCACAGCCGGCTGTTCTACGTCCGCCCGACCGATCCGCGTGCGGGCAAGAAGCTGTTCCTGACCGCGCGGATGGGCGCCCGGGCGCAGCCGTTCGCGCAACTGATCGTGCCGCTGACTCCGGGCGCGGTGACGCTGGCCGACGCCAGCGCCTTCACCGGCGTTGCGTTCGATGCGCGCGGGTCGGGGCGGTATTCGCTCGCGTTCGACAGCTACGGGCTCCAGCCCGACGACTGGTTTCACGTATCGTTCGACGCCGATGAGACGGCGAAGGAGGTACGCGTGCCCTTCGCGACACTCATCGGCAAGGGCGCGTTCGACCTAAAATCGCTCCGCGCGCTGCTGATCCGGCTGCATGGCGATCCCGGTGCGACGGCCTGGCTCGAAATCGGGAATCTGCGCTTCTACCGCTGATCCGGTGCGCGATAGATTTCCTCATCCAGCGCCTCCTCCCACCGCGCCACCGTCGTCGCGACCGTCAAATTCGCGCTGGCGCTCGGCACGGTGCGGGTCATGTCCAGCAGCCGGTCGAAGGGCAGGACGAAGCCCACCACTAAAGCGGTCTGCTCGGGCGTCACGCCGACCGCCGACAGTACCGCCGCCAGCATGAACAGCGACGCAGACGGTACCGGCGCGGTGCCGAACGCGGCGAGCGCGCCGGTCAGCAGGACGGTGGCATAGACTTGCGGCGTCAGCGGCACGCCGAACGCCTGGAGCGCGAACATCGCGAGCAGCCCGACATACATCGCCGTGCCGTCCTTGCCGATGCTCGCGCCCAGGGGCAGCACGGTCGAATAGACCGGCCGCGCGACGCCCAGATTGTCGCCCGCGACGCGCATCGCGACCGGCAATGTAGCGCCGCTCGACGCGGTCGAGAAGGCGACGGCCAGCGCGTCGATGATACCGCGGAAGAAGGGCAGCACGGGAAGCCTGGCGACGAAGCGCAGGATCAGGCTGTGCACCACCAGCATCTGGATCAGCGACCCCGCGACCACCGCGAGCGCGAGCCAGCCGACATGGACGAACACCGCAGCGCCGTTCGCGGCGACCGCGCCCCAGATTAGCGCCAGCACGCCGAACGGGGTCGCTTCCATGACGATTCCGACGATGCGGAGCAGCACGGCGGAGAGCGATTGCAGCAGCGCGGCGAACGGCTTGCCCGGCTCGCCGGTCAGCACCGTGCCGACCCCGAACAGAATCGCGACGAAGATCAAAGCGAGCATGTCGCCCTTGGCCAGCGCATCGACGATGTTGAGCGGAATGATATTGATGAGCTGATCGTACGGCGTGACCGGCGCGCCCAGCGCATGCGGCGCGGCGGTGCCGAGCGGGGCGCCAATGCCGGGGCGGATGACGCTCGCGACCAGCATCCCCACCGACACCGCGATCGCAGTCGTCGCGGCGAACAGCCCGATGGTGCGCGCGCCGAGGCTGCCGAGCTGCTTGGGGTCGGCCAGGCTGGTGATCCCGGCGGCGATGGTGACGAGGACGATGGGGGCGACCAGCATGCGGATCGCGCGGACGAACAGGTCGCCGATGAACTGGAAATGGGAGGCGCCGGCGGGCCAGGCGAAGGCAAGCAGCACGCCGAGGACGAGCCCGGCAACGACGCGCTGCCAGAGCGGGATGGCGAACCAGTGCCGCATTAGCGTCCGTGCTCCTGCGAAGGCAGGAGCCTAGGGTTATAGACCGAAGGGCTCTTGGTCCTGGGCTCCTGCCTTCGCAGGAGCACTGGTAGGGCCACCTTCAACCGCAAGTGCCGCTGGTCGGCGTGTGCGGCAACGCGCGCCCCGCCGCCCTGCCGGTCAACGCGCTATTATCGACCGCGACCATGCCGTTGACGATCACCGTGCGTACTCCCGCCGCCGGCAAGGTCGGCTGCTCGTAGGTCGCCCGCGCCGCGTAGGTCGTGGGGTCGAACACCACGACGTCGGCGAAATTTCCCGGTTTCAGCTCACCGCGCCCCGCCAGCCCGAACCATTTCGCGGTCACGCTCGAACTCCGCTCGATGAACTCGCGCAGCGTGAGCACCTTATCCGCCACGACATATTTCGCATATTTGCGCGCGAACGTGCCCCACACACGCGGATGCCCGCCCGAGGCATCGCTGTCGGTCATCACCCACGGCTGGCGCATGAACGCGGCGATGTCGGCCTCGCTCATGTTGAACGAGACCGTCGCCGAATCGTGGACGCGGATCAGCGCGATCGCAGCACTGATCGGATCGGTCTTCATCGCCGCGGCGATCTGGCTGAGATACTTGCCGCGATATTGCCCCTCGGTGATCAGCAATGTTGTGGGACCACCGCGCTTGCGCATGTTTTCCGCCATATCGGCGCGCAGTTTGGGCTGGAGCGCGGGCGTGTCGAAGCGCTTGATCAGCGCGGCGGTGCCGCCGTCTTGCGCCCAGAGCGGGACGAGGCTCGCGACCAGGCTCGTGCCACTCGCGCTCCACGGATACTGGCTCGCGGTGATGTTCACGCCGGCCGCGCGCGCCGCCGCTATCCTGGCGATGATCGCCGGCGCCATGCCTTGCACATCGACGCCGAGCGCCTTGATATGGCTGATATGGATCGGCATTCCGGTCGCCCGGCCGATCGCGATCGCTTCGTCGATCGCCGCCGCGAGCCCGACCGTGTAGGAGGATTCGTCGCGGATATGGCTGTCGTAATAGCCCCCGCGCTTCGCCGCTTCGGCGCTCAGCGCGATCACCTCGTCGGTCTTGGAGAAGCTCTGCGGTGCGTAGAAGAGGCCGGTCGAAAAGCCGATCGCGCCTTCGC
>NZ_JAQGKZ010000098.1 GCF_028289855.1 Sphingomonas bacterium | reverse complement strand
TCCAGGCGCGCGGGCGCGTGTTCGAAAGCGAGACCGATACCGAGGTCGTTGCGCATCTGGTCAGCGAGCAGGTGGAAGCAGGCAAGTCGCCCGAAGATGCGGTGATGAAGGTGCTCCCCCAACTGCGCGGCGCGTTTGCGCTGGCGGTGGCGTTTCGCGAACGTCCAGACATGTTGATCGGCGAGCGGCTCGGTTCGCCGCTGGTGGTCGGCTATGGCGAGGGCGAGACCTATCTCGGCTCCGACGCGCTCGCGCTCGCCGGGCTCACCCAACGCATCGCCTATCTCGAAGAGGGCGATTGGGTCGTCATCACCCGAAACGGCGCGACGATCTACGACGCCGACAAAAACCCGGTCGAGCGCGAGATCACCATTTCCGGCGAGACAGGCGCTATGATCGAGAAGGGAAATTACCGCCACTTCATGCAGAAGGAGATTTTCGAGCAGCCGATCGTTGTCGCGCAGACGCTCAGGTCGTACCTGCGCGGCGTCGAGCAGACCGTCGCGCTGCCGCAGATGGATTTCGACCTGTCGGCCGTCAAGCGGATCACGATCGTCGCATGCGGCACCAGTTTCTACGCGGGGATGGTCGCCAAATACTGGTTCGAGCAATTCGCGCGCGTCCCGGTCGATATCGATGTCGCCAGCGAATTCCGCTATCGCGACCCGGTGTTCGAGGATGGCGGGCTCGCACTATTCATTTCGCAATCGGGTGAGACCGCCGACACGCTCGCCGCCCTGCGCCACGCCAGGAAGGCTGGCCAGAAGATCGCGGTGGTGGTCAACGTTCCCACCAGCACGATGGCGCGCGAGGCCGATTTGTTGCTCCCGACGCATGCCGGGCCCGAGATCGGGGTCGCCTCGACCAAGGCGTTCAGTTGCCAGCTCGCGGTGCTCGCCGCGCTCGCGGCGCATTTGGCGGTGATCAAGGGCAAGATGACGCGCGAAGAGGAGATCGAGGTGGTGCACCACCTCGTCGAGGCACCCGCTGCGCTCAACGCCGCGCTCGACCATGACGAGGAGATCGCGCGGATCGCGCCGCTGATCGCGCCGGCGCGCGACGTGCTCTATCTGGGCCGCGGGCCGGACTATCCGTTGGCACTCGAAGGTGCACTCAAACTCAAGGAAATCAGCTACATCCACGCCGAAGGTTATGCGGCGGGTGAGATGAAACACGGCCCGATCGCGCTGATCGACGAGAATGTGCCGATCATCGTCATCGCGCCGTCGGGGCCGTTGTTCGAAAAGACCGTCAGCAACATGCAGGAAAGCCAGGCGCGGGGGGGCAAGATCGTTCTGATCTCCGATGCCGAAGGGCTCGCGCAAGCCGGGGACAATTGCCTCGCGACGATCGAGATGCCGAAAGTCCACCCGCTGATCGCGCCGCTGGTGTATGCCGTGCCGGTGCAGTTGCTTGCCTATCACGTCGCTGTAGCGAAGGGGACCGATGTGGATCAGCCGCGTAACCTGGCGAAGTCGGTGACAGTCGAATGACCGCGCTCGCGCATACCTTTCAGGCCAACCCACATTGGCTGCCGCGCGCAGCAAAGGGTGCGCTGGCGCATATTCCGGGCGAAGACGGCTTGCCGCTGGTCGGCAATACGCTCCGGCTGCTCCGCAATCCCGCGAAGTTCAGCAGTCACATGGTCAGCAAATTCGGGCTGGTTTATCGCAACCGCGCGTTCGGCAGCACGAGCATTGCACTGCTAGGACCCGAAGCGAACGAGCTGGTGCTGTTCGACCGCGAAAAATTGTTCTCGTCCGAACAGGGCTGGGGGCCGGTGCTCAACCTGCTGTTCCCGCGCGGGCTGATGCTGATGGATTTCGAGGCGCATCGCGCCGACCGCAAGACGATGTCGGTCGCGTTCAAGCCCGAGCCGATGCGGCACTACGCGACGCAACTCGACGCCGGGATCGCCGCGCAGGTCGCGACGTGGGGCGGGCGGACGCTCCGCTTCTACGACACAATCAAGAAGCTGACGCTCGATCTCGCCGCGACGAGCTTTCTCGGGGTCGAGCTGGGCGCCGAGGCCAGCCGCATCAATCAGGCGTTCGTCGATGAGGTCCGCGCGAGCGTCGCGCCGATCCGCGTGCCGCTGCCGGGCACGATGATGCGGCGCGGGGTCAAGGCGCGGGCGTATCTGGTCGACTGGTTCGAACGCGAAATTCCCGCCCGGCGGCACGGCGCCAAGGGCGGCAACGGCCAGGATTTCTTCTCGCAATTCTGTCGCGCGACCGATGACGATGGGCGGCCGCTATCGGCAGCGGCGATCGCCGATCACATGAACTTCCTGATGATGGCGGCGCACGACACGATCACCTCGTCGGCGACGAGCTTGGTGATGATGCTCGCGCGCAATCCCGAGTGGCAGGAGCGGTTGCGTGAGGAGATTGCCGCGCTCGACCCGGCCATTCCGCTCACCGACCAGCTCGATCGGCTGATCCTGACCGAGTACGCCTTCAAGGAAACGTTGCGGCTGATGCCGCCGGTGCCGTCGGTCCCGCGCCGCGCGTTGCGCGATTTCAGTTTTGGCGGGTTCGATATCCCGGCCGGGTCGGTGGTCGGCGTCGGCATCATGTACACGCATTTGATGGCCGAGCATTGGCCCGAGCCGGAAAAGTTCGATCCGATGCGCTTCACGCCCGAGGCATCAAAGGGCCGGCATCGCTTTGCCTGGGTGCCGTATGGCGGTGGCGCACACATGTGCCTCGGCCTCCATTTCGCGCAGATGCAGATGAAGCTGCTGATGGCGCATTTGCTGACGCGCTACCGGATCGAGGCCGATGCGAGCAGCGGCGCGGCGTGGCATCTCTTCCCGATTCCGCGTCCCAAGGACGGGTTGCCCGTGCGGTTGGTGCCGATCAAGCCGTAGCGGCGCGCGCGATGATCTCGGCGTAGATATCGGTCAGCATCTCCAAGTCCGTGATTGCGACCGCCTCGTCGGTTTTGTGCATCGTCGCGTTGACCAGCCCGAATTCGACCGTCGGGCAGATCCGCGACAGGAAACGCGCGTCGCTCGTCCCCCCGGTGGTCGAGAACGCTGCGGCTACCCCCGCGACCGCCTCGACTGCGCCCGACACCAGTGCCGACAGGTCCCCCGGCTCGGTCAGAAACGCCTCGCCGGAAATCCGCGCGATCACCGTCGCCTCGGGCGCGTGGAGCGCCACCGTGCGCTCGATCAGGTCGACCAGATCCTCGCCGTTTTGTTCGTCGTTGAACCGGATCGACAAGCGTGCCGACGCCTTGGCCGGGATGACGTTGGTCGCCGGGTTGCCGACAGTAATGTCGGTGACCTCGATATTCGACGGCTGGAACCAGTGATTGCCGCTATCGAGCACGATCGCATCGATCGCCGCCAGCGCGGCGACGAGCCTGGGAATCGGATTGTCAGCAAGTTGCGGATAGGCGACGTGGCCCTGCTTGCCCGGTACGTCGATCCAGATGTTGACCGACCCCCGCCGGCCGATCTTGATCGTGTCGCCGAGCCGCCGGTCGGAGGTCGGTTCGCCGACCAGGCAGAAATCGGGCGCGATCCCCCGCTCGGCCAGCCGGTCGATGATCGCGCGCGTACCGTAGATCGCCGGGCCTTCCTCGTCGCCGGTGATCAGCAGGCTGAGCGTCAGTCCCTCCACGCGCGCCGCCGCCGCCACGAACGCCGCGATCGCGCCCTTCATGTCCACAGCGCCGCGCCCATGGAGCAAGTCGCCACGTATTTCAGGCTCGAACGCGCCGCTGGACCATCCTTCGCCAGGCGGCACCACGTCCAAATGCCCCGCAAACGCCAGATGCGTTCGCGAGCCTTGCCGGAGCGCGATCATGTTCTCGACCGGCCCGTCGGGTTCCTCGCCGACGGTGAAGCGGTCGATCTCGAACCCGATCACGCTCAGCGCCTGCGCCAGCACATCGAACACTTGCCCGCGCGCGGGGGTGACGCTCTCGGCGGCGATCAGCGCCTTGGTCAGATCGACGACTTGGGGCAAGGTAGGCTCCTGCAACGCGATGGAGATGGCATTGCCCAAGCTCGACCTCGACACAATCCCGCAGTCGAATGCGACCGGATATCCGCCCGATTACGCGACGGTGGTGAAGGAGCGCTGGTATCGCCGTCTCGCGCCCGCCGGCGGCATCGCCGATTTCGGGTTCAGCCACGTCACGCTCAAGCCCGGCGCCTGGTCGTCGCAGCGCCACTGGCACGAGGGCGAGGACGAGGCGGTGATCATGATCTCGGGCGAGGCAATACTGGTCGACGGTGACGGCGAGCATGTCATGCGCACGGGCGATATCGCAGCGTTCCCCAAAAATGACGGCAATGGTCATGTCCTGCAAAACCGGTCGGACGCGGAGTGCGTGTTCGTCGCGATCGGCGGGACGGGGGTCAGTGACTGCCATTATCCCGATATCGACATGCATCTTTATGCCAGCGTCGGCGAGCAACGGCGCAAGGACGGCAGCCGGTTCTAACTGGCGAACGTCGATGGCAACCGTTCTCTTCCCGATCCCCGCGCGGGATTTCGACCCTACCGAGGTGGCGGTCAGCTGGCGTGTGCTGACCGGCGCAGGACATCGGGTGCGTTTCGCCACGCCCGACGGGGAGCCGGGCGCGGCGGACTCGATCATGCTCGACGGTGTCGGGCTCGATCCATGGGGCAAGGTGCCGGGGCTGCGGCGGGTGCGATTGCTCGGCCTGCTGCTGCGCGCCAATCGAGACGCGCGGCGTGCCTATGCCGCGATGCTAGCCGACCCGCATTTTCGCGCGCCAATCCGCTGGGACGACGCGCGGATCGCGGATTTCGACGGACTGCTGCTCGCGGGTGGGCATCGGCCGCGCGGGATGCGTGAGTATCTCGAGAGCGCTACGCTCCAAGGGCTCGTCGCGAGCTTCTTTGCGGCCGGCAAGCCGGTCGCCTCAATCTGCCACGGCGTGCTGCTCGCCGCGCGCAGCCGCGATGCGGCGGGTCGTTCGGTGCTTCACGGACGATGCACGACAGCGTTGACCTGGCGGCAGGAAAAGGCAGCGGACGGCATCGCGCGGATCGGCCGCTGGTGGGACCGGGACTATTACCGCACCTATCCCGACGGCGAAGGGCGCCCGCGCGGTTACATGTCGGTCGAGCATGAGGTTACGCGCGCGCTGGCATCACCTGCCGACTTCGTCGATGTGCCCGCCAACGCCCCCGACCATCGCCGCAAGACCGACCGCGTGCATCGCGACACCGCCGGCGACCCGCGTCCCGCTTGGGTCGTCGTCGATGGCAATTACGTCTCGGCGCGCTGGCCGGGCGACGCGCACACGTTCGCCGCCACCTTCGCGCGGCTATTATCCTAAGCCTCGGGCTGCTCGAACTTCTCGATTACCCATTCCTCTTCCTGCGCAGCGGCGATCCAGTCCTGCATAAAGGAGTGGTTGAGCACCGCCTCGACATACGGCACCGCAAACCGCGCGACGGGGAGTTGGTATGTCACGATCCGCGTGCAGACCGGTGCGAACATGATGTCGGCGGCACCGAAATCGCCGAACAGAAACTGGCCGTCACCGCCAAACCGCGCGCGTGCCTGCGCCCAGATTTCCATCAGCCGGGACAATTCCTCCAGTACATCATCGTCGGGCCGCTTGGGTTGATGGACCTGCCGGATGTTCATGCCGTGCTTGCTGCGTAGCGCCTGGAACCCCGAATGCATTTCCGCCGCCATCGACCGCGCCATCGCGCGCGCGGCGTCGCCGTGCGGCCAGAATTTCTCGCCGCCGGTGCGGTCGTCGAGGAATTCGACGATCGCCAGGCTGTCCCACACGACGATGTCGCCGTCCCACAGGATCGGCACCTTGCCCGACGATGGCGCGAACTCGTCGCCCTGACGGCGCTTGTCCCAATCATCGTCGTAGAGCGGAACGACGACTTCCTCGAACGGCAGGCCCGATTGTTTGCACGCTAACCAGCCGCGCAGCGACCAGGAGGAGTAGGCTTTGTTGCCGATGATGAGCTTGAGCATGACGCGTTGGGTAAAGACGATCACGCCGGCGGGCAACCGGCGCTTCGATCGATCCAAGTGCCGCGAGACCGGCTATTTGGCGGCCGGTTTGTCCTTGCGGCGGTCCTTCATTCGGCGCTCCGGCCCGACGTAATCGGGGTCTCCGTCCTGCCGACGATCCGCGCCGCCGCGTTGGTCGGCAGGCTTATTCGCGTCTTTGTCCATAGCGGTTTCCCCACAATGCCGACGGCATCATGCCATAAAATCAATCGCTTGGCTTGGCGAAAATTGACAGGGGCGGCAGCGATTGACTCGCGACCGTCGGCATGATGCCATGCAGGGCATGAAGATGCTTCTCGGCGTTCTGCTCATCGCCGCGTTTGCGGTTCCGCCCGCTCAGGCGAAGCAATATCCGCCGCGCGATGACTGCATCGCCGATGCGTCGTTTGTCGCGTTTCGCGCGACGCTGTTCGACATTGCCCGGCGCAAGGACGCCAAGGCGCTGCTCGCGGTGGTAGCGCCCGATGTCGAATTCGATTTCGGCGAAGCCGCGACGCGAGCGGGGTTCGCCAAGGAGTGGAAGCTGGACAAACCCGCAACCTCCGGCGTGTGGCGCGCGCTCGATCGCGCCCTGTCGCGCGGCTGTTCGCTGGTCGATGGCGAAGCGAGCGCACCTTACTGGTACAAACATGGCCCCGACGGCGACCTCGCCGAGATCGCATTGATCAACGGCGAGCGAGTCAATCTCCGAACGGCGCCATCGCCGACTGCGAAAATCGTCCGCACGGCGGATTGGGAAAGCGTCACCGTCGGCGACGAGGGGTCGGAGGGCTGGACCAAGGTCAAGCTCGACGACGGCACCGAAGGCTATGTCGCCAGCGACTATGTCTGGACGGGCTACAGCCTCCGCGCGCTGTTCCGCAAAAGTGGCGGCAAATGGCTGATGACCGCGTTCATCGCGGGCGACTGAACCGCTCTACAGCGTCGGGTTGATCAGATACTTCTCGCCGGTTGCCTTGCGCTGCCAGCCGCGGATCGTCTCGGGCTGGATCGCCTCGCTCAGCGAGATTTCCGAGGTGTAGCTGCTGGCGAACGTGGTCAGGATTTCGTCCGCGACGCGCTGGCGCAATTTCTGGACTGCCTCAGGGCCGACCTTCATGAGGAACGGTGTCAGCAGGAACCCGCCGACCGCCCAGGCGAACCCAGCGTTGGCAGCGATCGTCGTCGGGGAAAGGTCTAGGCGACCATAGATGTAGACCTGCTTGTGGACCGGCGAGCCGTAGCCGCCGACCGGCGGCGTTTTGCGCACCAGTGCGGCTTCCATCGCGCCGAGGATGTGCCCGGCAAGCGGCCCGCCGCCGATCGCGTCGAACGCGATCGTCGCGCCGGTTTCGAACAGCGCATCGGTTAGCTCGGTGCGGAAATCGGGTTTGGACGAATCGACCACATATTTCGCGCCGATATCGGTCAGGATCTTCGCCTGCTCGTCGTTGCGGACGATGTTCACCAGGCTCACGCCGTCGGCAATACAGACCTTGTTGAGCATCTGGCCCAGGTTCGACGCCGCGGCGGTGTGGACCAGCGCGGTGTGCCCTTCCAGCTTCATCGTCTCGACCATGCCGAGCGCCGTCAGTGGGTTCACGAAAGCCGAAGCGCCCTGCGCCGGGGTGACGCCGTCGGCATACACCAACGCCGACACGGCGGGGACCTTGCGGTACTGCGTGTACATCCCGCCACCGAGCACCGCGACGGTCTTGCCGATCAGATGCTCGGCGCCATCGCCCGCCGCGACCACGACGCCCGCGCCTTCGTTGCCCGCGGGAAGCGATTTGCCGATCCGCGCGGCGACCATGCCAGCCATCGCCTCCGGGATAGCCGCGGTCGTGACATTGCCGTCGCTAGCCAAGGTCGAGAGATCGGCGGGGCCGAGCAGCAGCGGCTGGTCGGAGGGATTGATCGGCGCAGCCTCGATCCGCACGACGATTTCGCCGGGACCGGGGGTGGGGACATCGACCTCCTGCAACGACAGTTCGAGCTTGCCGTCGGTGATCAGCGAACGCAATTCGCGCGCGGTGGCCGGTGTCGTCATGTCTCTCTCCCGATCGATTGCTTGTTGCAACCGATCTAGCGAGGCAATGACGCGCGAGCAATGAAGCTTAGTTGGTGCCCCACAAAGAGGCGCTGCTGTTGCGGATCGCGTCGCCGAAGCTGCCGAGATAGTGGCCGACCGCGCGGGTATATTCGCCGTCGAGGAACATCAGGTCCCCGATTACCGCGGCAAAAAGCCCGAAGAGAATGAAAAACCGCATGCCACGTGTCCCGGGCGCACCTCTGCGCTAGGGTATGAATAGGCGGTTTTTGGTTGTGCAAAGGTTAAGGGTCAGCCGATCGCTTCGATCACGGCGGCGCGCAACTCGGCAATGCCGAACCCGGTTTCGCTCGATGTGGCGATGATGTCGGGATGCGCGGCGGGGCGCTTGCGCACTTCCTCAGCAGTGGCGGCGGTGATGGTTTCCAGTTCGGTCGGCTTGATCTTGTCGGCCTTGGTCAGGACGAGGCGGTAGCTGACCGCCGCCTTGTCGAGCATGTCCATGATCTCGCGGTCGACATCTTTCAGGCCGTGGCGCGCATCGACCAGCACAAGTGTGCGCTTGAGCACGTCGCGCCCGCGCAGGAAATCGTTGATCAGGAAGCGCCACTTCTTGACCACGTCCTTCGGCGCTTTCGCGAAGCCGTAGCCCGGCATATCGACCAGCCGGAATCCCAATGGCTCGCCCACATCGAAGAAGTTGAGTTCCTGCGTCCGCCCCGGCGTGTTCGACGTGCGGGCCAGACTGTTGCGATTGGTCAGCGCGTTGAGCAGCGACGACTTGCCGACGTTGGACCGGCCGGCAAACGCCACTTCTGGCACCATGGGCTCGGGCAAATGCTCGAGCTTGGGCGCGGATTTGAGGAACGCGATCGGCCCCGCGAAGGTCTTGCGCGCCGCCTCGATCGCGTCCTCGTCAAACTCGCTCACCTTATTTGACCACCGGCTGCTTGAGCGCCGGGTGCCGCGCGTAAAGCACCTTCTGCTGGAGCACGGTCAGCAGGTTGCTGGTGATCCAGTAGACCTGAAGCCCGACCGCGAACGGCGCCATCACGAACATCAGCACCCATGGCATCAGCGCGAACACTTGCTTCTGTGCTTCGTCCATCGGCGCCGGGTTCATGCGGAACTGCAACCACATCGAAATGCCCAGCAGAATCGGCACCACGCCGATCGCGATGAAATGCGGCGGCACGAAATCGAGCAGCCCGAACAGGTTGATCGGCGTCAGCGGGTCGGGCGCCGACAAATCCTTGATCCAGGCGACGAACGGCTGGTGCCGCATTTCGATCGTCAGCATGAGCACCTTGTAGAGCGAATACATGATCGGGATCTGGATCAGCGTCGGCAGGCACCCCGCCAGCGGATTGACCTTCTCCGTCTTGTACAGCTTCATGATCTCCTGCTGCTGGCGCTGCTTGTCGTCCTTGTGGCGTTCCTGCAGCGCCTTCATCTTCGGTTGAATCGCACGCATCGACGCCATCGACGCGAACTGGCGCTGGGCGATCGGAAAGATGAGGCCGCGGATCGTCACGGTCAGCAGCATGATCGCCACGCCGAAATTGCCGACCATGCGGAACAGCCAGTCGAGGTAGTAGAAGATCGGCTTCTCGATCAGTCCGAACCAGCCCCAATCGAGCCCGCGATCGAACTTCGCGATGTTGCCGTCGTTCTGATAGCGATCGAGCACGCCGACTTCCTTCGCGCCGGCGAAAAATCGGCTGGTCTGGGTTAGCGCCTTGCCGGGCGCCAGCGACATCTTGGCGCGCGCATAGTCCGACGCGAAGCCGGTCGCGGTTGGGGCGGTGAACTGCCCGGCGAAGCTCGACGCCTGATCGGGGATCAGCGCGGTCAGCCAATATTTATCGGTGAAGCCGAGCCAGCCGCCCGTCGTGGTGAACGGTTTCGACGCCGCCACGTCCTTATAGTTGAGGTCGTAATCGGCCTTGTTGTCGTGCACCGACATCGGCCCGACCTGGATCGAGTATGAATCGGGATCCTTCGACGCAGCGGCGCGGCTGATGAGCCCAGCGGGAGCAACGTCGACAGCGGCGCCGGCACCGTTCACGACGGTCTGGCGGATCGTGAACATATACTGGTCGTCAACCGCGAGCTCGATTGCGAAATGCTGCCCTTGGCCGTTGACGGCGGTCAGCGTAACCGGCTTGCCCGGCGCGAGCAGATTGCCGGTCGCGCTCCACACCGTGTCCGCGCTCGGCGGCTTCAGGCCATTATCCTGCCAGCCGAACTGCGCGTAATAGGCATCG
This sequence comes from Sphingomonas bacterium, assembly GCF_028289855.1. GTDB lineage: Bacteria > Pseudomonadota > Alphaproteobacteria > Sphingomonadales > Sphingomonadaceae > Sphingomonas. The sequence goes on along the minus strand of NZ_JAQGKZ010000098.1, from coordinate 13,128 downwards.
GCGGTGCCGACCGGCGACAGCAAGCGGATCGGCGGCGAGTCCTTGGCGATCGTTTCCTTGTAATCGGTCAGCACCAGATCATCGATCCGCGCGCCCTTCAGGTTGATCGAGCCCTTCAGCGTCGGGGTCGAGATCGCGACGCGCTGGCCAGCGCTCTCGCCCAGCACCGCCTTGAGATCACGGACCTTGGCGGCTGTAGTCGGCGAGGGGGCATTGAGGTTAGGCTCGACCTTGGTCTTGCCGCCCTCGATCTTGGTCACCGGCGGGTTGGCGGGCGGAAAGAACCGGTTCGCGATCAGCGGCCAGCCGAACAGGATCAGCGCCGCGACGATCGCGAAGGTGATGAAATTGCGACTGTCGTTCTTCACTCGGTGAAAACCTTATCGATGATCAGGGAACAGGATCGGGTCCGAACCCGCCCCAGGGATGGCACCGCCCGATCCGCTTGATCGCCAGCCACCCGCCCTTGAGCGGCCCATAGCGTCGAAGCGCGGTGATTGCATAGGCGGAACATGACGGCTGATAGCGGCACGAGGGCGGCAGGATCGCCGAGGGGCCGATTTGCCAGAGGCGAACGAGTCCGACGAGGAGACGGGTAATCACTGACCGTGTCCCCACATCCGTTCGCCCTGAGCCTGTCGAAGGGCTGCACTTCCTTCGCTCGAATAGAAAGGCAGTGCTTCGACAAGCTCAGCACGAATGGGGATGGGGAAACGATTCACCGTGCGACCTTCGCCAGCGCCTTGGTCAGATCGGCGCGCAGGGTCGCGAAATCGCGGGTCAGGCCGTCCGACCGGCCGATCAGGACATGGTCGGCACCTGCGACACCGCTGACCGGGAGAACCTCGCGGGCCAGCGCGCGAAACCGCCGCTTGATGCGATTGCGCACCACCGCGTTGCCGATTTTCTTGGTAACCGTGTAGCCGACCCGCATCATCGGATCGCCATCGTCGCGCGCTTTTACCAGCAGCACGAAGGCCGGCATCGGTGCGCGCTTACCCGAATTCGCCGCCAGAAAATCGCGGCGCTTCGTAAGCGTGATTACGCCGACAGCTTCTTGCGGCCGCGAGCCCGGCGTGCGCGGAGCACGTTGCGCCCGCCCACCGTCGCCGTCCGCGCGCGGAAGCCGTGCCGGCGCGCCCGCACCAGGTTGCTCGGCTGAAAAGTCCGCTTCATCGCTCATTCCCTGATCGTCTGAATAGAAAAGGGCCGCCACGCGGACGGCCTTGATGGAGGCGCGCATAAGCGAAGTCGCCGGCGAAGTCAACGCGAAGGGGCGGGCGAACTGCATCGAGGCGCGATGTGGGGCCGGTGTATTGCGGGCGCAAGTCACGCGCAATCGGGCATTCCCATCTGCGATTCGTTTGATAGAACGATACGGGAACGGGGGGTGGCATGACGACACTGGTTTCGACGGTCGCCTATCTGGGGCTGGAGGCGCGCGGCGTCGAGGTCCAGTGCAGCCTGATCGCCGGGCTGCCCAATTTCACCGTGGTCGGATTGGCCGACAAGGCGGTGGCAGAGAGCCGCGAACGCGTGCGCGGCGCGATCGCGGCGATGGGGCTGTCGCTGCCGCCCAAGCGGATCGTCGTCAATCTGTCGCCCGCCGATCTGCCCAAGGAAGGCACGCATTTCGATTTGCCGATCGCGCTGGCCTTGCTCGGCGCGATGGGCGTGGTCGATGCCGAGACGCTGAGCGAGTTCGTCGTCGTCGGCGAGCTCGGGCTCGACGCGCGGATCGCGCCGTCGCCCGGCGTATTGCTCGCGGCGTTGCATGCGTCGGAAGAAGGAAAGGGACTGGTCTGCCCGGCATCGCAAGGGGCCGAAGCCGCCTGGGCCGGATCGGTGCAGGTCGTCGCTGTGCCGGACCTGATTGCCTTGCTCAATCACCTCAAGGGCAATCAGTTGATCGGCGCGCCGGCACCCGGTGAGGCCGAGGAACCGGGGTTCGGACCCGACCTCAAACAGGTCAAGGGGCAGGAGACCGCCAAGCGCGCGCTCGAGATCGCGGCGGCGGGCGCGCATAATCTGCTGATGATCGGCCCGCCCGGCGCTGGAAAGTCGCTGATGGCGTCGTGCCTGCCCGGCATCCTGCCGCCGCTCGACGCCGCCGAGGCGCTGGAAGCGTCGATGGTGCAATCGGTCGCCGGCACGTTGGACGGCGGGCGGATCACGCGGCGGCGGCCGTACCGCGCGCCGCATCATTCGGCGTCGATGGCGGCGCTGGTCGGCGGGGGCCTCCGCGTCCGGCCGGGCGAGGTCAGCCTGGCGCACCTCGGCGTGCTGTTCCTCGACGAATTGCCTGAATTCCAGCGCGCGGTGCTCGATTCGCTGCGCCAGCCGCTCGAGACCGGGACCGTCAGCGTCGCCCGGGCCAACGCGCACGTGACGTTTCCGGCGCGAGTCCAACTGATCGCGGCGATGAATCCGTGCCGTTGCGGCCATCTCGGCGACGCTGCATTGGCCTGCGCCCGCGCGCCGAAATGCGCGGCGGATTACCAGACCAAGGTGTCGGGTCCGTTGCTCGACCGCATCGATCTGCACGTCGAGGTGCAAGCGGTCAGCGCCGCCGACCTCGTCCTGCCGCCGCCCGCCGAAGGCTCGGCGGAAGTCGCGGCGCGGGTCGCCGCCGCGCGGGCGATCCAGACCGCGCGCTACGCCGATCACGCGGCGCGGACCAACGCAGAGATCGACGGCGATTTGCTTGAGGTGGTGGCGACCCCCGACGATCCCGGGCGGACCTTGCTCGCCCAGGCATCGGAGGCGATGCGGTTGTCGGCGCGCGGCTATACCCGCATTTTGCGCGTTGCCCGCACGATCGCCGATCTGGCGGAGGCGGAGGGCGTCGGCCGCGTGCATATCGCCGAAGCGCTCAGCTATCGCCGTCGCGCGCCGACAAACTGATACAATTGTTCGTGTCACGCGCGGTTGTAATCGCGGGGCGAAGGGATAGGCTGTCGTCGCGACTCGGGGGAGGAAGCAGCATGGATCAGGTCAAAACGCTGCAGGGCACTGCCCCCGTCTTCACGACATGATGTTCGATCGATCCGCGTACCGCGATGTTTTGCGGACGGTCGCCGGGCGAGTTGCGATCATCGCCGGCCACACGCTGCCGGTGCCGGAACCCACAGGGGAGAAATAGCATGGAATGGATGTTTATGCCGCTCAAGCGGTATGCGGAGTTCAGCGGCCGTTCGCGGCGCATGGAATTCTGGATGTATCAGCTAGGCGTCTGGCTGCTCTGGATGGCGCTGTGGGTCGTGATGATGGTCATCGGGTTCGGCACGGCGAGCGCTGCGCGCGATCCGGCCGCCGGTATGGTGGGCATGTTCGCATCGCTCGGCATTTTCATGGTCGTTTTCGCTATAGTAGCCCTGGGGCTGTTCATCCCTTCGCTCGCCGTCGCGGTGCGCCGCCTGCACGATACCGATCGCTCGGGCTGGTGGCTGTTGGCGCCGATCGCTCCCTATATCCTGACGATCTTGATCGCAGTGATGGCGGCGTCATCGCAAAGCTCGGCGCTTGCCGGAATCGCCATGATCGTCAACCTGGGGACGCTAGTCGCGGGGATCGTGCTGCTGGTGTTCTACTGCTTGCCGGGTACGCCCGGACCCAACAAATACGGGCCCGATCCGTTGGGCGGCACGGCCAATTTGCAGGAAACCTTCCAATAGCATCGACGCGGCTTGCCCGGACGAATCTCCTCGTCTAGGCAAGCCGCCTTCGATACGCGGGCGTGGTGGAATTGGTAGACGCGCCGGACTCAAAATCCGGTTCCGCAAGGAGTGTGGGTTCGATTCCCACCGCCCGCACCATCGCTCCACGCGGCAAAGATACGACTAACGCGGCAGCGTGATCGTCGCGGCGAGTCCGCCCTCGGGCCGGTTCGTCAGCCGAATATCGCCCCCGGCTTCACGTACGATCGCATGGGCTAGCGCTAGTCCGAGGCCGATGCCGCCGGTTTCCTTGTTGCGCGAGCTTTCGAGCCGGGTGAACGCTTCGAATACTTCGCCGATCCGCTCGGTCGGGATGCCGGGTCCGCGGTCGCACACGGTGATTTCAACCGTGTCCGGACCGGGCCGCAAGAATACTTCCGCACCCCCGCCATATTTGACCGCATTCTCGATCAAATTGCGTACCGCGCGGCGCATCAGCGACGGGCGCAACCGCATCTTCAGTCGATCGACTTCGGCAAATTCGACCGGTTTGCCCAGATCGCGAAAATCCTCGACGACCGCATCGACCAGCGCCGCGAGATCGACCTCGGTCACCGGCTCGCTCGGCCGCCCCAGCCGCGCCAGCGACAGGATGTCGTCGAGCGTGCCGTTCATTTCGTCGATCGTGTCGGCCATCTTCACGCGGTCGTCATCGTCCTCGACCGATTCGATCCGGACGCGCAACGCCGCGAGCGGCGTGCGCAGATCGTGCCCGATCGCACCGAGCATACGATCCTTTTCGTCGAGCATCCCCGTCACGCGCGTGCGCAACTGGTTGAACGCGGCGATCAAGGTGCGGACGTCGTGCGGCCCGCTCTCCTCGATCGGCCCGTCCGCTTCGCCCGGATGATAACGCTGCGCCGCGCCGGCGAGCATGCGCAACGGGCGGGCGATCCGTCGTGTCGCCCACAGCACGGGCAACAGTACGATCGCGTACAGCACCAATGTCTGCCCGATCAGCCCCTTCAGGATCGACCAGTCCGAATCGTCCCACGACACGCCCTGTACCCACCATCCGGTGCCGGGCTGCTCGATCGCGATCAGCATTTCGGTGCCGGTCATGCGCAGCCGTTGTGCGCGATAGCGCGGCAGGCGCGATAGGCGCGGATCGTCGGGGGCGACGGTGCGGATCGCAGCGATAACGTCGCCGACCGTTATGCCGGCCTCGCTCAACTTGTGGCGGATGCCGTTCTCGACATCGGCACGGCGGCTCAAGCCCGCGGGCATCGGATTATTGCGCAGGGGGCGAGGACGGAAGCGGTCCCACGGCGTTTCGTCGGAGCGCAATTCGGACAAGCGGGCGTCGATCACCGGATCGCGCGCGCGCGGGTTCTGCACGGTATCGATGATTCGCGCCGATACCGGTCCGACCACTTGTTCGCGGCGGAATTCCTGGCGATCCTGGAGCGCGAACGCGAAATTGATGGCTTGCGCGACGAACAGCGCCAGCGCGACCAGTACCGCCATCTGCCCGGGCAGGTTGCGGGGCCACAGCGTCAAAGCCGCGTGACCTCCGCCGCCAATGTATAGCCGCCGCCCCACACCGTCTTGATGAGCTCGGGATTCTTGGCATCAGTTTCGATCTTGCGGCGCAACCGGCTGACTTGATTGTCGATCGCGCGGTCGAACGCCATCGCTTCGCGCCCCTGGGTCAGATCGAGCAACTGGTCGCGCGTCAGCACTTGGCGCGGGCGCAGCGCGAGCGCGTGGAGCAGGTTATATTCGCCGGTCGATAGCGGCACCGACACGCCCTCGCGGTCGATCAGCGCGCGTTCCCCGGTCTTGAGCACCCAGCCGGCAAAGGCATACGACCCGCTTTCGGGGGCATGCTGGCGGCTCCCGCTGGTGGCGGCACGACGCAGGATCACCTTGACGCGGGTGGCGAGTTCGCGGGGGGAGAACGGCTTCACGACATAATCGTCCGCGCCCATTTCCAGCCCGACGATGCGGTCGGTTTCCTCGCTCTTGGCGGTCAGCAGAATAACCGGAATATCGCCAGATGCGCGGATATGGCGGCACAGGCTCAACCCATCCTCGCCCGGCATCATGATGTCGAGGATGACGAGGTCGATGGCGTAGGCCGTCATCCGCGCCCGTGCGCCTTCCGCATCGCCCGCTTGCGTTACGCGAAAGCCCTGCTTGGTCAGATATTGCGCGAGCGGCTCGCGGATCGAGCGCTCGTCATCGACCAGCAGGATGTGGGGAAGGCCGCTCATCGGAACAGGCTAAGCAATGATCGTCTCCTTGAAAAGGCAAGAGCCGGGCGGGCGAGGAGGGGCGCCCGCCCGGCCGCCTGGGCAAAATGGGGATTATTGCCCGGCGTCTGGTTTCGGCGCGTCGGCCGGAGGGGGTGGCGGCGGCGCGTCGCCGCCCGGACCGCGACCGCCACGCATGCCCATCGCATCGCGTGCGGCCTGGCGCTCGGTGGCATCGACCTTTCCGTCCTTGTTGGCATCCATCCGGTCGAAGCGCTGCGCCGCCATGGCGCGGAACTCGGCGCGATCGATCACGCCGTCGCCGTTGGTGTCGAGCCGCGCCATCATCCGGTTGCCGCCGGATGGTGGGGGCGGGGGCGGCGCAGCGGCATCGGCCGGTGGAGGTGGGGGCGGCATTGTGCCGGGCGCAGCGGTTGGCCGACGCATCGCGGCCATCTCGGTCGCGTCGATCTTGCCGTCCTTGTTGGCGTCCATCCGGTCGAACCGGCGATCGGCCTGCGCCAACGCATCGTCGCGCGTTTGCACGCGGTCCGGACTGGCCTGCGGATCGGGCGCGGTCTGCGCCGACAACGGTCCGGCGACGGCTACGGCAGTGAAGCCGGTGGTCGCCAGCATGGCGGCAAGAAAGATGCGGTTCATGACACGATCCTCAGCAGGGCAGGGTTGTTCCCTAACGCCTGTGCTTATCGCCACCCTTCGTCACCGGCGCGTGTCAGTCCACGAAGAAATTGTCGCAATTTGTCGCGCTCGCCGCAGAAAAATAGCATCGCTATTTTTCGTCTCAGCGGCGAGCACGGCCGGCGGGTCGCGTAGCGAACCCGTCCGACGACGCGGCTTTGCCGCGGCGCGCCCTACGCGAAGATCGCAACGCTCTGCATCTGCTCCGCAATTGGCACGCCGTCGGCATTCCAGATCATCATGTCCTGACTCGAACTGCCGCCCTTGGCGTAGCGTGCGTCGGCGCGGAGCAGCCACCAGCCGTCGGTCGTGGCAGGCTGGGGGCCAAGGATATTGAGCTGCCAGGTCATCGAACTGACCGGCGCCGGGCCGCCGATCAATTTCAGCGCGGCGGGCGGCAGGCAATCGGCGATCGCGACGAGCTCGACCATCGGGTCGAGCCCGTCGCGGTCCTGCAATCGTACCCAGCGCAGCCATTCGATCGGCCCGACGGTCGCATCGCGGCGGTCGAGCAACTCGAAATTCTGGATGAAGAAGTTCGAATTCTCGCCCTTGTAGGTCGTGTCGTCCGGCGTGGGCCGCGCAAAATCGGGAGCGGTTCCGACCTCGTAATCGACCTTGGATTCGACGGTGTTCATGAAGACGAAGGTCGCGCGTAGGCCGAGCCCCGCGTCGCTTTCGATGTCGGCCTGGATGAAGGCGGCGTTGCGGCCGCGGCGCAGCTTCGTCGCGCGGATCGTGATCTCGCCCGCCAAGGGACCGATAAACGCGACAAGTGCGGAGCGGAGCGGCGGCAAGTCCACATCCGATTGCTGCGCGACATGCAGCGCCAGCGCCGCCGACAGCCCGCCATAGCTGGTTCGCCCTTGCAGCCAATTGTCGGGAATGGCACCGCGCCAGCCGCCCTCGACCGGCTCGAGCGCGTCGATGATTCCCTTCAAACCCTGCATCATTCCCCCTTGATATCGCCGGCCAGCCGGTCGCGCAGTTCGCGCTTGAGCACCTTGCCGATCGCGCTACGCGGCAATTCGTCGATCGCGTGCAAAGCCGACAGCCGCTGAGTCTTGCCAAGCTGGTTGTTGGTCCACGCCATGATCTCGGCCTCGCTGGCATCCACGCCGGTATCGGGCACATAGAAGCCGACCGGCGTCTCGCCCCACGCTTCGGACGGCACGCCGATCACGGTGCATTCGTGCACCGCCGGATGCTGTTTCAACACCGCCTCGATATCGACCGGATAGACGTTGAACCCGCCCGAGATGATCAGATCCTTCTTGCGGTCCATCAGGATCAGGAAGCCGTCCTCGTCGAACCGCCCGATATCGCCGTGGCGGATGAAGCGGTTGCCCTCGTTGTCGTACCATTCGGCATCGGCGGTCGCTTGCTGGCGGCCGTGATAGCCGGTCATCATGGCGGGCGACCGGCCGACGACTTCGCCGGTCTCGCCCGGCGCGACTTCGTTGCCGTCATCGTCGATCAGCCGCATGTCGTGGCCCGGGAGCGGCTGGCCGACGGTGTGGAGCTTGTCGGGATGCTCGGTCGCGTTGAGCCCGGTCGACGCGCCGCCCTCGGTCATGCCGTAGAATTCGATCAGCGCGCCCGGCCAGCGCGCCAGAACATCGGCCTTGAGCGCGGGCGCGAAAGGCGCGCTGGTCGAGGTCTTGAGGCGGAAGCTCGACAAGTCGAAGCTGTCGAAATCGGGCAGACTCATCAGCCGTTGATACTGCACCGGCACCAGCATGGCGTGCGTCGCGCGATGCTGCTGCGCAAGTTCCAGGAACCGGCGCGCATCGAACTTCTTCATCAGCACCGACGTGCCGCCCCAGCCAAGCGTCGGCAGGAAGCTGACCAAGGTCGTGTTCGAATAGAGCGGAGTAGAATTCATCGTCACCGCGTCGCCATACCCGCCCGCCGAATTGCGCCCGATATGCGACCAGCGCATCGCATGACTCTGGACGATCCCCTTGGGGGTGCCGGTGGTGCCCGACGAATAGATGATGTTGAAACCGTGCTCGGGCTCGATCGTCACCGGGGCGGGTTTGGCGCCTTCCGGCGCGAGCCAGGCGTGGAACTCGTCGGTATCGAGCCGGACCTGTCTCGCGGCGATATCCTGATCCGTGATCGCAGCGGCATTCTCGCCATCGACGAACACGATCGGTGCGCCGCAATCGGCGATCATCGCGGCGAGCGATTCGGGCGTCGAGGACGGTGCCAGAGGGGCCGCGACGCACCCGGCGCGGAGCGTGCCCATAAACACCGCGGCATAATCGATCGAGGCCGAAGCGATGATCGCGACCGCCTGGCCCTGCGCCACACCGTCGCGCTGTAACGCTGCCGCGATGCGGTCCATCATCGCGTCGAGTTCGGCATAGGTATAGGCGGCGGCGTCATCGGCGACCGCTATTTTGGCGCCGCGCTCGGCGGCATGCGCGCGCAGGATGTCGGGCAAGGTCGCGAAATCGCTGGTCAGCAAATCGGCTGCTTTCATGACCGATCCGCTAGGCGAAGCGACTTGCGAATGCCATACGCGAAATTCGAAAAATAGAATCGAGGGGTTGAGGATGCTGTTCTACAATACGCCGATGCCGGCGCCGAACCCGCGCCGCGTGCGCATTTTCGCGGCGGAAAAGGGTATCGAGCTGCCGATGCAGGACGTGTCGCTGCAGGCGCGCGAGCACAAGAGCGCCGAGTTCCTGAAGCTGAACCCGATGGGCCAGACCCCGGTGCTCGTGCTCGACGACGGGACGTGCCTGTCGGAGACGGTGTCGATCTGCCGGTACCTCGAGGCGCTGCATCCCATGCCGCCGCTGTTCGGCACGAGCCCGGTCGAGATCGCGACGGTCGATATGTGGATCCGCCGCGTCGAACTGAAGCTGGGCGTGCCGACAGCGAACATCTGGGTCCACACGCACCCCTATACCGCAGCGGTCGTGCCGCATCAGTACAAGGATTTCGGCGAGAGCAACCGCCCGCTGGTGGCGAGCGCGCTCAAGATATTCGACGCGGCGCTGGGCGAGACGCCGTTCCTCGCCGGGGAGGCATTCTCGATGGCCGACATCGTGCTGCTGACCAATATCGACTTCGGCACCTTCATCGGGCTGACGATCCCCGAGGACCTGGCGCGGCTCAACGACTGGCACCGCCGCGTGTCGGCGCGGCCGAGCGCGGCGGCATGAACCGCAGCATGGAAGGGCGCGTCGCGATCGTCACCGGCGGCGGCACCGGAATCGGCGCGAGCGTGGTGCGGATGCTCGCCGAGCGCGGGGTGCGGTGCGTGGTCAATTACGCGTCGAGCAAGGACGATGCCGAAGCGGTCGCGAACGCCGCCGGCAATGGCGCAATCGCGGTGCAGGCCGATATCGTGGAGGACGCCGCGTGCCGCATTTTGGCCAAGGCGGCGGTCGAAGCATTCGGGCGGATCGACTTCCTGGTCAACAATGCCGGCCGGACCAAGTTCGCCAATCACGAGGATCTCGACGCGCTCGACGCCGAGGATTTCATTGACATCTATCGGCTCAATACAATCGCGCCGTTCCAGATGGTGCGCGCCTGCGCGCCGGCGATGCGCGAGCAGGATACCTCCGCCGTTGTCAACGTCGCGAGCGTTGCGGGGATGTTCGGGATGGGATCGTCGGTGGCCTATGCTGCGTCGAAGGGCGCGCTGATCACGATGACGAAGAGTCTGGCGCGTGTGCTGGCGCCCAAGATTCGTATCAACGCGGTTGCGCCGGGTTATGTCGGCACCGGCTGGTTCGAGAAGCGGCTCGGCGCCGAAGGGTTCGAGAAGCTCAACGCGAACATCGCCAGCCGCGTGCCGATGGGCTTCGCCACCGGCCCGGACGAGATCGCCGGGCCGATCGTCCATCTGCTCGATCCGCTGTCGCGCGCCATTACCGGCGAGACGACGCTGATCGACGCCGGCGGGCACCTCGACATGGCGCTGACGCGGCGGCCCGGGAAGGAGAATTAGGCGGGCGCCTCCGCCGGCTTGTCGGGTACGCGGTCGAGCACCTTCCAGATGATCACCGCCAGCGCCACCGTGACGAGGATCGCCGCGAGCAGGAAGTTAGCGCCGGTGAAGCCGTGATGGTCGCCCGCCGCCAGCGCTTGCGTCAGCAACAGCGGGCCGATGATCGACGACACGCTGCCCATGCTGCCGATCCCGCCCTGTAACGCGCCCTGCCGCGTGGCATCCACCATCCGCGACAGCAAACCATTGAACGCGGGAAAAACGAACCCCTGGAACGCGCTGATCCCCATCAGCACATAGGCTTGCCATCCCGCTGTCGCGAAGGCGAACAGATAAAACGCCAGCCCCGCCGAGCACATCCCGACGATCATCGCCTTGCGCTCGCCGATCCGCTTGATCACCGGGCCGGTCAGCCCGCCCTGGACGCACGCCATGATCACCCCGACGAACGCCAGGCTCCAGCCGATTGCGCGCGCGTCCCAGCCGAAGCGGATCGCCGCCCAGAACGACCAGGTCGCCGGATAGACCATGTGCGCGAGTTGCCAGACGAACCAGGCGAGCAGCAGCGGCGCCGCATTGCCCGCGTGGAACAGCGGCCGGAACGCGCCGATGATGTGCGCGTCCTTCAGGCTGAACGGGCGCCGGTTTTCGGGCTTGAGCGTCTCCGGCATGAAGAAAAACATCACCGCGGCGTTGGTCAGCGCCAGCAAGGCCGCGGCGACGAACGGCGCGCGCGGGCCCAGACCGGCGAGCAGCCCGCCGATCGCCGGGCCAATGATGAAGCCGATCCCGAAGCATGCGCCGATCATCCCGAACGCCGCGCTGCGTTTTTCGGGCGGGGTGGAGTCGGCGATCACCGATCCGGCGGGGCCGTAAACCGCGCCCGCCGCACCGGCGATCGCACGGCCGAGGAACAGCCAGCCGAGCGTCGGCGCCCAGGCCATCAGCGCATAATCGATCCCGAAGCACAGCATCGAGGTCATCAGGATCGGCCGCCGCCCGAACCGGTCGCTTAGATTGCCGAGTACCGGCCCCGCGAAGAATTGCATCACCGAGAACACGACGAGCATGTACCCCGCGACGCGCGTCGCCTGTTCGAGGTCGATATGGCCGAGCGTGGTGATCAGCGTGGGAAACACCGGCATGATGATGCCGAACCCGATCGTATCGATCAGCACCGCCGCCAGCGCGATCGGTATCGCGCGATTGTCGAACTTCACGCAATTCTCCCCCGAAAGTTAGCGATAAACGCTCTTATCTTTTAACTTCCGCTCGTGGTGCGGCGAACTCGCTCACGGCACCGTTCCTCCGTCTCACAAATCGACCTGTGTAGGACAGTAAAAAATGGGCTGCGGATCTAGCCGCGCCGCTTCCCGCCGTTCTTGAGCGCCTCGCGTTGGCTGAGGCCGCTCAGCCGATCGGCGTTCGCCGCGACGTAGCGCGCGACCTCGTCCGGGTCGGTCCAGGCATATTGGCGCAGCGCCCAGCCGATCGCCTTGCGCAGGAAGAATTCGCTCGATCCGATCGACGGCTCGATGCACGCGTAGAGCAAGTCGAGGTCGGTCGCGCTTTTGGCGCGGAGCTGGCAGATGATCGCGCAGCGCCGTTTCCACATGTCGTCGTCGGTCGACCAGGCGCGCATCGTTCGCGTCATCGCCGCGCGGTCGTTCTGCAGGATCGTCCACAGCCGGTGGCCGGCGATTTCGTCGATATAATCCCACCAAGCGCCCGTAACGATCATCTCCTCGTACATCGGCAGCGCGTCGATGTGCTGGAAACACCTCGCGGCCTTTACGCCGGTCAGCTCGAGCGCGGCATAGCGCTCCTCGCGAAACTCGGCACCGCGCCAGACGGATAGTGCATCGTGCTGCCAAGTCGCACTGTCTGGCCAGTCGAGTCCCGTAAAGATGGGCTCGAGCGCCGCGCGCCGAGGGGCGGTCGAGACGCCGAGATATGGCATCGACGACTTCATGTAGGCCTGCATCGCCGGCGCCCGTGCGGGGTCGGCCACGGACTCCAGCGTGAGGCGAATTCGATCGGGTAATGACGGACCGGCCATCTGGTCGAAGTTACTGCTGGTTTTCCTTTGATGGAAGTGTCTTGACCTTGGCCATATACATACCGCAGGTTCGAAACCTGACGCCGGCATAACGGCGCATGGGAGAGCAGGATGGCTACGACGGTCGCTTTGGACGAAGCAGGCAGGGGCATGCCGCCTGCTGTCCTGCCGCCGATCACGATGGGCACGCGGATCGCCTATGGCATCGGCTCGGTGGCCGCGGGCCTGAAGGGCGCGGTCTTCAACACCTTCCTGATTTTCTATTACAACCAGGTGGTCGGCATCCCCGCGAGCGTCGTGTCGATCGCGATCGCGCTGACCCTGGTGGTCGATGCCGTTGCCGATCCGTTGATCGGGCGCTGGTCCGACGTTACGCGCACCCGCTGGGGGCGGCGGCATCCGTTCATGTACGGCGCGGTGACTCCCGTCGCCCTGTTCTTCACGCTCGCCTGGTTTCCGCCAGCCGGACTGAGCAACCTCGTGCTCGGC
>NZ_JAQGKZ010000049.1 GCF_028289855.1 Sphingomonas bacterium | reverse complement strand
GCCGAGCCGCGCCCGCCCAGCGTCGAATCCGACCCGCGGATGATCTGCACCGAATCGATCGCGAACACTTCGCGGTTCTGCGACGCGAGGCTGCGCACGCCGTCGACATAGATCGACCCCTGGCTGTCGAAGCCGCGGATGAACGGACGATCGCCGATCGGGTTGCCGCCCTCCGCCGCGCCGAAGGTAATCCCCGGCACGGTGCGCAGCGCATCCTGCAACGAGCTCGACCCAGTCTGCTCGATCACGCTCTTGTCGAGGATGATAACCGACTTGGGCGTATTGACGATCGGCGCGACGTCCTTGGGGCCGGGCTGATCCTTGATCTTCTGACCGGTGATGAGGATGTCGCGACTTTGATCATCATCGTCGTTCGCCGGGACCGGATCGGGATCGCTCGCGGCGAACGCCGGACGCGTCGCGAACGCGCCGACGCACGACAAGGCCAGGAAGGCCGGCTTGGCGAAACGGCGAGCGGCGTTGTTGCGAGTCATTCTTATCTCCCTTGTGGGAGACGCGCTATTGAGAGTCGTTCGCAGTGTCAACGCTATTGCGAGTGATTTTCATCTAAATGCTGTGCCAGAGCCCAGGATCGCAGCGCGCTGGCCAGATTGGGCGGATTGGCGGCCTCTATCCGGATCGCGTCGATCGCCGCGACGAGCGCATTGAGCGGGAGAGCGCGATCGACCGCCGCCGCTTCCAGCACTCGCCAGAACATCGGTTCGAGTGTGATCGACGTCTCGTGCCCCGCGATCGTGATCGATCGCTTGACGGGTCCGGAGAATCCGCCCGCAGGCGGATCGATCTTCATGCCAACGGCGCTTCGGCCCGCAACAGCGTTCGAGCGCGGCGGAAGATACCGAGCCGCTGAGTAACGATCATCGCCAGCGCGAACAGCAATGCCGCGTCGAACAAGGCGAGCGAAGTCGCCTCATGACCGCGTGTCCAAGCACCTACGAACCGGATACCGAACAACGCGGCGAACAGGATGAATGCGTAGCTCGACGTCTGCGTCAATAACGCGCCCGTCACAGGATCGACGCGCATCCTGACGGTGCCCGCGCGCAAAGTCCCCGTCATCAGGCCGACCGCCCCGGGCGCCGCCATGCCGACAACCGCCGGCACACCAAACGGGGGATGCTGTTGCAGCACCAAGCACACGCCGATCGTCGCGATCGCCACCGTCGGCGTGATCGCCAACTGCCACAATGTCAGCGGCTTTTCGGCGCCCGTCGTCACAAACAAGGCAATCACCAACGCCAGCGGGATCGCGACGGTCAGCAGCAGGGCGATCTGCGGGTTCATGCGGGGCAGGTTATGGCTTGTCGAACAAGGCGGCAAGCTGTTCGATGATCGTCCCACCGAGTTGATCCGCGTCCATAATTGTCACCGCGCGCTCGTAATAGCGCGTCACGTCGTGGCCGATGCCAATCGCTGCCAGTTCCACCGGGGAGCGGCTTTCGATCCAGCCGATTACCTGACGCAAATGGCGTTCGAGATAACTTCCGCTGTTCACACTGAGCGTCGAATCGTCGACCGGCGCGCCGTCCGAAATGACCATCAGGATCTTGCGCTCCTCGGAGCGGCCGATCAGTCGGCTGTGCGCCCAGAGCAGCGCCTCGCCGTCGATATTCTCCTTGAGCAGCCCCTCGCGCATCATCAGCCCGAGGCTCGGCTTGGCACGACGGTACGGCTCGTCGGCCTGTTTGTAGACGATGTGGCGTACGTCGTTGAGCCGCCCCGGCTGTGGTGGGCGCCCCGCCGCGAGCCAGCTTTCGCGCGCCTGCCCGCCCTTCCACGCGCGCGTGGTGAAACCGAGAATCTCGGTCTTGACCCCGCAGCGTTCAAGCGTGCGCGCAAGAATGTCCGCACTGATCGCCGCGATCGAGATCGGCCGCCCGCGCATCGACCCCGAATTGTCGATCAGCAAGGTGACGACGGTGTCCTTGAACTCGGTCTCGCGCTCGACCTTGTAGCTCAGCGACGACCCCGGGCTGACGATCACGCGCGCGAGCCGCGCGGCGTCGAGCAACCCTTCCTCCTGATCGAAATCCCAGCTGCGGTTCTGCTGCGCCATCAGTCGGCGCTGCAACCGGTTGGCAAGCTTGGTCACCGCGCCCTGCAAATGGACGAGTTGCTGGTCGAGATACGACCGCAGCCGTGTCAGCTCCTCGGCGTCGCACAATTCGGTCGCCGCGATCACCTCGTCATATTGCGTCGTCCACGGCTTGTAGTCGAAGTGCGGCGACAGGTCGTTGAACGGGCGGTTGGGGCGGACGGGCATCATCCCCTCCTCGCCCTCGTCGCCGGCCTCGCCATCCGATTCCTCGAAATCGTCGTCACCGGTCTCGGCACCCTCGCCGTCGTCGCTGTCGGTCTCGGATTGCTCGCCGCGCGCTTCTACCTCGCCCTGCCCCTGCTCGCCCTCGTCCTCGCCCTCGTCGCCCTGGTCCTGCTCGTCGGTGCCCTCGTCGTCGTTGCCGCCATCGTCCGAATCCTCGGGCAATTGGTCGCCCTCGATCAGTTCGAGATCCTCGAGCAACTTGGTCGCGAGGCTGGCGAACGCGCGTTGATCGTCGAGCGCCAACCGCAACGCGTCGAGATCACCCCCCGCTTTCTCCTCGATCCACTCGCGCACCAGCGCCAAGCCAGGCTGCGCGACGGCGGGCGCTTCCTCCCCGGTCAGCCGCTCGCGTACCAGCAGGCCGATCGCGGTCGACAATGGCACTTCGTCGCGCGTCCGCGCGCGCGTGATCGGGTCGCTGCGCAGCTTCTGATCGAGCGCATGGGCAAGATTGTCGGTGATCCCGCGATACCCGCGCGACCCCAGTGCCTCGACCCGCGCACCCTCGGCGGCGTCGAACACCGCGCGCGCCACCGCATCCGACGGTGCGGTCTTCAGGTGCAACGCGGCATTGTGATGCTTGAGCCGCAGCGCGAAGCCGTCGGCGAACCCGCGTGCCTCCGCCACCTGATCGGCGGGCAAGGTCCGCGCGGGCATCGGCACCTTGATATGCTTGCCCGACTGCGTCGGCGCGTCGGCGGTGAAGGCGAGCTCGACCTCGGGCTCGTCGGCCAGCGCGCGCGACGCGCCGCCGAGCACGGCCTTGAAGCGATCGAGGGGGGTGTCAACTGCCACGGTAG
>NZ_JAQGKZ010000046.1 GCF_028289855.1 Sphingomonas bacterium | reverse complement strand
GTCAGCGCATCCATCGCGGGATCCATGCACCAGCGCTTTATTGTCGCCAAGCGATTCAGCGTATCTTTCGCCCCGCCGCGATCGCCCGTTCGCGCGCTTCACGATGGCCAATGATCTTGGCGGGATAGGTGTCGGGCCGGCAGCCCGCATCGTCGGGGTCGTGGATCGCATCGTCGGTCAGATCGCGCAGTTCGGGCACCCATTCGCGGATGTAGTCCGCCGCGTCGAACTTTTCCGACTGAACCAGCGGCGCCATGACCCGGCCCCACATATTTGCGTCGATTCCGGTTCCCGCCACCCATTGCCAATTGACGGCGTTATTGCCGTAATCGGCGTCGACCAGCGTGTCCCAGAACCACGCCTCGCCCTCGCGCCAGTCGATCAGCAAATGCTTGATCAGGAAACTGGCGGCGATCATCCGCACGCGGTTGTGCATCCACCCGGTCGCCCAAAGCTGGCGCATCCCTGCATCGACGATCGGGTAGCCTGTGCGTCCTTGCTGCCAGGCGCGCAGATCGGTCTTCGACGATCGCCACGGTAGCGCGTCGAACCGCTCGCGGCCGTTCTTCGATGCGTAATCGGGCAGTTGCAGGATGACGTTCTGCGCGAAATCGCGCCATGCCAGCTCGCCCAGGAAGGTGTCGACCGACCCGCCCTTGCCCGCGAGGCGATGCCAGACCTGAGCTGGCGAAACCTCACCGAAATGGAGGTGCGGCGACAGACGTGCACTGCCCCCAAGCGACGGCAGGTTTCGCGTCTCGTCGTAGCGGGATGCCTCAGCGACGAAATCGTCGAGCCGCTCGTGCGCGCCCATCTCGCCCGGCGTCCATTCCTTGGCGAAAGCGGCCGCCCAGTTGGGCTTGCTTGGCAGCAAATCCCACTGCTCGAGCTTGTCACTTGCCGGCCATTTGCTCGGCGCGCCTATCTGGACGGGGGCTTCAAGCGAGTGCTGTGGCGGCATGACGTCACGCAGCGCGCGCCAGAACGGTGTGAAGATCTTGTACGGCGCCCCGCTCCCGCTCGTCACCGACCCGGGCGGCGCGAGGTAATTGCCGTCGTGGCACACCAGATCGAGCCGCTTGGCCACAGCGCGCTCGGCGTTGCGCCACCACGGTTCGTAATGGCGGATGGCATGGACTGTGTGAGCGCCAATCTCCGTGGCGACCTTCGCAAGCTCCTCGTCGCACGGCCCGCGCCGCAGGATCAGCCGCGAGCCGCACACGCGCAAATCCCGGTCGAGCGACTCCAGGCTGTGGTGTAGCCACCACCGCGAAGCGGCGCCCATCTTGCGGTGCTTGGGCGTCTCGTCGTCCAGAATGTAGACCGGCACCACTGGCCCCTGACCGATCGCCGCGGCCAACGCGGGCTGATCGGCGAGACGCAAGTCCCGCCGCAGCCAGACGATGACCGGAGCCGGCATTCGCTTTAGATGACGTGCGGCTGCTTCTCGACCATCCACGTCTGGCCCTGGCTCAGCAGTTTTTGCAGATCGGGCTTCTTGCCCTCGCTGGCCTGCGCATTCTGCGCGATCACCGCGCTGTCGAAGGTCGGGGCAGGATCGTCGTAGAGCACCCCCAGCGCCATCGGAAACACGCCGAACGGCATTTCCACCAGCATGTGCGCGAGCCCGCGGTTGGTCTGATCGTGCACCGCAACATGCGCGCCTTGCCAGTCGCCATCGGTCACATCGACAACCTTGAGCACCAACCGATCGGTGTCCATCGTCAGCCCCTTGGTACCGCCCGCGAACAGCAGCGGCTGGCCATGTTCGACCCACATCTGGTTGGCGGCGGCATTGGCCTTTTCGGTGAACGCGCCAAACACCTCGTCATTATAGACGATGCAATTCTGAAAGATCTCGACGAACGCCGCGCCCTGATGCGCGTAGGCGGCTTTGAGCACGCTCGGCAGGTTCTTGTTGACGTCGATCGCTCGCGCGACGAACCGCGCGCCAGATCCCAACGCGAACGCGCATGGCGTGGCGGGGCGGTCGACCGAACCGAACGGCGTCGAGGGGCTGCGCGTGCCGACCCGGCTGGTGGGCGAATATTGCCCCTTGGTCAGGCCGTAAATCTCGTTGTTGAACAGCAGCACCTGGCAATTCAGGTTGCGCCTGAGCAGGTGCATCGTGTGGTTGCCGCCGATCGACAGTGCGTCACCGTCGCCGGTGATGATCCACACGTCGAGTTCGGGATTGGCCAGCTTGACCCCCGTCGCCACCGCCGGCGCGCGGCCGTGGATCGTATGGAAGCCATATGTCTCCATGTAATAAGGAAAGCGCGACGAGCAGCCGATACCGCTGACGAATACCGTATTCTCAGGCCGCGCGCCGATCTCGGGCATGGTCCGCTGCACCGCCTTCAGGATCGCATAGTCGCCGCAACCCGGACACCACCGCACTTCCTGGTCGGTTTCCCAGTCCTTGGGCAGCGACTTGATCGGCGGAGTCATGTCGTTCATCGAATCAACTTCCTTGAATTCCACAACAGGCGCAGCGCGACGCCCCACAACAGCGCCCCGACCGCGCCGCTCATCGTCAGCAACCCGTCGCGCATATTCCCGACGTCAGCGGCGCGCAGTTCGTGCGAGATCATCCAGGGGATCGCGAACGCGACGAGCACGAGCCCGACGAACGCACCCAAAGCGGCCGGAATGGTCGCGCCCGCGGGCATCGTCCTGGCGAAGGTCAGCATCGCGAGCACGAACCCGACGACCAGGCCGATCGCGATCATGATCCCGTCCTGTCCCGGAAATACGAAGTACGCGAGCGCGCAGAGCGCGATCAGCACACCGACATTGAGCAACGCGGCCGACGAGCTGTTGGGGTTCATGGATTGATCGCCTCGGCGCTCGGCAATTGCGTGTCGCTCACCGGGACCTCGCCGCCCGACCCGCCGTGCAGCATCGCGTCGATCGCGTCCTCGATCTCGACAATCCGGAACGGCTGGCCGCTCACCTTGTTGAGCGGGCGAGCATCGACCAGGAACTGGTCGCGGAGCACTGTCTTGAGCTGGCCAGTGTTCATTTCGGGTACGAGAATCTTGTCGTAGCTCTTTAGCAACGCGCCAAGATTTTTGGGCATCGGCCAGATGTGGCGAATATGCAGATGCGCGACATCGAGTCCCCGGCGCCGCGCGCGCCGCACCGCCTGATGGATCGGCCCGAAGGTCGAGCCCCAGCCGACCACCGCGAGCTTGCCGCCTTGCTCGCCGATTTCGACCTGCTGATCGGGCACGTCGATGCCGAGCACCTTGTCCTGCCGAATATCGGTCATCGCCTGGTGGTTGGCGGGCGAATAATCGATGTTGCCGGTACCGAGCGCCTTCTCGATCCCGCCGATGCGATGGAGCAGACCCGGCGTGCCGGGCTTGACCCACGGCCGTTTCAGCTTGGCGTCGCGCGCATAGGCCTGGAACCCTTCAGCGGGCGCGGTTTCAAGGTATTCAACCGGGAACGGCGCATAGTCGCTGACCGACGGCACCTTCCACGGTTCGGCGGCATTGGCGATATATCCGTCGGTCAGCACCATCACCGGGGTCATGTATTGCGTCGCGATACGCACCGCCTCGATCGCGACCTCGAACGCGTCGGACGGGCTCCGCGCGGCGATTACCGGCATCGGCGCATCGCCGTTCCGGCCATAGACCGCCTGATAAAGGTCCGATTGCTCGGTCTTGGTCGGCAGCCCGGTGGACGGCCCGCCGCGCTGCGAATTGATGATGACCAAAGGCAATTCGGTCATGATCGCAAGGCCCATCGCCTCACCCTTGAGCGCAATGCCCGGTCCCGATGACGAGGTCACGCCAAGCTGTCCGGCATAGGACGCACCAATCGCGCTGGCGATCGCGGCGATTTCGTCCTCGGCCTGGAACGTGGTGATGCCGAACTCCTTGAGACGGCTTAGGTGATGCAGAATCGCCGACGCAGGGGTGATCGGATAGCCGCCGAAGAACATCGGGATGCCCGCAAGCTGCGCGCCCGCGACAAGCCCCATCGAAATCGCTTCGGCTCCGGTAACCGTCCGATAGAGCCCGGGTTCGGCAGGCGCCGCAGCAACGTGATGCTGCTTTAGCGGCCCGGAAATCTCCGCCGTCTCGCCATAGGCATGCCCCGCGTTGATCGCGGCGATATTGGCCTCGGCCAGCGTGGGGTTCTTGGCGAACTTGGCCTTGAGCCAGTCGATCAGCGGCTGGCGGTCGCGGTCGAACATCCACAGCGCCAGCCCCAGTGTCCACATGTTCTTGCAGCGCAACGCTTCCTTGTTGCCCAGCCCGAACGGCTTGACCGCGTCGAGCGTCAGCTGCGAGATGTTGAACGCGAGAACCTGCCACTTGCCCAGGCTGCCGTCCTCGATCGGGTTGGCGTCGTACTTCGCCTTGGCCAGGTTGCGGTCGGTGAACTCGCCGCTGTCGGCGATGATCAGCCCGCCCAGCTTGAGCGCATCGACATTGGTCTTGAGCGCCGCGGGGTTCATCGCAACCAGTACGTCGAGTTCGTCACCCGCAGTCTCGATCGCGGTCGAGCCGAAATTGATCTGGAAGGCAGAGACGCCGAACAAGGTGCCGAGCGGCGCGCGGATCTCGGCAGGGAAATCGGGGAAGGTCGCCAGATCGTTGCCGGCCAACGCGGTCGACAGCGTGAACTGCCCCCCGGTCAACTGCATTCCGTCGCCGGAATCCCCGGCAAAGCGGACGACGATCGATTCTGCGGGCGGATGGGCGGACGCCTCTTGTGGCGTCACTTCGTGGGCGGCGGTCGCCATGTCAGCTCTGTTTCCTGCGTCGTGTCGCGGGCTTCTCTAGGTGCGGAGCCCCTGCTGGCCAACCTAGATCGGTTACACTCCCGTGAAAACCGTTCTTTGCCATCCGTCGGCGAATGCCTGTCCCAGAGTCAGGATCGCCGCGACATGGCGACCGGCGATCGCGATCACATCGTCGCCATAACCGCCGCCGATGGTGCTCGCGAGCGGGATGCCGCGGCCGATCGCCAGCCGTGCGATCAGGCGCTCGCGGCGTGCGAGGCCCGCATCGGTCAGGTCCAGGCGTCCCAGCCGGTCGCCACCGAACGGATCGATACCGGCTTGATACAGGATCAATTCGGGCCGTTCTGCGTCGAGCATCGGCGCGAGCGTCGCCTCGAGCGTGTCGAGATACTCGTCATCCCCGACCCCGTCGGCCAGCGGCACGTCGAGCGTCGACCGCGCCTTGCGCGCCGGAAAATTCTTCGCGGCGTGGATCGAATAGGTCGCGATGCCTGGTCGGCCGGGAGTCAGTGCGGCGGTACCGTCGCCCTGATGCACATCGCAATCGACGATCGTCAGGCGCGCGACCGTCATTTCCTCGATCAACCGGATCGCGGCGATGGCGAGGTCGTTAAACACGCAATAGCCGGCGCCGGTGTCGGCCAGCGCATGATGGCTCCCGCCCGCGCTGTTGGCGGCAAACCCGCGATCGAGCGCCAGCATCGCCGCGAGATACGTCCCGCCCGGCACCAGCTGCGCCCGCCGCGCGGCGACTTCGTTGACCGCAAAGCCGATCCGCCGTTCCTTTTCGCGCGGCACACGCGATTCGATGACTTCGGCGACGTATTCGGGATCGTGCGTCGCTTCGATCCATGCGCGCGGCATCGGCTCTGGCTCGAACCATTCGATCGCGTCGCCCGCCTCGTGCAACAGGTCGCGGATCGCGCCGCTCTTGTTCCACTGATAGCCCGATCGGGCTTGCCCCGGCGCGACGTACGCAGGGTGATGGACGACGGCGATCATAGGTTTTATTTAAGGACGGAACACCCGAGAGGATAGCCGCATGACTGAACCCTTCGTCCGTCCCGACGCCCGCGGATTCCTCGATTATCTGGCGAGTATGCCGGGCCCGAAGATGCACGAACTCGAGCCGGCGGCGGCGCGCGCGATGTACGTGATGATGAAGGATGTCGCGGATCAGCCGATCGGCGAACTCGGCACGATGCTCGACCTCAACATCCCCGGCCCGGCGGGCGATATCCCCGCGCGGCTGTTCGATCCGCGCGCCAGCCGCGAGCCCGGCCCGGCGGTGGTGTTTTTTCACGGCGGCGGGTTCGTCATCGGCGATCTCGACAGCCATGCCAGCTTCACCGCCGAAATGGCGCGCACGCTCGATTTACCGGTGATCGCGGTCGATTACCGTCTGGCGCCCGAAGCGAAATGGCCCGCCGCGCCCGACGATTGCGAGGCGGCGGCGCGCTGGGTCGCGGACAGCCCCACCGAGATCGGCCGCGCGGTCACCTCGCTGATCCTCGCCGGCGACAGCGCGGGCGGGAATTTGACCATCGTCACCGCGATGGCGCTGCGCGACAAACCCGCCAAGGTTCCCGTCATCGCGCAGCTGCCCTTCTATCCCGCTGCGGATATGAGTCGGGAGTATCCGTCCTATGCCGAATTCGGCGATGGCTATTTGCTGACCCGCGAGTCGATGGAATGGTTCGATGCCGCCTATCAGTCGGAAGCCACGCACATTCGCACGTCACCCTTGCTCGGCGATCTCGCCGGCATGCCGGCAGCGGTTGTGGTGACCGCCAGCCTCGACCCGATCCGCGACCAGGGCCGCGCTTATGCGGCGGGACTCGCGAAAGCCGGCGTGCCGGTCGTGTTCCGCGAGGCCAAGGGTAACGTCCACGGCTTCATCACGATGCGCAAAGTCATCCCGTCGAGCGTCGGCGATGTCGCCGGTGCGCTCGCCGCGCTGAAGGACATCATCGTCGAGGCCGAGGGCGACCGCGTGATGGCGCAGGCGGCGGAGTGACCGACAAGGCGGACCTGCCCTATCGTCCCTGCGCAGGAATCATGCTGCTCAACCGCGACGGTCTCGCGTTCGTCGGGCAGCGGATCGATACGACCGTCGAAGCATGGCAGATGCCGCAGGGCGGGATCGATTCCGGCGAGGATGCGGAAACGGCGGCGGTGCGCGAGCTGGGCGAAGAAATCGGGGTCGCACCGGACAAAGTCGCCTTGATCGCCGAGGCACCGGGCGAATTCTTCTACGATCTGCCCGACGACCTGGTCGGCCAGGTCTGGAAGGGCAAATGGCGCGGACAGCGCCAAAAATGGTTCCTGTATCGCTTCTTGGGCGAGGACACCGATATCGACCTGGCGACGCCGCATCCCGAATTCATGTCATGGCGCTGGGTCGATCCAGCCGACCTGCCCAAGTTAATCGTACCGTTCAAGCGCCAGCTCTATGCAGACGTGCTCGCGACATTTTCCGGTCAATTGACCATCGGTTGATACTTGCAAAGCCGGGCGCTGCTCTGCACGATGACCGCGCTACAAAAAGGGGGATCACATGATCAAGTGGCTAGCTCTGGTTGCGTTGTTCTGGTCGGTCCCGGCATCGGCGAAGAACTGGTATCTCGTCGCCATATCGGAATCGAGCACGACCGCCTATTTCATCGATCGAGACAGTATCGTGAACAGCGGAACGAACCTGCGCCGGATCCATGCGTGGAGCGTGCATTCCACCTCGGACGCCGACGGCACGGCGTCGCGCGAACTGGTGCTCGAATTCGATTGCGCCGGCGCGCGCTACCGCTTCCTGCACCTGACCGGTTACAGCACCAGCCTGGCGCAGCTGTCGGACGAGGCCGGATCGGGCATGTGGCGTGACGTCACCAGCGGATCGCTCGACGATTCCGCGCGCCAGTTCGTGTGCAGCGGCGGCACGCGGCCATCGAGCGCCAAGGCCTATGGCCCGGGCAATCCCTTTGCGGCGGGGCGCAAGGCGCTGGGCGTGAGCAGCGGGTCGGGCACCAACTATAATTCGCATTGATCGCCGCTCCGCGGGGGTTCACCCCGCGGCCGGACCGGCCTAGACGGCGGCGATGATCCCTGCCGTCCTCGACCGCGTCAATGCCGAGCCGATGCTCGCCAACACCCGCACTTGGGCGGCGATCAACAGCGGGACGCGCAACCTGACCGGGCTGTCGGCAATGGCCAGTGCGCTGGCCGACGTGTTTTCGGCGCTGCCGGGCGAAGTGTCCCTGATCGACCCGCATTCTGCCGAGAGCGTCGGCGCCGATGGCAAGGTCAGCGCGATCGAACATGGCCGGCATCTTGTCGTTCGCGTCCGTACTGAGGCGCCGGTGCGAATGCTGTTCACCGGGCACATGGATACGGTCTATCCGGTCGATCACCCGTTTCAGATGCTGGCCGAGGTGGATTCTAATACGGTGAACGGCCCCGGAGTGGCCGATATGAAGGGCGGGCTCGCGCTGATGCTCGCCGCACTCAAGGCGGTCGAGGTATCGCCGCTTGCTGCGCGGATCGGCTATGACGTGATGATCAATTCGGACGAGGAAACCGGGTCGTTTTCCTCCGCCGCTTTGATCGCCGAGCTCGCGCGAGGAAAGGTCGCCGCGCTGACCTACGAACCCGCGTTGCCCGACGGCACGCTTGCCGGCGCGCGCGGCGGAACGGGCAATTTCTCTATCGTCGTCCATGGCAAGAGCGCGCATGCCGGCCGCAACCCCGACGACGGGCGCAATGCGATCGTCGCGGCGAGCGATCTCGCGGTTCGGCTATTCGCGGCAAAGAAGGAGGGCCTCGCGGTCAATCCTGCGCGGATCGAGGGCGGCGGGCCGAACAACGTCGTGCCCGATCTGGCCATCCTGCGCGTCAATTTTCGCCCATCCTCGCCAGATGCGATCGCCAGCGCGCAAGCCGCGATCGATCATGCGGTCGCAGCGGTCACGACCGACCGCGATGTGCGGATCGACGTGCATGGCGGCTTCAATCGCCCGCCCAAGCCGATCGACGACGGCGCCGCCAAATTGTTCGCGCTGGTCCGGGATGCCGGCGCCGATCTCGGCCTCGACATCGGCTGGAAAGCGACCGGCGGCGTATGCGACGGGAACAATATCGCCGCGGCCGGGGTGCCGGTGGTCGACACGATGGGCGCGCGCGGTGGGGCGATCCATTCGGCCGAGGAGTTCCTCCTGATCGACAGCCTGCCCGAACGCGCCGCTTTGTCGGCGCTGACTGTCCTCAAGATCGCCGAACAGGGGGGATTGTGAGCTTTCGTATCCGCGCCGCCGTCGATGCCGATATCGAGCATCTGTACGAAATGGCGAAGCTGACCGGCGGCGGTTTCACCAACCTGCCGGCCGATCGCCGAGCGTTGAAGGCGCGGCTGGGCACCAGCAGCGCCGCGTTCGCACGCACCGATGACGCATTGGCCGACGACATCTTCGTGTTGATGCTCGAGAACGTCGAGACCGGCGAAGTGCGCGGCACGTGCCAGATGTTCAGCCGGATCGGTCAGCAGCACCCTTTCTACAGCTATCGGCTCGGCACGCTGTCGCAGAACAGCAAGGAGCTGAACCGCACGTTTCGCGCCGAGATGCTGTCGCTGACCACCGACCTCGAAGGGTCGAGCGAGGTCGGCGGGCTGTTCCTCCATCCCGGCGAGCGGGCCGGTGGCCTCGGCCTGTTGCTCGCGCGCAGCCGCTACCTGTTCATCGCGATGCACCGTGCGCGCTTCGCCGACCGAATTCTGGCCGAACTGCGCGGGATCATCGACGAAGCCGGCGGGTCGCCATTCTGGGACGGACTGGCGGGCCGCTTCTTCGGGATGAATTTCCAGGATGCCGACCGTTTCAATGCGACGCGCGGGCACCAGTTCATCGCCGATCTGTTCCCCAAGCACCCGATCTATGTCGCGATGCTGACCGAGAGTGCGCGCTCGGTGATCGGTCTGCCGCACCCATCGGGCCGCGCGGCGATGCGGATGCTCGAGAGCGAAGGCTTCGCGTTCGAGAATTACGTCGACATCTTCGACGGCGGCCCGACCATGACTGCGCGGACCGACCACGTCAAAAGCGTCGCCCAGGCCAAAACCGCGACGGTGGTTGCGGTGGACGAGGATGGCGGCGACCGCGCGCTGGCGGCGACGGGGCGGCTGAGCGACTTCCGCTGCGCTTTCGCCAAGCTGCGCGAGGCGGGCGGCGGGGTGGTGATCGACCGCGACGGCTGCGCGGCACTCGGCGTCGGCGAGGGCAACCAGGTTACTTATATCGGTCGCGGCTGATGCTGGTCGAGATCAACTTCGATGGGATCGTCGGGCCGAGCCACAATTATGCCGGTTTGAGCGCGGGAAACCTGGCCGCGATGAAGAATGCCGGCTTGACGTCACGCCCGCGCGATGCCGCGCTGGAGGGTGTCGCCAAGATGCGCGCCAATCTCGCGCTCGGCCTGACGCAGGGCCTCCTGCCGCCGCAGGATCGGCCCGACGACGGCTGGCTGACGAGCCTCGCCACGACCTACACCGACGCGACGCCCTACCTTCAGGCGCAGGCGTTGTCCGCCTCCCCGATGTGGGCGGCCAATGCGGCGACCGTCTCGCCCGGTCCCGACACCCCCGACGGCCGGTGCCACCTGACCGTCGCCAATCTCGTCACGATGCCGCACCGCAGCCACGAATGGCCGGAGACGCTGGCGCAGCTTCGCCTCGCGTTTGCCGACCCGGCCTTTGCCGTCCACCTTCCCGTCCCCGCGCCGTTCGGCGACGAGGGCGCGGCCAATCATATGCGGCTGTGCGAGCATCACGACGCGCGCGGGGTCGAGATCTTTGTCTACGGCGAAAGCGGCGGCCCCTTCCCGGCCCGTCAGCGCCGCGAGGCATCCGAGGCTATAGCCCGACGCCATCGGCTCTCGCCCGACCGCACGTTGTTCGCGCAGCAATCGGTCGCCGCGATCACCGCGGGAGCGTTCCACAACGACGTTGTCGCGGTCGCCAACGAACGCGTATTGTTCGCGCACGAACTGGCGTTCGAGGACAAGGACGGGTTGTACGCCGGCATCGCCCGAGCCGCGCCCTGGGCCGAGATCGTCGAGGTGCCCGCAGCCCGCGTCAGCCTGGCCGACGCGATTTCGTCATACCTGTTTAACGCCCAATTGGTGACGCTGCCCGACGGCACGATGGCGCTGATCGTGCCTGGGGA
This sequence comes from Sphingomonas bacterium, assembly GCF_028289855.1. Taxonomy (GTDB): domain Bacteria; phylum Pseudomonadota; class Alphaproteobacteria; order Sphingomonadales; family Sphingomonadaceae; genus Sphingomonas. The sequence continues at coordinate 2,160 of NZ_JAQGKZ010000046.1, read as the reverse complement.
GGCGCGCGCCAACGCCGCCGTCTGGGCGTGGCTACAGGAAATGCTCGCTGGCAACGGCCCGATCCGCCGGGTCGAGGTGGTCGATGTCCGCCAGTCGATGGCGAACGGCGGCGGCCCGGCGTGCCTGCGGCTGCGCGTCGTCGCCGATCCGGCGACGGTCGACGATCGTTTCATGGTCGATACCGCCAAGCTCGATCGCATCGCGGTAACGATCGAGGCGCATTGGCCCGAGGAGATCGCGATCGCCGACATCGGCGATCCTACGCTGATCTCTCGCATCCGCGCCGCCCGCACGGCGCTGCTCGAGACGCTCTATCTGTCGGATTTACTTACGATTAACCCTGTCCGGTAACGCGAAACGACGCGTTTCCGCCATTGGCACGGTCTATGCGTTAACGGACGCCATGTGGACCAAACTCTCCCGCCTGTTTATCATCAAGACCAAGTTCGAGGCGTTCCTGATCATCTATGGCCTCGGCCTCGGCGCGGTCGAGCGCGGGGTCCACTACGTCCAGCAATATCCCGGCTTCGGCGGCTGGCTGCTGTTTTCGGTCTGCCCGATCGCGGTGTTCATGGCGGGCGCGCGGATCCTCGATTCGGTGGAGCGTGGGCGGGTGGATTAGAGCGAATGTTCCCAATGTTCGCACTGACCATGGGGTGCCGATGAGCGGCCATTTCGGTGCAAGATCACGATGTCAAAGAGCGGCCTGGACGCTCTCAAACGAATCCCAACATTGCAAGTATGAAACCGCAGCGGCCTCTAACCCTCTCCCGCCTTCGCTGGAGAGGGAAAGTCAGCTACCACCACGCCTCAGGCCGCGCGACAAACCCAGCCCGCTCCTCGATCGCCAGGCACGCGTCCAGCACGCCCTGCTCGTCGAGCGCCTTGCCGATGACCTGAAGCCCAAGCGGCAGCCCCGCCTTGTCGAGCCCGCCCGGCACCGACATCGCCGGCAGCCCGGCTAGGCTCGACGGCACGGTGAAGACGTCATTCAGATACATCGCGATCGGATCGGCTGACTTCTCGCCCAGCGCAAACGCCGCCGAAGGTGCGGTGGGCGTCAGAAGCAGGTCGCACGACTTCCAAGCCTCGTCGAAATCGCGCGCGATCAGCGCGCGAACCTTCGAAGCCTGTGTGAAGTACGCATCGTAAAACCCTGCCGACAAAACATAAGTCCCGATCAGGATGCGGCGCTTGACCTCCGGCCCGAACCCGGCAGCGCGGGTCGCGGCGTACATGTCCTGCAGGTTCGCGCCCTCGGGCAGATCGCGCAGCCCGTAGCGCACGCCGTCGTAGCGCGCGAGGTTCGACGAGGCCTCGGCGGGGGCGATAATGTAATAGGCCGGCAGCGCATATTTGGTGTGCGGCAGCGACACTTCGACCACCTCGGCCCCGGCATCCTTTACCCACGCAATGCCCTGTTGCCACAGCGCCTCGATCTCCTCGGGCATGTTGTCGACGCGATATTCCTTGGGGATACCGATGCGCTTGCCGGCTAGGCTGGCGTTGAGCCCCACCTCCCATTTGGGCACGTCGAGCTGGAGGCTGGTCGAATCCTTGGCGTCGAACCCCGCCATGGCCTCGAGCATGATCGCGCAGTCGCGCACGTCGCGCGCCATCGGCCCGGCCTGGTCGAGACTCGAGGAAAACGCCACCACGCCCCAGCGCGAGCAGCGGCCATAAGTCGGCTTGATCCCCGAAATCCCGGTGAACGCCGCGGGCTGGCGGATCGAGCCGCCCGTGTCGGTGCCGGTCGCTGCCGGGCACAATCTTGCCGAGATTGCCGCCGAGCTGCCGCCCGATGATCCGCCCGGCGCGAGCGGCGCGTTGCCACCATCCGAACGCCGCCAGGGCGAAATGACGTTGCCGAAATACGAGGTCTCGTTCGACGACCCCATCGCGAACTGGTCCATGTTGAGCTTGCCCAACATGCCGGCGCCCGCGTCCCACAGATTCTGCGAGACGGTTGATTCGTATTCGGGCGCGAACCCTTCGAGGATGTGGCTCGCCGCGGTCGACGCGACGCCCTTGGTGCAGAACAGGTCCTTCATGCCGATCGGCACGCCGGCGAGCGGCTTGAGCGTTTCGCCTGCCGCGCGCGCATCATCGGCAGCCTTGGCTGCGGCGAGCGCATGATCGGGGGTTTCGACCAGGAAGGC
>NZ_JAQGKZ010000042.1 GCF_028289855.1 Sphingomonas bacterium | reverse complement strand
GCACCCAGGACCTCGACACGAGCTTGCTCGACCGCGTCGAACACCGCGCGCGCCGCCATATCGCGCGGCGCGAGATGCGCATGCAGGCCAGCATCATGAAGCCTGAGCTTCAGGGCAAAGGCATCCGCCATGCCCCGGGCTTCAGCCACCTGCGCGGCCGGCAGGTTATGGACGGGCAGGGGCAGGTTGATGCGCTTGCCGGATTCGGAGTGCGCGACGGCGCTGAACCCGAGTTCCACCTCGGGCTCGTCGGCCAGCGCGCGCGACGCGCCGCCGAGCACGGCCTTGAAGCGATCGAGGGGGGTGTCAACTGCCACGGTAGACGGTTACGCCGCCCCCACCACGCTCTCCGGCAAGTCTTTGCCGAACACCCGCTGGTAATATTCCGCCACCAATGCCCGCTCAGCCTCATCGCATTTGTTGAGGAACGACAGGCGGAACGCGAAGCCGACATCGTCGAAGATCATCGCGTTCTGCGCCCAGGTGATCACCGTGCGCGGGCTCATCACGGTCGAGATGTCGCCGTTGATGAACCCCTTGCGGGTCAGATCCGCGACGCGGACCATGTTGTCGACCACCGCCTTGCCCTCGGGCTTGTCATATTCGCCCGATTTGGCGAGCACGATCTGCGCCTCAACGGCTGCCGGCAGATAGTTGAGCGTGACGACGATGTTCCAGCGGTCCATCTGGCCCTGGTTGATCGCCTGCGTGCCGTGATAGAGTCCACTGGTGTCGCCTAGGCCCACCGTGTTGGCGGTCGAGAACAGCCGGAAATAGGGGTTCGGCCGAATCACGCGGTTCTGGTCGAGCAGGGTCAGCTTGCCCTCGGTCTCCAGCACGCGCTGGATCACGAACATCACGTCGGGGCGGCCGGCATCGTATTCGTCGAACACCAGGGCGGTCGGGGTCTGCAGCGCCCAAGGCAATAGCCCCTCGCGGAATTCGGTGACTTGCTGACCGTCGCGCAGCACGATCGCATCGCGCCCGATCAAGTCGATCCGGCTGATATGCGCGTCGAGGTTGATGCGGATGCACGGCCAGTTGAGCCGCGCCGCGACCTGTTCGATGTGCGTCGACTTGCCGGTGCCGTGATAGCCCTGGACCATTACACGGCGATTGTGCGCGAAGCCCGCCAGGATCGCCAGCGTGGTGTCGCCGTCGAAGACATAAGCGGGGTCGAGGTCGGGCACGCGCTCGTCGGCCTCGCTGAACGCCGGCACTTGCATGTCGGAGTCGATCCCGAACAGCTCGCGCACCGACTTCATCTGGTCGGGCGCGTCGAGGATCGTCGTCTCGCGGCTGTCGGGCTGCGTATTCGGGATGTCGGTCATCTTGCTTCCTTCGCGCGCTCTCCTAACCGCACGGGTGGCGCGAAGTCGAGACTCGTTGTGCAATGCAACGCGTCAGAGCGCGATCTTCTCCGGGAGCGCGAACAGATCGACAAAGCGTTGCGCGACAGCGAAATCGCCCGCCACCGCCAGCCCACCGCCGATGCCATCGGATGACAACGGCAGCTTGCCGTAAATGGTGTGGCGCATCGCCAGCGTGTCGCCGGTGAAGATGACGTCGGCATCGAGCGGCTCGCCGCGCGTTATCGCGATACCGCCATCGGCAACCCGCGCGACGAAAGCGTCGTTCGGAAAGTCGAATGCCACGGTCATTGCGACATCGGACGCCCGCGCCGGGTCAATCAGCGTGCGCAGCGACGTCATCGCCGACGCGGTCGACATGAACGCCATCGGGTCGTGCCGCGGCGAGCGCGCCGCCCAGCGCCCCATCTCGCGGATCGTTATCTCCGCCTCGCGGCCCCAATCGGTTAGGTCGTACACCTGAACGTTGGCCGGGGACGGCAGCCGGCGGCGCACCAGGATCCCCGCCTCCTCCAGGCTTTCGAGGCGCTGGGTGAGCACATTTGCACTGATTCCGGGCAAGTTCGCCTTGATCTCACCGAACCGGCGCGGGCCGTAGATCAGCTCGCGGATCACCAGCAGCGACCAGCGCTCCCCGACGAATTCTAACGCCAAAGCGGTACCGCACGCATCGTCATACCAACGCTTCGCCGCAGTTTTTGCCGAGTCGGTCACTTTTTCTAACTTCATGGTTGTTTTTTATAACTCAATCGCGCAGACAATGCAAACAGCGATTCGCAAGCCGGAGTTTTGAGGATGACCAAACCGACCATCACCGCGTTCGACTGGGTGCCGCCGTTTGCGGAAGGCCAAGTCCGCGACCTGCGCGTGCGCTGGGCGCTCGAGGAAGCCGGCCAGGCCTACGATGTGCTCTATCTGAGCCAGGGCGAACAGAAAGAGGCATCGCATCGCGCGCGCCAGCCGTTCGGACAAGTGCCGACGCTGGAGGACGGCGAACTGACCTTGTTCGAATCCGGCGCGATCGTTCAACACGTCGCGGAGACATACGGCAAACTGCTGCCCGACGATCGTGACGCGCGGGCGCGCGCGATCGAATGGATGTTCGCCGCGCTCAACTCGGTCGAGCCGTCGATCATGGACCTGTCGTTCGTGACGGTGTTCGAGGCCGACAAGCCGTGGTCGGCGATGCGGCGCGCGTCGGTCGAGGAGCGGATCCACGGGCGGTTGAAGGACCTGTCCGCCCGGCTGGGCGACAAGACCTGGCTCGACGGCGACACCTTCACCGCGGGCGACTTGTTGATGGTCAGCGTGCTGCGCATCCTGATCGACCAGGGCTTTGTCGAAACCTACGACAATCTCGCCGCCTACATGCACCGCGGCATCGCCCGGCCTGCCTTCCAGAAGGCGCTGGCCGACCAGATGGCCGGGTTCACTGGCGAGCCACCCGAATGGTATGCCGCCTGGGCGGAAAAGCAGAAACAAGGAGAGACGGCATGAGCTATTTTCAAGGTTTCGTGATCCCGGTGCCGGAGGGCAAGAAACAGGCCTATCTCGACCTGGCGATCAAGGTCTCGCCGATGTTCGCCGAATTCGGCGCGACGCGCACGGTCGAATGCTGGGAGGAAAGCGTGCCCGACGGCAAGCGCACCGACCTGCGCCGCGCGGTCAACGCCGAGCCCGGCGAGAAGATCGTCTATTCTTGGGTCTGGTGGCCGGACAAGGCGACCTGCGACGCGGCGGCCGCCAAGATGATGGCCGACGAGCGGATGCAACCTGACGACGACATGCCGTTCGACGGGAAGCGGATGATCTATGCCGGGTTCGACGCGGCGTATGACAGCGGCGACGGCGGCAAGTTCGGCTATGTCGATGCGATCGTCGCCCCGGCACCGGATGACCGCGCGGGATATGCCGAGAACGCCGCAAAGCTCGACGCTTTCTTCATCCGCGAAGGCGCGCTGCGCACCGTCGATGGCTGGGGCGCGGATGTGCCCGACGGCAAGGTTACCGATTTCAAGCAGGCGGTCGCTGCTGAACCGGGCGAGCAAGTCGTGTTTGGCTGGATCGAATGGCCCGACAAGGCGACGCGCGACGCCGCCTTCGCCAAGGTGATGCAGGACCCGGAAATGCAGGCGATCAAGCCCGCGTTCGACATGCAACGCGCGATTTTCGGCGGCTTCGTGCCGATCCTCGACACCGATCACGACTGACAACCAAATCCTCAGGAGAGATACGATGCCCAATCCCGAAGGCACGCCGATCTGGTACGAACTGATCACCGCCGATCCGCTGGCGTCCAAGAAATTCTACGACCATGTCATCGGTTGGACGATCGATCCCGACCCGATGAGCCCCGAAATGGATTATCGCGGGATCGCCACATCGGATGGCGGCCAGGTCGGCGGCGTGATGCGGCTGTCCGACGACATGGCGGCGAATGGCGGCAAGCCGACCTGGCTATTCTACATTGGCGTCGACGACGTTGATGCTTCGGCCGAGAAGGTCAAGGCAAACGGCGGTGCGGTTCACATGCCGGCATGGGACATTCCCGGCGTTGGCCGGATCGCGATGGTCGCCGACCCGCAGGGCATCCCCTTCTACATCATGCGCGGCGCGAGCGATCAGAACAGCACGGCGTGGGACCGGATGGGCATGGGCAAGTGCAACTGGAACGAGCTCAACACGCCCGATCAGGCAAGCGCGAACAAATTCTACGCCGACACGTTCGGCTGGACCTATCCCGACAAGATGTCGATGGGTGAGATGGGCGACTACATCTTCATCGACGCCGCCGGGCAGACGATCGGCGCGACGATGACGGTCCAGCCCCACGATTCGGCGGGCTGGCGCTTCTATTTCCGCACCCCCGACATCGAGGACACCGCGAAGAAGGTCGGCGAGGCCGGCGGCACCGTGCTGGCGGGGCCGATGGACGTCCCGGGCGGCGACCGCATCATCGTTGCGACGGATTCCCACGGCGTCGTGTTCGGCGCGGTCGGCCCGGGCAATCAATAATTCGGAATAGAAGGAGAGAGAAAATGGCAAACAAGATGACCACGTGCCTGTGGTTCGACAAAGGCCAGGCCCGCGAGGCGGCCGAATTCTATGCGGCGACCTTCCCCGACAGCTTTGTCGGCAAAGGGAACGACTCGCCGAACGACAATCCCAGCGCGAAGGCGGGCGACGAGCTGACGGTCGAATTCACCGTGTGCGGCCAGCCCTTCGTTGGGCTCAATGGCGGCCCGCATTTCAAGCCCAACGAAGCGGTCAGCTTCACGGTGCTGACCGACGACCAGGAAGAGACCGACCGCTATTGGAACGCGATCACCGGTAATGGCGGTCAGGAAAGCATGTGCGGCTGGTGCAAGGATCGCTGGGGCTTTTCGTGGCAGATCACGCCGCGCGTGCTGATCGAGGCGACAACCGATTCCGACAAAGCGGCAGCCAAGCGCGCGATGGATGCGATGATGACGATGAAGAAGATCGACATCGCCACGATCGAGGCCGCGCGCGCCGGCGAGCTGGTCGCGTGAGCCAGCCGGCGCACGAACTCGCGATCGAACGCACGTTCGCCGTACCGCGCGACGCGGTGTGGCGCGCGGTCGTCGATCACTTCACCGAATGGTGGTGCCCGCGCCCATGGACGTCGGAAATCGTCGCACTCGACTGGAAGAGCGGCGGGCGCTTCTCGATAACGATGCACGGCCCCGATGGCGAGACGCATCCAGGCGACGGCGTGTTGCTGGAGGTGGTGCCGGGCGAGCGGTTCACCTTCACCAACATGCTCGACGCCGCCTGGAACCCGCAGGATGCGCAGCCGGTCGGCATCGTCGGCACGTTCGAATTCGCCGATGCCGGCGACGGACGGACGGCGTTCCGTTCGAGCGCACGCCACTGGAGCGAAGCGAGCCGCAAGGCGCATGCCGAGATGGGCTTTGCCGAAGGCTGGGGCGTCTGCGCCGACCAGCTCGAGGAAGTTGCAAGGAAGCTGGCAGAGACCGCCGATGCGTAGGATCATCGGCGCGGTCTTCCAGTCGCTCGACGGCGTCATGCAAGCGCCGGGTGGGCCGAGCGAGGATCCGACCGGCGGCTTCGATCAGGGCGGCTGGCAGTTCAAATTCCCCGACCCGGCAGCCGACGAGACGCTCGGCCCGCTGCTCGACGGCGACTATGACCTGCTGCTCGGACGGCGCACCTACGACATCTTCGCCGCCTTCTGGCCCTATGTCGAAGGCGACGAGGCGGCGATCGGCGAGGCGTTCACCCGCGCGGGGAAATATGTGCTGACCCGCGGCAGCCAGCCGCTCGAGTGGGAGAACAGCCATCGCCTATCGAGCATCGACAACGTCGCGTCCCTGAAGGCCGGCGAGGGCCCCGAGCTCAGGATCTGGGGATCGAGCACGATCTATCCCGGCCTGCTCGCGGCGGGGCTGATCGACCGGCTGGTGCTGATGACCTACCCGCTGACACTCGGGAAGGGCAAACGGCTGTTCGGCGACGGCACGCCGCCGGGCGCGCTCAACATGGTCGATCACAAGGTAACGCCCGCCGGCACTGTGGTGGCGACCTACGAGCCCGCCGGACCGATCCCCACCGAGGCCCCTGCGCAACCCGCGCCGAGCACCAGCGCGCGCGAGGCGGAACGCCAGCGCAAGATGAAGGACGGCAGCTGGTAGCCATCACGTCGCGCTATCTCTGACGCGCGCCAGCGGTTAATCGGGCGGGGATGACCAGTCGTCCCCGCCCGTTTCTTGTTGCGATCCTGATTGGGCTGGTGGCGGAGATTTTGTTCCTGTGGGGCGTCGCCACGCCGCACGGACTGGTGTTCGACGAAATCCACTACGTCCCTGCCGCGCGTGCATTGCTTGCGCTGCAAGCGCCGCTCAACACCGAGCATCCGCTGCTCGCCAAGGAATTCATCGCCGCCGGGATCGCGCTGTTCGGCGACAACAGTCTAGGCTGGCGATTCTTTTCGACGATCGCGAGCGCCACGACGGTGATGGGCGTGTTCGCAATCCTGTGGCTGCTCTTCGGCCGGATGCGGCCCGCGATGATCGGCGTGGGGTTGGCACTGCTGAACTTCACGATCTACGTCCAGGCGCGGATCGCGATGCTCGACGGGTTCCTGGCGGCGTTCACGGTGCTGGCGGTCGCGGCGATGCTGTGGGCGATGACCGCGCCGCCGGGAAAGGCATGGCCGCGCTGGGTGCTGAGCGCGGTCCTGTTCGGTCTGGCGGTCGCCGCCAAATGGGTAGCGGCGCCGTATTTGGCTTTTGCCGGGATCGCCTTCCTCATCGTCCGCTGGCGCGATGCACGTACGGCGAAACGGCCGCTCGCCGCGATGCTGTCGGGCAAGGATCAGCCGCATTGGCCCGGCCTGCCGGCGATTCCTGCGCTCGCGGCCTTCGGGCTGATCGCCATCGCGGTCTATTTCCTGACCTTCCTCCCGGCCTTTTTCTACCACGACGATCCGATGACGCTGGCCGGCTTGCTGCCGCTCCAGGTCAAGATGTACGCACAGCAAACCCAGGTCCTGCCACACCATACCTATCAGTCGAGCTGGTGGAGCTGGCCGCTGATGATCCGGCCGATCTGGTATTTCTATGAGCCCGCCGACGGCGCGATGCGCGGCATCCTGATGCTCGGCAACCCGGCGATCCTGTGGGGCGGGCTGGTCGCGGTCGCAGCGTGCCTGTGGGGCGGCATGCGCGCGCGCGACGGGCGATTGCTGGTCGCCGGTAGCCTGTGGATCGCGAGCTATCTGCCCTGGGTGATCATCCCGAAATCGCTCGGATTCTTCTATTATTACTATCTGCCGACGATCGCGCTGCCGATCGCGATCGCCGCCGCGTTCGACCGCTACGCCAAGGGCAGACTGATCTATTGGGACGAGGGTTTCATGGTGATGTGCTTCGGGTTGGCGGTCTATTTCTTCCCGATCCTGTCCGCCGCGCCGTTGCCCAACGAGCAGGCGTTCGCGCACTGGATGTGGTTCTCCAGCTGGCCGTAGCGAAATAGCGAACGCTATTT
>NZ_JAQGKZ010000033.1 GCF_028289855.1 Sphingomonas bacterium | reverse complement strand
CGGACTGGCGTGCTGCGCCGTCGAGATGATGCACACGTCGATGCCGCGCTACGATGCCGAGCGCTTCGGCTTCGCGCCGCGCGCCAGCCCGCGTCAGTCGGACGTGATGATCGTCGCCGGGACGCTGTGCAACAAGATGGCCCCGGCACTGCGCCGCGTCTACGACCAGATGCCGGAGCCACGCTACGTCATCTCGATGGGCAGCTGCGCTAATGGCGGCGGCTATTACCACTACAGCTACAGCGTCGTGCGCGGGTGCGACCGGATCGTGCCGGTCGATATCTACGTCCCCGGCTGCCCGCCGACGGCGGAGGCATTGCTGTACGGGATCATGCAGTTGCAGCGGAAGATCCGCCGCGTGGGGACGATTGAGCGGTGAGTGGCGCCGAACCGCAGTTGCGCGCCCTCGCGCCAGTGTTGCTGGTCCGCGATGTGCTGAGGGCGCAGGCGTATTTTGCTGACAAGCTTGGTTTCACGGCATCTCGGCTGTGGGGTGATCCGCCGACATTCTGCATCGCCGGTCGCGATGGCCTGGAATTGATGCTCAACCAGGTCGCGGCAAACGACAGTTTTCGGCCCAATGGCGACTATGATGGTCGCTGCGACGCCTATTTCTGGGTGCGCGACGCCGACGCGCTTCATGCCGAGTTTAAGGCAAAGGGCGCGGACATTGTCTGCGAGCCAGACGATCAACCTTACGGCATGCGCGAGATATTGGTGCGTTCGCCCGATGGGCATCTGTTGATTTTCGGCCACGACATAACGGGCATGGCATGAAATCGTCTGCGCCTGCCTATGCATCGAATGATGGCGTGATCGGCGCGACCGAGCGAACGCTCGGCGCGAAGATTCTGTCGAGCCTCGAGGCCGTCAACGAAGTGTCGTTCAGCGTCGCTCGCGAGAGCCTGGTCGAGACGATGACCTTGCTGCGCGACACCCCGGGACTCGAATATCAGCAATTGATGGAAATCGCCGGGGTCGATTACCCCGAGCGGCCCGACCGGTTCGAAGTGGTCTATTGCCTGCTTAGCCTGACGCGCAACCACCGCATCCGCGTCCACGTCCGGACCGACGAGATCAAGCCGGTGCCGTCGGTGACGGGGATCTGGCCGGTCGCCGGCTGGCTCGAGCGCGAGGTGTACGACATGTATGGCGTGCTGTTCGAGGGGAACCCCGACCTGCGCCGCATCCTGACCGATTACGGGTTCGTCGGGCATCCGCAGCGCAAGGACTTCCCGCTGACCGGCTATGTCGAGGTGCGCTATTCGGAAGAAACCAAGCGCGTCGCGTACGAGCCGGTCAAGCTGGCGCAGGATTTCCGCACCTTCGACTTCATGAGCCCGTGGGAAGGTGCCGAATACATCCTGCCGGGCGACGAGAAGGCAAAGCTGCCCGAAGAGAAGGGCGCGCCGACGCCGCTCAAGGCTGACGAGATCGTCAAGGCCGATGCCGCGCAGTCCAAGGCCGCAGCGCCCGCGCCGACACCCAAGACGACCGAAAGCACCACGCAGACCGGCGAGGGCAGGGCGGAGCCGACGCCCAAGCGTGCGCGCAAGCCGAAGAATCCGGACGTCGTGCCGACCAAGGGCAAGGGGCAGAACCAATGACCGATGCCCTCGACCAGATGCTGGGCCATACCGACGCCGAAGACCCGACCCCCGGCGACGTCCAGATCCAGAATTACACGATCAATTTCGGCCCGCAGCACCCCGCCGCGCACGGCGTGCTTCGCCTCGTCATGGAACTCGACGGCGAGATCGTCGAGCGCGTCGATCCGCATATCGGGCTGCTCCACCGCGGCACCGAGAAATTGATCGAATACAAGACCTACGCGCAGGCGCTGCCGTATTTCGACCGGCTCGATTACTGCTCGCCGCTCTGCATGGAGCACAGCTTTGTGCTCGCGGTCGAGAAATTGCTCGACCTGGAAGTGCCGATCCGCGCGCAATACCTCCGCGTGTTCTTCGCCGAATTGACGCGCATTTCGAATCACATGCTCAACCTGGGCAGCCATGTGATGGACGTCGGCGCGATGACGCCGAACCTGTGGATGTTCGAACTGCGCGAGGATTGCCTCAACTTCTTCGAACGCGCGTCGGGCGCGCGGATGCACTCCAACTATTTCCGCCCCGGCGGCGTGCATCAGGACGTGCCGCTCAAGCTGCTGACCGATATCGCCGACTGGCTCGACACGCGCGTGCCGCGCTTGTTCGAGGACGCGATCAGCTTGGTCGCCGACAACCGTATCTTCAAACAGCGCAACGTCGACATCGCGATCGTCAGCCGCGACGATGCGGTGCGCTGGGGCTTTTCGGGCCCGATGATCCGCGGGTCGGGCATCCCGTGGGATTTGCGCAAGTCGCAGCCGTACGATGCGTACGCGAAGATGGACTTCGACGTGCCGGTCGGCACGCGCGGCGATTGCTACGACCGCTTCATGGTCCGCGTCGAGGAAGTCCGCCAGTCGGTCCGCATCATGAAGCAGTGCCTCAGCGAAATGCCGAACGGCCCGATCGCCAGCGACGACCGCAAGGTGGTGCCGCCCAAGCGCGCCGAGATGAAGCAATCGATGGAAGCGCTGATCCATCACTTCAAGCTGTTCACCGAAGGCTATCACGTCCCCGCGGGCGACGTGTACGTCGCGACCGAAAGCCCCAAGGGCGAGTTCGGCGTCTATCTGGTCGCCGACGGCAGCAACAAGCCGTACCGCTGCAAGATCCGCCCGACTGCGTTCAGCCATTTGCAGGCGATGGACTTCATGTCGAAGGGGCACATGCTGGCGGATACGACTGCGATTTTGGGCGCGCTCGATATCGTGTTCGGGGAGTGCGACCGGTGAAGGCAATATTTATCACTGCGCTGCTGGCAAGTGCCTGTTCCAGCCAGTCTCCTAAGGCGAATGCCAGCCCGGATACTAACGCGCTTGATGCAAAAGCTTTGGGCCTTATGCCAAATGCGAATGTTCAAATCGCAGTTGATCGCGGCAAGAAGGGTCAAGATCTTCCGAATAGGATTCCGACCGATTATCTGCGGACCATTGAGAACAGCATCAACGAAGGTGTCGTTGGTCAATTTCGGCTGCAGAAATCTGATCGCTGGAAAATTGAAACTAAGTCACGCCAGATGAATTTCGGCAATCGCCCTGCCATTTTTACTGAGTCAAAGTATCGTGGCATTCTTCAGTTTGTCGAGGTTGATGCCATTCGGTCGGGCGAAGTTATCGGCATTGCATGCAAGGCAGGTGCTGCCGACAGCTATCTGGTCTATGAGACTTCGACGTGTCGTGCCGCAGTAGAAAAAGCGCTCGGACTGCCTACACCAATGAGCGGAATAAATGGCTGACGCTCCCCAAATCCCCGACGAAGCCGAAACCCGCGCGCGGTGGGGCGATTTCGCGTGGACCGATGAAAACCAACGGAAGGCGAACGAAATCCTCGGCCGCTACCCGGCGGGGCGCGAGCAATCGGCGTCGCTGCCGCTGCTCGACCTCGCACAGCGCCAGGTCGGCGCGGAGACCAACACGCAGGGCTGGCTGCCGGTCCCGGTGATCGAGTTCGTCGCGCGCCAGATCGGCGTGCCGTACATGCGCGTGTACGAGGTCGTCAGCTTCTATACGATGTTCAACATGGCGCCGGTCGGGCGCTATCACGTTAAGGTGTGCGGGACGACGCCGTGCCTGCTCGCCGGGTCCGACGACGTGCTCGCGGCGTGCAAAAATCACGGGCTGGTCAAGGGCAAGACCACCCCCGACGGGCTGTTCACGCTGACCGAGGTCGAGTGCCTCGGCGTGTGCGCCAACGCGCCGATGGTCCAGATCAACGACGATAATTACGAAGACCTCGACTACGATCGTACGATCGGTGTGCTCGAGGCGCTCGCGCGGGGCGAGACGCCGAAGCCCGGATCGACGATCGGCCGGCAGACGAGCTGTCCCGAGGGCGGGCCGACCAGCCTGAAAGCAATGGCGACCGAAAACCACGATTACCGGGGGGAATGGTGATGCGCGGCATGAATCCCATCGTCGCTGTGTTCGCGATCATCGGCGCGCTGGTGCTGCTCGGGCTGGTGTTGCGCGTTGCCTTCGCGCTGATAGGGCTGGCGGTCGCGGTCGGGATCGTGCTGGTCCTGGTCTATTTCGTCCGCAACGCGATGGGGAAGGGTAAATGATTGCCGCTTTCTCAATCCTCCCCGGGACGGGGAGGTGGCGCGAAGCGCCGGAGGGGGTTTGCCTCCTCGCGCAGCGCTTGCGGCCCGCCCCCTCCGTCAGCGCTTCGCGCTGCCACCTCCCCGTGAACGGGGAGGATTTCTGATGCTAGCCGACAAGGACCGCATCTTCACCAACGTGTACGGCTTCCAGCCCTGGGGGCTGAAGGCGGCGCAGGCGCGTGGCGACTGGGACAATACCAAGAAACTGCTCGAGATCGGGCAGGACGCAATCATCGACCGGATCAAGGCGTCGGGCCTGCGCGGGCGCGGCGGGGCGGGGTTCCCGACCGGCACCAAATGGGGCTTCATGCCCAAGGAGCCGCGCGCCGACCGTCCCAACTTCCTGGTGATCAACGCCGACGAATCCGAGCCTGGATCGTGCAAGGACCGCGAAATCATCCGCCACGATCCGCACAAGCTGATCGAGGGTGCGCTGGTCGCCGGCTACGCGATGCGCGCGCGCGCCGCGTACATCTACATCCGCGGCGAATATATCCGCGAGGCGGAGACGCTCTTCGCGGCGATTGCCGAAGCGTACGACGCCGGGCTGATCGGCAAGAACGCTTGCGGATCGGGCTACGATTTCGACCTGTTCTGCCATCGCGGTGCCGGCGCGTACATTTGCGGCGAAGAGACCGCGATGCTCGAAAGCCTGGAGGGCAAGAAGGGTCAGCCGCGGCTCAAGCCGCCGTTCCCGGCGGGCGCGGGGCTGTATGGCTGCCCGACCACGGTCAACAACGTCGAATCGATCGCGGTGGTGCCGACGATCCTGCATCGCGGCCCCGAATGGTTCGCCAGCTTCGGCGCGGAGAACAATCGCGGCACGAAGCTGTTCCAGATCAGCGGGCATGTGAACAAGCCGTGCGTGGTCGAAGAAGCGATGAGCATCCCGTTCCGCCAGCTGATCGACGAACATTGCGGCGGCATTCGCGGCGGGTGGGATAATCTGCTCGCGGTGATCCCGGGCGGGTCGTCGGTGCCGCTGGTCCCGGCCAAAGAGATCATGGACTGCCCGATGGATTTCGACGGGCTCAAGGCGCTCGGCTCGGGGCTAGGCACCGCGGCGGTCATCGTCATGGACAAGTCGACCGATATCGTGCGGGCGATCAGCCGCATCAGCTATTTCTACAAGCACGAATCCTGCGGCCAATGCACGCCGTGCCGCGAAGGCACCGGCTGGATGTGGCGCGTGACGGAGCGGATGCGCACCGGCGACGCCGACGTGTCGGAGATCGACACGCTCTACAACGTCACCAAGCAGGTCGAAGGCCATACGATCTGCGCGCTGGGCGATGCCGCCGCCTGGCCGATCCAGGGCCTGATCAAGCATTTCCGCCCCGAGATCGAGCGCCGCATTGCCGAGCGCCAGGGTGGCGATTTCTCACCGATGCAGGAGGCCGCGGAGTGACGACGCGACGGACCCTCCTGTTGGCGATTGCCGCATGCTGCGTGTCACCGGCTAGCGCGCAATATGCGCTGCCGACCCCGTATGCCGCCGTGCCCTCGTCTCGCCCGATTTCCGAGACCGACCAGTCGCGCGAGATGCTGAACCAATACGGCTATTGTATAATGATGCAGCATCTCGGCGGCGTGCAGCGAGCGCTGGCGTTGCCCGACGACGGTGCGATCGACCGCGCGTTGTCAAAGCTCCAGACTGACGATTGCCTGTTCGCGGGGCAGTTGAGAATGTCGCCGGCGTTGTTACGCGGCGCGATCTACCGCGCGATGTACCTTCGCGAGTTCGGCTATTTGTCACAGGCGACTCGCGCGACAGTTGTTCCTGCGAACGGGCAGCCCGGCGAAGAGCTGGATTCTGCCCCGTCGACGACCTTCGGCGGTTGTGTCGCCAAGCTCTCGCCCGATGCGACGCGTGACCTGGTAACGGCCGATGCCGCGACACCGTTCGAGGACAAGGCGCTTGCCGCACTTCGGCCGGCGCTTGCCGATTGTCTGCCACCCAAGCAGCAAGTGCGTCTCACGCGTTGGGGTTTGCAGGCAACGCTGGCGGAAGCCCTGTACAAACGGACGCTTGCGTTGACAAACAGGGCCAAGGCTGTGGGGACGAAGTGATGTCGGAGTTCAACGGCCCCGTATCAAAACAGGAGGCAGCGGAATGAGGTACTTGCTCACGATTGCCGGATTGCTCGCCGCGGTAACGGCGCTGCCCGCCCATGCCGCCACCGACGGATACGAGGTCGCGCAATGCGTCGTGGATAACGACTTGCATGACGCCAAGACGTTGCTTGCCAGCTTACCCGGATCGAGCGACGAACGTCGCGCGAGTGCCAAGCTCATGGATATCTATGGCGGGTGCAGCGACAATCGGACGGTTACCGGCCAGATCGCGTGGCGCGAGCGCGCGGAGATCGCCAACGCTGCGCTGCTAAGCTGGTTGGAGCGTGGCCGGTTCGATGCGGCATCGCCGCCACCGCGTGCGCGCTGGGCGCTGGCCGTCGGCGGCAGCCAGTACGGTTATGACCGCAACCTGGTCTCGATCCGCCAGTTCGGGGACTGCGTCGTCGCGCTGAATCCGGGCGCTGCGCTGCGGCTCGCTCGCTCGGCGCGCGGGAGCGGCGATGAACGCGCGGCGATCGCCGCCTTGACGCCGGCGCTCAACGATTGCCTTGCGCCGGGCAAGAAATTCACGACGAAGCGCGACGACCTGCGGCTGATCGTCGCCGAACCGCTTTATCACATGATATCGAAGTAGATCACCGCGATGCTCACGTTCCAGTTCGACATCCCCGCCTGGGCGGCACCGTGCGAGGTCGCTGCGTGATCCGGCGGCCGATTCTCCTTGCCGCGGTTTGCGGCATTGCGGGCGCTGCCCAGGGCCAGACGGGCAGCATTCGCAGCAATACTGCTCCGATCGAGGTGCCCGAGGGTCGGTCGACGGGCGATGTCGCGCGCGCCGTGTCCGACAATTTCGCGCTGTGCATCGTCAAGCGGCATTATCCGCAGGTGGTCAAGATGCTGGCGCCGCCGCTGGACACCGCCCACGACTTCAAGTTCCTGCCCAAGCTGATGGACGGGGAATGTTTTACCGGCAGCAGCGCGGTCGGGCGCGAATACGGCATGGATAGCGTCGAAATGAACACCAATCCGGTGGCGTTCCGGGGTGCGCTCTACAAGGCGCTCGTCCGCAAGGATTTCGGGCGGCGCCCGGCGACGTTCGGCGCCGCCGCGCTGGTCATGTCGGGGGACAATAGCGGCGTTCTGCAGTTCGCCGGCTGCGTGGTTCGGGCCGACCCCGGCAACAGTCTAAAGCTGTTGCAGGCGGTCGCCGGCGCCCCCGCCGAGCAGGCGGCGATCGGGGCGCTCAAGCCGCGTTTCGATCAATGCACCCCGCCCGGTGTGCAGCATGCATTTTCGAAGGGTAGTTTGATCGGGTACCTCGCCGAAGCCTATTATCGCGAGGCGGACGCCTCGAAACCGACGAGTTCGAACTGATGCCCAAGCTCAAGGTAGACGGCATCGAAGTCGAAATCCCCCTCGGCGCGCCGACCTCCGCCGGCTCGTCGCCGAGCCGCTCTATCGGCTGGTTCTCGGTCCCAACGCGCTGGCTTTGGATGGCCGCTTTGGCGTCGGTCGTGGGGGCGTCATCCGCGGCGATCGCTTTGCCCGAGCGTGCGCGGCCGGCATCGAGCGACGAAGCACGTCTGGTGCTGCGCGGCTATGCCGAGTGCCTGGTCCGCAACGCGCCGAGTCAAGTCGATTCGTTTCTCGCGATGTCGCCGTTCGACCCCGGCTTTGGCCGGCGGGGTGCCGAGATATCGATCTCCGGCTGCCTTGTCGGCGGGCGGCTGAAGTTTACCGCATTGCTGTTGCGCGGCGCGTTGTTCGCCGCGAAGTACAAGCGCGATTTCGGGCGGCAAGCGCCGACGTTCCTGATCGACCGTATCGACCTGGTTCCTGCGGGCGTTTCGGCGACCGCGCCCGATGGCGGTGCGGCGATCCGTTTGACGGTCACCGCCGCCGATTGCATCGCGATGCGCGACCGCGACGGCGCGCGCGCACTGATCCTCGCGCCGTTGGGGTCGAAAGCCGAAAAGAGTATGATCACACGCCTCTCGCCCGTCACGGCTGCCTGTGCGCCCGGTCTCGACCTTGCCCGTGCCCGCGAGCCGATCGAAGCGGCGCTGGCTGAAGTGTTATACCGCCGCGCCGCTCAGGCCAGTGCGCTCACCGGGAAAAGCAACTAATGCCCACGCTCAAGGTAGACGGGATCGAAGTCGACGTCCCCGCCGGTGCCACCGTGCTCCAGGCGTGCGAGGCGGCGGGCAAAGAAATTCCGCGCTTCTGTTATCATGAGCGCCTGAGCATCGCGGGCAATTGCCGGATGTGCCTGGTCGAGGTGAAGCCTGGGCCGCCCAAGCCGCAGGCGTCGTGCGCGCTGCCCGCGGCGGACAACCAGGAAATCTTCACCAACACCCCGATGGTGAAGAATGCGCGCGAAGGCGTGATGGAATTCTTGCTGATCAACCATCCGCTCGATTGCCCGATCTGCGACCAAGGCGGCGAGTGCGACTTGCAGGACCAGTCGCTCGCCTATGGGCGGGGACACAGTCGCTACACCGAGAACAAGCGTGCGGTGACCGAGAAGTATATGGGCCCGATCGTCAAGACGGTGATGACCCGGTGCATCCAGTGCACGCGCTGCATCCGCTTTGCCGAGGAAGTCGCCGGGGTCGAGGAAATCGGTGCGATCGGGCGCGGCGAGGATATGCAGATCACCAGCTATCTCGAAGGCGCGGTGACCAGCGAATTGTCGGGCAATGTCGTGGACTTGTGCCCGGTCGGCGCCTTGACGTCAAAGCCCTACGCGTTCGAGGCACGGCCGTGGGAACTCAAGAAGACGTTGTCGATCGACGTGATGGATGCGGTCGGCACCAACATCCGGCTCGACAGCCGCGGGCGGCAAGTGCTGCGCGCGCTGCCGCGGGTCAATGACGAAGTCAATGAGGAGTGGGCGAGCGACAAGACGCGGCATGCGGTCGACGGGCTGGTGCGGCGGCGGCTCGATAAGCCGTATGTGCGGCGCGGCGGCAAGTTGGTCGCCGCCACTTGGGACGAAGCGTTCGCGGCGATAGTGGCGGTCAAGGCGGGCAACAGCGTCGCGGCGGTGCATGGTGATTTGGTCGATTGCGAGACGGTCTTCGCAGCGAAGGCGCTGGTCAAGGCGATGGGCGGGACGCTGATCGAAGGGCGGCAGACCGGCGCTGATTATGAAGTGTCGAGCCTGGCCGCGGTCAATTTCAACACGACGATCGCCGGCGTCGAGCGCGCCGACGCGATCCTGATCGTCGGATCGAACGTCCGCTGGGAAGCGCCGCTGGTCAATACACGGATCAGAAAGGCCGTTAAGAAAGGCGCGAAAGTCTTTGCGATCGGGCCGGAAACAGATCTGACCTACAAGGTCGAATGGCTCGGCGACGATCTGTCGCTGATCGGCAAGCTGCCCAAGGCGGCGGCGGAGGCGTTCAAGAACGCCAAGGCGCCGATGGTGATCGTCGGCGGGCTCGCGGTGAAGCGCGCGCACGGCGCGGCGCTGCAGTTCGCGGATGCGTTCAACCTGATCCGCACACTCGAAGACGGCACCGCGTGGAACGGCTTCAACGTGCTGCATTTCTCGGCCAGCCGGATGGGCGGGCTGATGCTTGGCGCGGGGCTACCGGGCGGGATCGCCGATATCTACGTCGCGGCGCCTAAACTGGTGTTCCTGATGGGGGCGGACGAGGTCGATTTCGGCCAGCTTACGAAAAGCTTCAAGGTCTATGTCGGCCATCACGGCGACAAGGGCGCGGCGGCGGCCGACGTCGTGCTGCCGGGCGCGAGCTATGCCGAGAAATCGGGGACGTACGTCAATCTCGAGGGCCGCGTGCAGCGCGGCGAGCGCGCGGTGTTCCCGCCGGGCGACGCGCGTGAGGACTGGACGATCCTGCGCGCGCTCAGCGAGACGCTGAAGGTGACGTTGCCGTTCGACAGTCTGGAGGAATTGCGCGCGCAGATGGCGCTCGACGTGCCGGCCCTTGGGCAACTCGGCCTTGCCAAGTTCGACTGGAACCCGCCCAAGCTCGATGCCAAGGCGGATGGCGCGCTGGGCGGCTATCCGATTCAGGATTTCTACCTGACCAACGCGATCTGCCGCGCCAGCCCGACGATGCAGCAATGCTCGGCGGAACTGATCCACGGGCAAGCGTTCGCGGAGGCGGCGGAGTGATGTCCACGCCAGCAATTATCGGTCTTGGGTTCGGTTTGGCGGCGATGGCGGCCGCCATTTGGAAAGGCTTCGCGTCATTTTCGGGCGATGGTCGGCGATCCGGGCTGGAGAATAACTGGCAGAACGAAAACTATATGGATGCGGAGGACGGCCGCCCATCTGCCGAGCGGCGGCCCAACGACAGCACTGCACCGGGTATTTATCAATGACCTCCTGGTTCACCTATCTCGGCCTAGAATACGGCTGGGCGTGGTTCATCGCCACGATCATCGACATCCTCGTCATCGCGCTCCCGCTGATGCTCGCGGTCGCGATGATCATTTACGCCGACCGCAAGATCTGGGCGGCGATGGCGCTCCGGCGCGGGCCCAACGTCGTCGGTCCGCTCGGGCTGCTGCAATCGTTCGCCGACGGGCTCAAGGTCTTCCTCCAGGAAACGATCATTCCCTCGGCCGCGAACAAGGGCCTGTTCCTGATCGCGCCGATCATCACCTTCACCGTCGCGCTGATCGTGTGGGCGGTGGTACCGTTCCAGGCGGGGGTGGTGCTCGCCAACATCAATGTCGGGCTGCTCTACGTCCTCGCGGCGTCGAGCCTTGGCGTGTACGGCATCATCATCGCCGGCTGGGCGTCCAACTCCAAATATCCGTTCTATTCGGCACTGCGCGCGGCGGCGCAGATGGTGAGCTACGAAGTGTCGATCGGCTTCGTGCTGATCTCGGTCGTGCTTTGGGCCGACAGCTTCAACCTGACCAAGATCGTCGAGGCGCAGCGCGGCTTCGCCTGGGGCTGGGTCAACGGCAATTTCATCAACCCGCTGCTGTTCCCGATGGCGGTGGTGTTCTTCATCTCCAGCCTCGCCGAGACGCAGCGCGCGCCGTTCGACCTGACCGAGGCTGAAAGCGAGCTCGTCGCGGGATACCAGACCGAATATTCGTCGATGAGCTTCGCGCTCTACTGGCTCGGCGAGTACGCCAACGTCATCCTGATGTGCGCGCTCAACGCGATCCTGTTCTGGGGCGGCTACCTCCCGCCGCTCAATGTGGGCTGGATGTACGCGGTGCCGGGGATCATCTGGCTGTTCGCCAAGATCCTGTTCTTCTTCTTCCTGTTCAGCTGGGTGAAGGCGACCGTCCCGCGCTACCGCTACGACCAGTTGATGCGGCTGGGATGGAAGGTGTTCCTGCCGCTGTCGCTGATTTGGGTGTTCCTGGTGTCGGGCTGGCTGATGTGGGTGAGGGTTGGCGCGCCATGATGGTGCGGTCGATCATCCTCGCGCTGCTGGGCGTGGCCGGGTTTGCGGGCGAGGCACATGCCGAGTGGGATCCGTGCACTGCGCGTGCGGTTACCAGTGTCGAAGTGCCGTCCTTCTCGGAAGGTGGGTTCGACCGGGGCTGGGGCGTGGCGAAAGGTCAAACCTTTCAGTTCGTCACGCAATATTGGCAGTCGAAGACAGGCGTGCGCTATTTCTGCTCCCACGGCGGCGGGTGCTATCTGGCCGAGGCTCGGGTTAATGGCGTTCGTGTGCCCGTGGTCGCGCTAGACAATTGCCGGATCGACTATTCCGACCCGTACAAGTTCGAGGACGGCACGCTCTACAGCCTGACGCCGATCCGATCGAAGTTTTCTGCTCGCGATCTTCGCCAATGGGATGCGACCGAGGCGTTTTACAAATATAAGGTGCAGTACGATCGCATCGACCAATATGCGGTCGCCTATGCCAACAATCCTCGCTCTGCGTGCGCCAAGCTGACCCGTCGTGTTATGCGCGGCGACAGGCGCGCGATCCGGGCCATGAACAAGGACATCGACGCTGAGGGCAATGTGGTAAACCCCTGTATATGGGTGTCTAAATGACCGCCGCAGCCGCCAAACTGTCTGACGTGCGCGACTTCTGGGATGCCGCGTCTTGTGGCGAGGATCTGTTGCTCGCCGAGGAAACGGTTGCTGGCTATGCCGAGCAATCGGCCGAACGCTATCGGCTCGAGCCGTACATCCCTGCCTTCGCCGGCTTCGCCGAGGCGGCGGGCGAGCGCGTGCTCGAGATCGGCGTCGGGCTCGGCGCGGATCACGAGCAGTTCGCGCGGGCTGGGGCCACGCTGACCGGCGTCGATCTCACTCCGCGTGCGGTTGAGCACACCCGCAAGCGGCTCGCCCTAATGGGCCTGTCGTCCGATCTTCAAGTCGCCAATGCCGAGGCATTACCGTTCGCCGACGCCAGTTTCGACCGCGTCTACAGCTGGGGCGTGCTCCACCATTCGCCCGACACGCCCAAGGCGTTCGCAGAGGCGTTGCGCGTGCTGCGGCCGGGCGGACAGTACCGCTTCATGATCTACAACAAATGGAGCCTGATCGGGCTGATGCTGTGGGGCCGCTATGGCCTGATGCGCGGGCGGCCATTCATGTCGCTAGCGCAGGTCTATGCACGCTACCTCGAAAGCCCGGGGACCAAGGCCTACACGCCCGCCACCGCACGCGCGCTGGTCGCCGCGTGGAGCAAGGACGCCAGCGTGACGATCGAACTGAGCCACGGCGACTTGCTCGAAAGCGGCGCGGGGCAACGGCATCGTGGCCTTGCGCTCGACATCGCCCGCAGCCTTTGGCCGCGCGCGATCCTGCGCCGTGTCGCGAAGCGCAACGGGCTGTTCCTGCTGATGAAGGGCACCAAGGCGTGCTGATGATCCCGTTCCTGCTCTTTATCGGCCCGCAGACGGTGGCGATTCCTGCGGCGTCGCTGGCAAAGCCGAAACCGGCGACCGCCTGGTCGTGCGAGTTAAGCGACGCCGACGGCAAGCGTTTTCAACTCAGCGGCAAGTTCGACGAAGTTCCGGCGGGCGCCAACACGTATGAGAACAGGCCGACGACCATCACCGGCAACGGCCCGGCCTATTTGCTCGGCAGGGCGTATTTCACGGCCGGCGCCTTCGTCGAAGGATTTCGCGATTACGACGTTTTCGCGCGCGGCGAGGGCAATTCAGCGAGCAGGCTCCGCTTGACGCTCCGCCAAGGTGGCCATGGCCTGATCGTCATCCTGCGCACCGATCCGCCGAAACCTTACGACCACATCGCGACGGGCCTTTGCACGTCCGATTTCGGACCCACCGGGAAAGCCGATTGATCCCATGAGCATCACCCAGATCATCAAGTCGTTCACGCTGTGGGAATTCCTCAAGGCCCATGCGCTGACCTTCCGCTACATGTGGAAGGCCAAGGCGACGTTCTACTATCCGTTCGAGAAGAACCCGATTTCGCCCCGTTTTCGCGGCGAACATGCGCTGCGGCGTTATCCCAATGGCGAAGAGCGCTGCATCGCGTGCAAGCTTTGCGAGGCGATCTGCCCGGCGCTGGCGATCACGATCGAGGCCGAGCCGCGCGACGACGGATCGCGCCGCACGACACGCTACGACATCGACATGACCAAATGCATCTATTGCGGATTGTGTCAGGAAGCGTGCCCGGTCGATGCCATCGTCGAGGGACCCAACTTCGAATTTTCGACCGAAACGCGCGAGGAATTGATCTACGACAAGGCCAAACTGCTCGACAACGGCGACCGCTGGGAACGCGCGATCGCCGCGAACCTTGCCGCCGATGCACCCTACCGTTAAGCGCGCTCCAACTCTCCGGGGACCCCTGATTCCGTGATCCAGGCAATCGCCTTTTACCTGTTCGCCGCGATGGTGATTTTGTCCGGAGCGTTGACGATCACGTCGCGCAATCCGGTGCACAGCGTGCTGTGGCTGATCATGGCGTTTTTCAACGCCGCGGGGCTGATGCTGCTGGTCGGCGCCGAGTTCATCGCGATGTTGCTGGTGATCGTCTATGTCGGCGCCGTCGCGGTGCTGTTCCTGTTCGTCGTGATGATGCTCGACATCGATTTCGCCGAAATGCGGGCAGGGTTCGTGCGCTATGCGGCGATTGGGCTTGCATTTGCGGTAGCACTGGCCGCCGAAATTTTCATCGCGATCGGCGCGTGGAGCGCGGGCGGGCTCAAGCTCGACCAGCGGATCGCGCCGATGCCGACCGATAACACCTCGAATATCGAGGCGATCGGCAAGCTGCTCTATTCGCGGTACCTGTACGTGTTCGAAGGCGCGGGCCTCGTCCTGCTCGTCGCGATGATCGGCGCGATCGTGCTGACCCACCGCGCGCGCGGTGGGGTCAAGGGCCAGAAGATCAGCCGCCAGGTCGCGCGCCGCCCGCAGGACGCGACCCGCAACACGCAGCCGCCGGTCGGGCAGGGGGTCGAGCTATGATCGGCCTGACGCATTACCTCGTCGTCGCCGCGATCCTGTTCGCGATGGGCGTGATGGGACTGATCGCCAACCGCAAGAACCTCATCATCATGCTGATGGCGATCGAGCTGATCCTGCTTGCGGTGAACCTCAACCTCGTCGCGTTCTCGGCCTATCTGCACGATCTGGTCGGCCAGGTGTTCGCGATGTTCGTGCTGACGGTCGCGGCGGGCGAAGCGGCGATCGGGCTCGCCATTCTCGTCATCTATTTCCGCGGGCGCGGGACCATTGCGGTCGACGATGCCAATCGGATGAAGGGCTGAACGCGTGATCCAGCTCATCGTCTTCCTGCCGCTGCTCGCGGCGATCGTCGCGGGCCTCGGCAATCGCGCGATCGGCAATGTGCCGGCCAAGGTCATTACCACCGGCGCGCTGTTCGCGTCGTGCGCGCTGAGCTGGCCGGTCTTCATCCACTATCTCGGCGGCGCCGACGCGACCGTCGCGCCGGTGTTCGAATGGATGAAATCGGGCGACCTCGACGTCGCCTGGGCGCTGCGCGTCGACAGCCTGACCGCGGTGATGCTGGTGGTGATCACCAGCGTTTCGGCGCTCGTCCACCTCTATAGCTGGGGTTATATGGAGGAAGACCCGGACCAGCCGCGGTTCTTCGCCTACCTCTCGCTGTTCACCTTCGCGATGCTGATGCTGGTGACCGCGAACAATCTGGTCCAGATGTTCTTCGGCTGGGAAGGCGTGGGGCTCGCGAGCTATCTGCTGATCGGCTTCTGGTTCAAGAAGCCCTCGGCCAACGCCGCCGCGATCAAGGCGTTCGTGGTCAACCGCGTCGGCGATCTGGGCTTCATGCTGGGTATTTTCGGCACGTTCCTGGTGTTCGGCACCGTCTCGATCCCGCAGATCCTGCACGACGCGCCGGGGATGGCCGGGTCGACGATCGGTTTCCTCGGCTATCGCCTCGACACGATGACGATCCTGTGCCTGTTGCTGTTCGTGGGCGCGATGGGCAAGTCGGCGCAGCTCGGCCTCCACACCTGGCTGCCCGACGCGATGGAGGGCCCGACCCCGGTCAGCGCGCTGATCCACGCCGCGACGATGGTGACCGCGGGCGTGTTCATGGTGTGCCGCCTGTCGCCGATGTTCGAGACGAGCATCGTCGCAACCAACTTCGTCGTGTTCATCGGCGCCGCGACGTGCATTTTCGCGGCCACCATCGGCACGTGCCAGAACGACATCAAGCGCGTGATCGCCTATTCGACCTGTTCGCAGCTCGGCTACATGTTCTTCGCGGCGGGCAGCGGTGCGTATGGCGCGGCGATGTTCCACCTGTTCACGCACGCTTTCTTCAAGGCGCTGCTGTTCCTCGGCGCGGGCAGCGTGATCCACGCGATGCACCACGAGCAGGACATGCGCTTCTACGGCGGGCTGCGTAAGCAGATCCCCATCACTTTCTGGGTGATGCTGCTCGGGACGCTGGCGATCACCGGGGTTGGCATCCCAGGCATCTTCGGCAATCCCGCGATCGGCTTTGCCGGCTTCCATTCGAAGGACGGCATTCTCGAGCTGGCCTATGCCTCGGGCCGTGGCACCGGCGCTTATTATGTCGGGGTGCTCGCCGCGCTCCTCACCAGTTTCTATTCGTGGCGGCTGATGTTCCTGACCTTCTGGGGCAAGCCGCGTTGGGTGCAGTCCGAGCATATCCAGCACGCAGTGCATGACTCGCACGGCCACGATCATAACGATCACGCACGCGATCATCACGACCAGGCGCACGGCGACGGCACCGGCGGCTATCATCCGCACGAAAGCCCGCTCAGCATGCTGGTTCCGCTGATCCTGCTGGCGACCGGCGCGGTGCTCGCGGGGTTCGTCTTCCACGGCTGGTTCATCGAGCCGGAAGCGGGCGAGCGCTACTGGCGCGGCGCGATCGCGTTCAACGAACACCTCTACCATGCGGCGCACGAAGTGCCGGTGCTGGTCAAGCTGTCGGCGACGATCGTGATGCTGCTCGGCCTGTGGGGCGCGTGGCTGGCGTATATCCGCCGGCCCGATATCGCCGGCCGCTTCACCGAAACGTTCCGCTACCTGTACCGTTTCGTGTACAACAAATGGTATTTCGACGAGCTGTACGACCTGCTGTTCGTTCGCCCCGCTTTCGCGATCGGGCGGCTGTTCTGGAAGCAGGGTGACGAGGGCATCATCGACCGCTTCGGCCCCAACGGGTCGGCGTGGGCGGTGGCGCTCGGCAGCCGCGTCGCGGGGCGGCTGCAAACCGGATATGTTTATACTTATGCGTTCGTCATGCTGATCGGCCTGACCGCCGCCGTTACTTGGGCGATCAGTCAATGAGCGGCTTTCCGATCCTGAGCGTGATGCTGGCGGTGCCGGCGTTCGCGGCGGTGGCGTGCCTGTTCCTGAGCGCGGCCAACGCGCGCTGGCTGGCGCTGGCAGCGACGTTGGTCGATCTCGCGCTTGGCGCGGTGTTGTGGAGCCAGTTCCAGATCGGCGGGCCGCAATGGCAGTTCGTCGAGAACGTACCGCTGTTCGGCAGCTTCGGCTGGTCGCTCGGCATCGACGGCTTCGCGCTGTTGCTGATCGAGCTGTCGGTATTCCTGATGCCGATCTGCATCGGCGCGAGCTGGACATCGATCGAGAAGCGCGTGCCCGAATATATGGCGGCGTTCCTGCTGACCGAGCTGCTGATGATCGGCACCTTCGCGGCGCAGGATCTGTTCCTGTTCTACATCTTCTTCGAAGGCGGCCTGATTCCGATGTTCCTGATCATCGGCATCTGGGGCGGCGCGAACCGGATCTACGCGAGCTACAAATTCTTCCTCTACACGCTGCTCGGATCGGTGCTGATGCTGGTCGCGATGCTGTGGATGGTGAACCAGGCCGGAACGACGTACATCCCGACGCTGCTCAACCACGATTTCCCGGTCCACGCGCAGACCTGGCTATGGCTTGCGTTCTTCGCGTCGTTCGCGGTCAAGATGCCGATGTGGCCGGTCCACACCTGGCTGCCCGACGCGCACGTTCAGGCGCCGACCGCCGGGTCGGTGATTCTGGCCGGGGTGCTGTTGAAGCTTGGCGGCTACGGCTTCCTGCGCTTCTCGGTGCCGATGTTCCCCGAAGCCTCGTCCTATTTCGTGTGGCTGGTGTTCGGACTGTCGGCGGTGGCGGTAATCTACACCTCGCTCGTGGCGCTGGTGCAGTCGGACATGAAGAAACTGATCGCTTATTCGTCGGTCGCCCACATGGCGATCGTGACGATCGGGCTGTTCTGCTTCAACCGCCAGGGGATCGAGGGCGGAATGATGGTGATGCTCGGTCACGGCCTCGTCTCGGGCGCGTTGTTCCTGTGTGTGGGCGTGATCTATGACCGGCTGCACACGCGCGAGATCGACCGGTACGGCGGGCTAGCGATCAACATGCCGCGTTACGCGATGCTGTTCATGCTGTTCACGATGGCCTCGGTCGGGCTTCCCGGTACGAGCAATTTCGTCGGCGAGTTCTTGAGCCTCGCGGGCACCTACAAGGTGTCGACCACGATCACGTTGCTGTGCACCACCGGCATCATCCTGGGCGCGGCGTACATGCTCTATCTCTACCGCCGCGTCGTGTTCGGGGTGATCAAGTCCGACGACGTCGCGGCGATGCCCGACCTCAACGCCCGCGAACTGTGGCTGCTCGTGCCGATCGCCGCCGCCGTACTTTGGATGGGCGTCTATCCCGAAAGCTTCCTCGCGCCGATGCGCAGTGACGTGCAGATCCTGCTCGACCGGATCGACCGCGCCAAGCCCGCCGGTGACGCGCTGCCGACGCCGGGCAAGGCGGTCGCTGCGCCCGCGCATGGCGGAGAGGCGAAGTGATGGACTGGACCAACGCTCTCCAGGCAACGATGCCCGAACTCGTCCTGTCGATCGGCGCGATGGCGCTGATGCTGGTGGCGGCGTGGGGCGGGCAGCGCTCGACGCGGATGGTCAGCTGGACCGCGGTCGCGGTGCTGCTCGGTGCGGGGATCGCGCTCGCCGGGCCGGCCTCGTACGCGGGCGTGGTGTTCGACGGACTCTACCGCGCCGATGCATTCGCCGCGTTCGCAAAGGTATTGATCTACATCGCTGCTGCTGTGTCGATCGTGATCGCGCCGCGCTTCTTCGCGCATGGCGACGGTGACAGTCTGCACCCCGAATATCCGGTGCTGATCCTGCTCGCGGTGGCGGGCATGGGGATGATGGTGTCGGCGGGCGACATGCTCACGCTGTATGTAGGGCTCGAGCTCAACAGCCTCGCGGCGTATGTGCTCGCCAGTTTCATGCGCCGCGATCAGCGGTCGGCGGAAGCGGGGCTCAAATACTTCGTCCTCGGCGCGCTTGCCTCGGGCATCCTGCTCTACGGTATCTCGCTGGTCTACGGATTCAGCGGCACGACGCTCTTCACCGGGATCGCCGCCGCCTATGCGGGGCCGCACTCGCTCGGGCTGTTGTTCGGGCTGGTGTTCGTGTTCACCGGCCTTGCGTTCAAGATGTCGGCGGTGCCGTTCCACATGTGGACCCCCGACGTGTACGAAGGCGCGCCCACCCCGGTGACGGCCTTCTTCGCCTCGGCACCGAAGGTTGCCGCCGTCGCTTTGGGCGTTCGTGTCGCGATCGATGCGATGGGCCCGGCGGTTGCGGAGTGGCGCCAGATCGTGATCTTCGCCAGCCTCGCCTCGATCATCTTCGGCTCGGTTGCCGCGATCGGCCAGAACAACGTCAAGCGGCTGCTGGCCTATTCGTCGATCAGCAATGTCGGGTTCCTGCTCGTCGGCCTCGCGGCGGGAACGCCGGCGGGCGTGGCATCGGTGCTGCTGTACCTCGCGATCTACATCGCGATGACGCTCGGCGCGTTCCTAGTCGTGCTGCAGATGCGCGA
Organism: Sphingomonas bacterium; assembly: GCF_028289855.1. GTDB lineage: Bacteria > Pseudomonadota > Alphaproteobacteria > Sphingomonadales > Sphingomonadaceae > Sphingomonas. The sequence goes on along the minus strand of NZ_JAQGKZ010000033.1, from coordinate 18,042 downwards.
CGCCAGCGGCGAGCCGGTCGAGACGATCGCGAGCCTGTCGGGCCTGTCCGAAACTCAGCCCGGGCTGGCGGCGGCGATGATCATCTTCATGTTCTCGCTGGCGGGCATCCCGCCGTTGCTTGGCTTCTTCGCCAAATTGGCGGTGTTCAACGCGGCGGTCGCGGCGGGCCTGTATCCGTTCGCGGTAGTCGGCTTCGTCGGGTCGGTGATCGGCGCTTTCTATTACCTGCGGCTGATCAAGGTGATGTATTTCGACGCCCCCGCGCCGGCGTTCCGGCGGAGCAAGGACACCGCGGTCGAATACGCCGTGATGGCGGTGCTGGCGGTGTTCATTTCGCCGGTCGGCTGGTTCGCGCTCAAGCCGCTGGGCGTGTGGAGCGCGGCGGCCGCGAAGGCGCTGTTCTGAGCCACCAGGTCCGTACGGTCGCCGAAACCGGATCGACCAATGCCGACATGATCGCGCTCGCCGCGACAGGGCTGGAGGAAGGCGTCTGGCTGCGTGCCGAGCGCCAAACGGGCGGGCGCGGCCGGCAGGGCCGGACATGGGTTTCGCCGATAGGCAATCTTTACGCCAGTGCATTGGTGAGGCCCCGACCGAGCGATCCGCCAGCCGCGACGCTCGCGCTGGTTTCGGCGGTCGCGCTGGAGGAAGCGGTCAGCGCCTACATCATGGGCGCGGCGGTGCTCAAATGGCCCAACGATTTGCTGATCGATGGCGCCAAGCTGTCGGGCATCCTGCTCGAACGCGCCGGCACCGCGGTCGTGATCGGGTTCGGCGTCAATCTGGCGCACCATCCGACCGATACCGACCGCGTTGCGACCAGCCTGGCCGCCTACAACGTCGCGGTGGAACCCGCCGATTTCGTCGAGACGCTCGCCGATGCGTTCGCGCGTTGGGTCGAGCGGTGGCGGGGCGAGGGGATCGACGTCGTGCGCCGCCGCTGGGTCGATCGTGCACACCCGATCGACACACCACTTACCGCGCGGCTGCCCGACGGATCGGCGATCGACGGCTTGTTCGACGGGCTCGATGCCGACGGCGCACTCATCCTTCGCTTGGCGGACGGCACGCGGCGTGTCATTCACGCTGGCGACGTCTTCCTGCTCTAGATCAAAGGGCCATAAAATGCTGCTCGCGATCGATGCCGGCAATACCAATGTCGTTTTCGCGCTGTTCGACGGTCGAGAGATCAAGGGCCGCTGGCGGATTGCGACCGATCCGCGCCGCACCGCCGACGAATATGCGGTATGGCTCAGCCAGCTGCTCAGTCTCGAAGGCTATGACCGCAAAGACGTGTCCGGCGTCATCGTATCGACCGTGGTGCCGCGCGCCACGCACAACCTTCAGGTGCTCGCCGAAAAATACTTCAAGACGACCGCGCTGATCGCCGGCCAACCCCCGGTCGAATATGGCATGGCGATCGACGTTCAGGAGCCGCAGAGTCTCGGCGCCGACCGCGCGGTCAACGCGATCGCCGCGCACGCGCTGCACGACGGCGACCTGATCGTAATCGATTTCGGTACCGCGTCGACGGTCGATTGGATCGATTATCGCGGCGCCTACAAGGGCGGGATCATCGCGCCGGGGATCAACCTGTCGCTTGATGCGCTGGTCGGCGCCGCGGCGAAATTGCCGCGCATCGCGATCGAGGCGCCCGCCGATCCGACCGTGATCGGGCGCGATACGGTCAGCCAGATGCAGATCGGCATCTATTGGGGCTATATCGCGATGATCGAGGGGCTGGTCGCGCGGATGAAAGCCGAAGTCGGTCGCCCGGTAACGGTGGTCGCCACCGGGGGCCTTGCCGTGCTATTCGAGAAGCGAACCCCTATATTCGATGTTATCGAGCCCGATCTGACGATCCGCGGGCTCGCGATGATGTGGGAACGGGCCCACGCGAACTGATACGCGGCATGCTCGCCGCGCTCCGACTTTGAAAGAACCTACGTGATACCGAAAAACGAACTGCTTTTCCTCGCGCTCGGCGGATCGGGCGAGATCGGGATGAACGTCAACCTGTACGGCTGCAACGGCAAATGGCTGATGGTCGATATGGGCGTGACCTTTGCTGACCCAGCCTATCCCGGTGTCGACCTGATCCTGCCCGACCTGCAATTCATCGAGGAGCAGGCCGAAAATCTGATCGGGATCGTGCTGACGCATGGGCATGAGGATCATATCGGCGCCTTGCCGTACCTCGCCGACGATCTCGGCGTGCCGCTCTACGCGACTCGCTTCACCGCCGGGCTGATCCGGGGGAAGCTGGAAGAAGAGGGCATCGCCAACCGGGTGAAGCTCAAGATCGTCAAGCCCAACGAGCGGATCGACCTCGCGCCGTTCGGCGTCACCTTCGTGCCGCTCGCGCATTCGATCCCGGAGGCGAGCGCGCTGCTCATCGACACGCCGCATGGCAAGATATTCCACACCGGCGACTGGAAGCTCGACGACAGCAGCGCCGTTCTGGGCAAGCCTTCGACCCCTGAGCAAGTCGCCGCGATCGGCGATGACGGTGTGCTCGCGCTCGTGTGCGATTCGACCAACGTGTTCAATCCTGAGCCATCGGGATCGGAATCGAGCGTGCGGGAGGGGCTGATCGCGGCGGTCAAGAAGGCGAAGGGGCGCGTGGTCGTCACCACCTTCGCCTCGAACGCGGCGCGATTGCAGACACTTGGCGAGGTGGCCAAGGCGACCAACCGGCGCGTATGCGTCACCGGGCGCTCGCTCGACCGCATCCTGCAGGTCTGCAAGGCGACCGGGTATCTCAAGAACTTTCCCGAACCGGTCACGCCCGACGCGGCGATGGGCATGCCGGGCCGCGACGTGCTGGTCGTCGCGACCGGCGGGCAGGGCGAACCGCGCGCCGCGCTCGGCCGCATCGCCGAGGGGACGCATCCGATCAAGCTGGCGGCGGGCGACACCGTGATCTTCTCGTCGAAGCAGATCCCCGGCAACGAACTGGCGATCGGCCGTATCCAGAACCAGCTTGCCGCCAAGGGCGTCGAGATGGTCACCGAGCGGCAGGAGCACGTCCACGTCTCCGGCCATCCAGGCCGGCCCGAGCTGGAGGCGATGTACGGCTGGATCAAGCCTGAGTTGCTGGTGCCGGTGCATGGCGAGATGCGTCACATGATGGAGCAAGCGCGGTTCGGGCTATCGAAGGGCATTCCGCGCGCCTTGGTCCAGACCGACGGCGACATCGTCCGCCTGGCGCCCGGCGATCCGCAAAAGATCGGCAATGCGGCGGTCGGGCGGTTGATGCTCGACGGCGACGTCATCCTGCCGGCCGACGGGGCGACGATGAACGAGCGCCGCCGCCTCGCGAGCTTCGGCCAGATGTCGGTCGCGGTGGCGATTAGCGGCAATTATCGCCTGGTCGGCACCCCCGAAGTCCGCCTTCAGGGCGTGCCGGTCGAAGAAGACAAGGAAGGCTTCCTCGACGAAGCATGCGACGCAGCGGCGGAAGCGGTGCGCAAGCACAAGGGCGATTTGAACGCGCTGCGCGAATCGCTGCGCCTCGCGGTGCGCCGTGTCGCGACCAAATGGACCGGCAAGAAGCCCGTCGTCGACGTACTGATCATCGAGGCCTGACGCGATGCGCTGGACCTCGTTGGTCGCGATCTACTTTCTTTTCTGGTCGTTCTCGGTGTTTCTCGTCCTGCCGTTCGGCGTCCGCACGACGCACGAGGCGGAGGGCGAGTATGTTCCCGGCCAGGCTGAGAGCGCGCCGCATGTCTTCGACGCCCGCCGCATCGCGATCCGCGTGACGATCGTCGCGACGATATTGTGGGCGTTGTTCGTGGCGAATTACGAGTTCGGCTGGGTCACCCCGAAGATGCTCGACCTGTTCGGGCGGCTGGACTAGGCGCGCAGCCGTTCGATCGCCTGGGCTAGCGCGACGTAGAGCTTGCCCATGTCCGACGACAGCAATGTCACGCCGATCGGCGCGCTATCGCGTTGCGCCAGCACCGCGCGCAGCATCGCTTCGAAATCGTGGATGTAGCGGTTGATCTGATCTCGAAGCGTTTCGTCATTCTCATACGCTTGCGCGATCGCGCGCATGTCGCCGGTGTCGAGCAGCTTGACCGCCCGGCGGGTGAATGCGCCGCGGTCGCCCTTGAGATACGCGGCCCATGATGTGTCGGGCACGTCGCTGGCGTAGATCGCAGCCAAATCGATCGCGGCCGAATTGAGCGATTCGATCAGCGTCGACACGCGCCGCGCAAACCCGTCCGCCTCGCTTGTGTCGGCGAGTCGCGCTTCGATATGCCCCGACGCATCGGCGATCGCGACCATCTGCTTGTTGAGCTTGTCCGATGCCTCCGTCGCGGACGTGGCCGCCGCGGTTTGCGCGTCGGCGATGGCGGCGAGGCTTTTCTCCAAAGCTTCCTTGCCCGCCGCCTCGATTGCGCTCCCGGCTTCGGGAACGATCCGCCCGATCGCCTCGCGGGCGTGATCCGCAGCGGCGTTGGCGGTGTCCCGAATCCGCATCAGGCTTTCGAGCAATTGCGGCGCGGCTTCGCCCGCGAAGCGCTGCGCCGCGCCGCTCGAATCCTCGATCGAGCGCGCGATGGCGTCGACTTGCGCCTGCCCATTGCCCAGCACCTCGCCGACATGGTTCACCACCGCTTCGATCGCAGCGATCCGTTCGGCCAGAGCGGTCGTGCTGTCGGTCGCGGTGCGGTCGAGCGACGCCTGATTGGCCGACAGCATCGCCGCCATCGCGTCGCCCTGCGCGGTGATGCCCTTGCGCGCCTCATCGACCGCGCTGGCGGTGCGATCGAGCAAGCCGTCGACCGTTTCGGACATCGTCGCGGTGACGCTTTCGAGCCGCGCACCGGCGGTCTCGCTGGTCGCCTCCATCCGCGCGATATTGGCGGCGAGGCGTTCGGCGGCACCGCTGGTGATCGCGTCCGCCTCTTTCCCGCGTTCGCCGAGCGCGACGAGTTGCGCATCGAGCGACGCGGCACGTTCGCTGGCGGTCAGCCCGGTCGCTTCGATTTTCGCGCCCAGCGCCTCGGTCTCGGCATGCGCCCGGGGCAGGGTCGCGAGCAGGACGTTGAGCTTGTCCTCCGCGGTGCGCGCCGCCGCGTCGAGCCCGGCGGCTTGTTGTCCGGCCTGCGTGATCTGCTCGGCCATGCCGCTCGCCGCCGCCATCATCGAGGTGATCTGGTCGCCGAGCATTAGCCGGTTGGCTTCGATCGTGTTGGCCATCGCGGCGATGACGGTCTGGAGGTGATCGGCCTCCGCACGCATCGACCGCGCGGTGGCGTTGAAACGTTGCGCCTCCGCCTTGCTCGACCGCAGCGCGATCAGCCACAATACGCCGATCCAGGCCGGCGGCGCAGCGAGCGCGGCGGCGAATTGCGCGAGCACCATCGGTTGCGGATTGGCGAGTACCGAGGGGCCGGCATACCAAATGATGAACCCGATCCACGCCGCCGCGAGCAGGAAGGCGACCGCGCCGAACACCTTGCCCCAAACGCTTGGCGGCGATTCATACTGGTCGAGATAGAGCGGCTCTTCGGCGTCTTCGGCCGGTACTGTGGCATCGAAATCCACATGCTCTGCGACCGGCGAGGTGTCGAATTCGACATCGCTCATGCGCAGATCGACGATTGTTGAACCCCCGCTCATGACGCTTTGTTTACCATGAAATGGTGCAGATCAAAGCGATTACGCAACGATCCGTTAAAGGCGTGGCGGTTATGACACGCTCATGGCCTATGATCCCGGAGCAATCGACGCGACCCTGGCGGCAGCCGTCGGTGACGAACCAGCGCTGATCGCGGAGTTGCGCATGGCGTTTGTCGATAGCGCCGAGCGCGCGATCGCGACGATCGAGGCCGCAACCGATGATGCCGGCTGGGCGCTCGGCACGGCACGGTTGAAGGGTTTGGCGGCTAGTTTCGGCGCGATCCGCCTGATGGCGCTGGCGTCCGAAGCGGCGGCGGTGCCGCACGATGCGGAGATGCTGCGCAAGCTGCGCCGCGCGGTCGCGCGCCTGTAATACTGGCGTTACGCCGAAACTCCCCGTAACAGCCCGCGCATGCTTGCGGGGCTTCTGTTCGCGACTGCCGATGCTTCCGATCGCCACGATACGCTCGCGGCGACGTTGCCGATCGGCGGCGTCACGCTGATCGAGTTTCAGGCGCGGCTGCTGATCGCGGCCGGGGCGTCGCAGATTGTCGTCGTCGTGTCGCGGCTGACCCCCGAATTGCTCGGGGCGATCAACCGATTGTCGCGGCGCGGCGTCGCCGTCGATTCGGTGCGCAACCCCAGCGAGGCGATCGCCAAGCTGCACCCGCTGGCGCGCGTCGTATGGTTCGCCGACGGTCTCGTCACGACCAGCGGCGTCGTCGAGGCGATGCGCGATCGCGATCACGACACGTTGCTGGTCGCAGGCGAAGGCGACGAGCTCGAGCGGATCGAGCCGGGCGTGGTATGGGCGGGCGTCGCGACGATCGACCCGCAACGCATCGCCGAGGTCGCGAAATTGCCGAGCGATTACGATTTCGCCTCGTCGTTGCTCCGCGTGGTGGCGCAGCGCGGCGCCGAACGCGTCGCGCTGCCCGACGCCGCGGTGCGCGACGGGCACGGCATCCAGCGCGATTCGCGCGCGCTGGCGGCGAAGGGCAGGGCGACCTTGGTCGCGGCGCTCGGCGCGCGCCCGAATTGGGTCGACCGCTTCCTGATCGCACCGCTCGCGCGTGTGGCATTGCCGCCGCTCGTCGCGCGCGGTGTGCCAGCGGTCATGCTGGCGGCCGTCGGTGTCGCGGCGAGCCTGGGCGGGCTGGCCGTATTGTTCATGGGTTGGGCGGCATCCGGTCTGGCGGCTGTGGTCGTCGCGCTCGCCTTGTTCGCGCTGACCGACGTGCTGGCGTGGCTGCGCGACGAACGGCGGCTGATCGTCGCGGTGAAGTGGCTGGGGCCGGCGAGTGTCGTGCTGGCGACGATCCTGTTCGGGCATCAGGCGGGGCTCGACGCCGGCACTGCGGTCGCGCCGCTACTCGCGCTGGCCGTTATAGTGGCTGGTGCGCTGGCCGAGCGGGCGGCGGGTTCGGTGCAGCGGCATTTGTGGTGGGCGACGCCCCCCGCCTACCTCCTCATTCTGTTGCCCGCGGCGATTGCGCGACAGCCACAGATCGGACTAGCGGTGGCGGCGGCCTACGCGGTCGCAACGCTCGCACATGCGATCGAAAGGCTGCGGACCCGCATTGCTGGCTGATGCGTAGGGCTAACCGCAATTTAACGACGGTGTCGCTATATCCCGCCCATGTCGATCGACCGAGGCGACATTGACGACGGCGCTCGCCGCAGCGCCAGTCAGCTGCTCGCGCGCGCGGCGGCTTCGCTGGGTCGCGCCGATCGCGGATTGGCCCAAACGATCGACGATTTTTACATGCCCGACGACGCCCGGCTCGACGAGCGCACGCGGGCGGTGCTGGCGGGCACGCTGACGGCAATGGTCGCGGTGGTCGAGGGCGATTTGCGGCGCCAGGTCGCGCGGTCGTTGACCGCAGCGGGGGACGGCGACCGCGCGCGGTGGTTGAGCGAGGGCGATCCGGTGTACGACCGGCTGGCCGCCGCGGGCCTGTTGCGCGATCCCGATCTGATGCGCGAACTGATCGCGCGAACGCGGCAGGATTTACTCGCCGATACGTTGCCTGCCGCAACGCCCGATGAAACGGGGGCGGCCAGCCTGCTCGCGCGGTTGACGGCGAGTGCCGATAGCCATGTTGCCGGCGCCGCCCGGGCGCTGATGGCGGCGGCGGCGCGGCGGCGCGGGCTACTCGACACGGGCCGCTTGACCCACACCGAACTACCCGCCGAATTGCACCACCGCCTGACCTGGTGGGTTGCCGCCGCAATCCACGAGCAGCTGGCCGGCGCCGACGCCGACCGCGCGTTGGCCGATGCCGCGCTCCGCGCGCTCGGCGCGCATGACGAGAGCGACCGGGTGGAAGGCGCGGCGATGCGCCTCGCCACCGCGATCGACGCGCAACCCGACGAACTGGCCGCGCTGCTGACGCATGCTTTGGGCGACCGCAACGTGGCGCTGTTCGTCGCGCTGCTGGCGCTGGCGCTCCGCCTCGATTTCGCGGTCGCGCGGCAGGTCGTGGTCGGTGGCGGCGATCCGCTATGGCTGGCGCTGCGCGCGGCCGATCTCGATCGCGCGACGATCGCCCGGATCGGGCTCGCGCTGAGCAATGATGTCGAGGCGTTCGCCGACCAACTCGACGCGATCGCGGCGGTCAGCCCCGTCGAGGCGCGCGCTGCGCTGGCGCCGCTGGCGCTTCCCCATGACTTTCGTGCCGCGATTGCCGCATTGGCTGCGCGATGAGCGACAACCCGGTACATGGTCTGGTCGATGGCGACGGTCGGCTGGTCGAGGCGGATCGTGCCCTCGACGAGCTCAACGCGCGCGCGGGCGGTCAAGTCGGCCAGCCGTTCGCGGTGCCGCAGGTCGCGGTGCTGGCGCGGCTGGCGCAGCGGCTTGGCATCCCGGTGTCGCGCCATGTTTTCGCCGCCGACGGGCCGGACGAAATCGAATTGTGGGTCGTCGCCACGCCGGCCGATACCGGCGTGCGCCTCGCGATCAGTGGCTGGCGCGTGCGGGCATCGTGGACCCCGCCCGCCGACACCGCGCGGCGCGACCGCGATTTGCTGCTGCAGGGCGCCGATTGGTCATGGGAAACCGACGCGACGCTCCACCTCACCGCGATCGGGGTCGAAGCCGCGCGGCAAGGCATCGAGCCCACCGGCCTGCTCGGCCAGCCGCTCGACTCGCTGATGACGCCGAAACCCGACGAGCACGGCGCGATGCCGATGTTTGCGGTGCTGCTGGCGCATGGCCCGTTCGACGATCAGCCCGCGACGATCCGCTCGACCGGCGCGACCGTAATGCTGTCGGCGCGACCCCGGCTCGATACGGGCGGCAAATTCGCCGGCTATATCGGCGCGGCACGGGCTGCGCCGGTGTCACCCGTTACGGCCGAACCCGATGGCGAGGCGCTGACCGAAGCATTCGGTGCGCGGCTCGACCGCGCGCTGCGGCTGCCGCTCAGCCGGATCATCGCCAACGCCGACAGCATCAACGCCCAGACCGATGGGCCGATCCGCCAGGATTATATCGACTATGCCGCCGACATCGCCGGCGCGGGGCGGCATTTGATGGCACTGGTCGACGATCTGGTCGATCTCCAGGCGATCGAGCGGCCCGGCTTCGCGGTCGCCGCCGATCCGATCGACCTGGCCGATGTCGGCCGCCGCGCCGCCGGCTTGCTCAGCGTACGCGCCGCCGAGCGCGGGGTCCGCATCGACAAGCCGCAAGACCTGGATACCGCGCCCGCAACCGGTGAGTTCAAGCGCGTGCTGCAAATCCTGGTCAATCTGGTCGGCAATGCGGTGCGTTATTCGCCCGACGGCGGGATGGTGTGGGTGCGCACGCACCGCGACCGGGGGGCGTCGGTGATCATCGTCGCCGATCAGGGAAAGGGCATCGCCCCCGAGGATCAGGCCCGCATCTTCGACAAGTTCGAACGAGTCGATCCGACCGAACCGGGGGGCAGCGGCTTGGGCCTCTACATCGCCCGCCGCCTGGCGCGCGCGATGGGCGGTGACCTGAGCGTCGATTCGGCACCGGGCGAGGGCGCCAGGTTCATGCTGAGCTTGCCGGAGAGGGGCGCTTAGCTTCCCACATTTCCCGTAAACGGCGCAATAAAAGCAATGCCGAGCGATCGATTGTTACCTCGCCGCGACACCAGTGGTCGGACGATCGAACTGCTTATGCGACGATGAGAAAGAGCGCGAACAACGCTCTCACGTGAAATCCTACATCGCAAGCATGATCAGCGCCGCCGCGCGAAGATGATCAGCGCCACGCCGACCACCGCGAGCAAGGCGCCGCGTAGTGCCCATGGACGCTGGTCGAGCATGAAGCTCGACGCCGGCCAATGCACGACGCCCAAGCCCTGTCCGATCCATAACAGTCCCATCAGGACGGCGAGAAATCCGACGATCAGCAAAGCGGTCTTGACGATGTTCATCAGCGTTTCTCCACCGCGACATAATCGCGCTGCACCGGGCCGGTGTAAAGCTGGCGCGGTCGGCCAATCTTCTGCGCGGGGTCGCTGATCATCTCGTTCCATTGCGCGACCCAGCCGACGGTGCGGGCGAGCGCGAACAACGCGGTAAACATCGTCGTCGGGAAACCGATCGCCGACAGGATCACGCCCGAGTAGAAATCGACGTTGGGGAACAGTTTCTTGTCGATAAAATAGGGGTCGTTGAGCGCCATTTCCTCGAGCTTCAGTGCGACGTCGAACACCGGGTCGCTGACCTTCATCGCGTCGAACACCTCGCGCACGGTCTTCTGCATCACGGTCGCGCGCGGATCGTAATTCTTGTACACGCGGTGGCCGAAGCCCATCAGGCGGAACGGGTCGTTCTTGTCCTTGGCGCGGGCGATGAACTCTGGAATGCGGTCGACCGTGCCGATCTCGCGCAGCATGTTGAGCGCGGCTTCGTTGGCGCCGCCATGCGCGGGACCCCACAGGCAGGCGATCCCCGCCGCGATGCACGCGAACGGGTTGGCGCCCGACGATCCGGCGAGGCGCACGGTCGAGGTCGAGGCGTTCTGTTCGTGGTCGGCGTGGAGGATGAAGATGCGGTCGAGCGCCTTTTCCACCACCGGGTTCACTTCGTACGGCTCGGCCGGCACGCCAAACGTCATGCGCAGGAAATTGCCGGTGTAGGACAGGCTGTTGTCGGGGTAGAGGAACGGTTGCCCGACGCTGTATTTGTACGCCATCGCCGCGATCGTCGGCATCTTGGCGATCAAGCGGTGCGACGCGATCATCCGCTGGCGCGGATCGTGGATCTCGGTCGAATCGTGATAGAAAGCGCTGAGCGCGCCGACCACGCCGCACATGATCGCCATCGGGTGCGCGTCACGCCGGAACCCGCGGTAAAAGGTCGCGAGCTGTTCGTGCAGCATCGTGTGGCGGCTGATCGTGTGCGAGAAGCTGGCGAGTTCCTGTTTCGACGGCAGTTCGCCGTTCAACAGCAGGTAGCTGACCTCCATGAAGCTCGATTCCTCGGCGAGCTGGCCGATCGGATAGCCGCGGTGGAGCAGCACGCCCTCATCGCCGTCGATATAGGTCAGCGCGCTTTCGCAACTGGCGGTCGAGGTGAAGCCGGGGTCGTACGTGAACATGCCGGTGTCGGCATAGAGCTTGCGGATGTCGATGACCTCGGGCCCGACGGTGCCCGACAGGACAGTGTAATCGTGGTTGCCGAGCTTGATGCTGGACGTGTCGGTCATCGTAACTTCCCTTCGAATTCTACGCTGCCATGCGGTCGGCGATGCGACCCAGGCTTTCCGTACGGCCCAGCGCGACGAGCACGTCGAAGATGCCGGGCGAGGTACGCTTACCCGTCAGCGCCGCCCGCAACGGCTGCGCGACCTGGCCCAGTTTCACCCCGGCGTCCTCGGCGACGTGCCGAACCGCTTGTTCGAGAGCCTCCGTATCCCAGCCGTCGGTGGCGTCAAGCGCGGCGTGAACGCCGGCAAGAAGGGCGGGTGCGTCGCCGTCGAGCAAGGGTGCTGCATCTGCGTCGATTGGAAGTGGGCGCGTCGCGAACAAAAACGTGCTTCCCTCCGCCAAGTCGATCAGATTTGCGGCGCGCGGTTTGAGAAATGGCATGGTGCGGCGCAACAAATCGTGCTGCGTAGCGTCCAATTTGAAGGGTAGCCAGGCGGCCACCAGATCGGCCAGCCGGCCATCGTCGGCTTCGCGAATATAATGCCCGTTGAGGTTCTCCAGTTTCTTCAGATCGAACCGGCTTGGCGATTTGCCGACGCCCGCAAGGTCGAACCATTCGATTGCCTGCTCGCGGCTGATGATCTCGTCGTCGCCATGACCCCAGCCGAGCCGGAGAAGGTAATTATCGACCGCTTCGGGCAACAGGCCGAGTTCGTCGCGATAGGCATCGACCCCGAGCGCGCCGTGGCGTTTCGACAGTTTCGCGCCGTCCGACCCATGGATCAGCGGGATGTGCGCGTAGACCGGCTCCGCCCAGCCCATCGCGCGGTAGATCGGCAATTGGCGGAAGGCGTTGTTGAGATGATCGTCGCCGCGGATGACGTGAGTCACGCCCATGTCGTGATCGTCGACCACCACCGCGAGCATATAGGTCGGCGTGCCGTCCGACCGCAGCAGGACGAGGTCGTCGATCTCGGCGTTCTGGACGGTGACCGATCCCTGAACGCGGTCTTCGATCGTCGTCGCGCCCTCGGTCGGTGCCTTGAGGCGGATGACGTGTGGGGCGTCGGGTTCGTTCGCCAATTTGTCGCGCCACGGCGAGCGGATGCGCAACGGCTTCTTTGCGGCCTCGGCCTCGGCCCGCATCCGGGCGAGTTCGTCCTGAGTCAGATAGCAGCGGTATGCCGCGCCCTTTTCGACCATCTCCATCGCGACCGCGGCATGGCGGCCGGCGCGCGCGAATTGATAGATCTCGCCACCGTCCCAATCGAGCCCGAGCCAGCGCATCCCGTCGAGGATCGCGTCGATCGCCGGTTGGGTCGAGCGCGCGCGGTCGGTATCCTCGATCCGCAGCAGGAATTTGCCGCCATGATGGCGCGCAAACAACAGGTTGAACAACGCAGTGCGCGCGCCGCCGATGTGCAGATAGCCGGTCGGCGAGGGCGCGAACCGGGTGACGACGGGCGTGTCGGATGCGCCGGCGGGCGATCCGGGATCAGAACTTGCGCTCAACCGCGCGTGCTCCCAAGCTGGAGTTACGATGGCGACGACCGCCGAGGGGGCCCCTAGCACGCTGGTTTCGCGGCTTCAAACGCAGGCCGCGTCGGTCAGGCGTGCGCGCGATGCATTCGAGATCTGGCTGGAGGCCGAGCGCGACCAATTGCCGTTGTGGCTGCCGGTAGCGTTAGGGTCGGGGATCGTTGCGTGGTTCGTGTTGCCCGACCCGGCGCAGTGGATCGCGGCTATGTGCGGCCTTGCGGCGGTCGCGCTCGCGGCAGTCGCGATTGGCCGGCACGGGAGGGCAGGGCGAGCGCTGGCAATCGGTGCGGCGGCGGCGGCGCTGGGGATTGGGCTCGCGTGGTGGCGCGCGAGCGACGTTGCCGCGCCGGTATTGGCGCGACCCGCGATCGTGACGATGACCGCGCGGGTCGAGGGGGTCGAACCGTTGCCGGCGCGAGAGTTGGTGCGGCTGCGGTTGGCGCCGTTGTCGGTCGAGCCTGACGCCTCACCTTCAACGCTTCCCCGGCGCAGGCCGGGCCCCAGTCGGGACGGAGGATGTTACGACGCTGAGCGTCCGCCAACCAGCCGCTCGCAACTGGGCCCCGGCCTGCGCCGGGGAGGCGTGGAATGTGGGAGGGGCGGCGAGCAAAGGCCGCCCATCACCCTACCGCCGCACATCCGCGTCAACCTCGCGCAAGCCGACATGCCCGCCAATCTCGGCCTCGGCGCAACGATCAAGCTCCAGGCCCGGCTGATGCCGCCCAACGAGGCGACGGTCCCTGGTGCCTACGACTTCCGCCGGGTCGCATGGTTCGACCGGCTCGGTGCGACGGGGAAGGGAATTGCGCCGGTAACGGTGCTGACGCCGGGCGCGGCATCGAACGGGCTTCGCGCGCGCCTCGCCGCGCATATCGAGTTGCAGTTGCCCGGCAGCGCGGGCGGAATTGCGGCGGCGCTGGCGGCGGGCGATGAAGGCGCGATCAGCCAGGAGGATTCGGACGCGATGCGGCGCTCGGGGCTGGCGCATTTGCTCTCGGTCAGCGGGCTGCACATCACCGCGGCGGTCGCGATGACGATCCTGCTGGTCACGCGGCTGCTCGCCTTCTTCCCGTCGGTTGCTTTGCGCGTGCGCGTGCCGGTGGTCGCAGCCGGGGTCGGCGCCTTGGCGGCGATCGGCTACACCATGCTGACGGGTAACCAAGTGCCGACGATGCGATCATGCGTCGCCGCTTTGCTGGTGCTGATCGCGCTGTCGATGGGGCGCGAGGCGATCACGCTGCGACTGGTCGCGGCGGGGGCATTTATCGTCATGCTGCTGTGGCCCGAAGCGCTGATGGGGCCGAGCTTCCAATTGTCGTTCGCGGCGGTCGCGGCGATCGTGGCGTTGCACGAGCAGCCGACGGTGCGCGGCTGGTTTCTCAAGCGCGACGAGGCGTGGCGGCGCAAGGTGGCGCGCGAATTGGGATCGTTGCTGCTCACGGGGCTCGTCGTCGAGGCCGCGCTGGCACCGATCGCGCTGTATCATTTCCACAAGAGCGGGCTGTACGGCGCGTTCGCCAATATCGTCGCGATCCCGCTGACGACCTTCGTCATCATGCCGGCAGAGGCGCTGGCGCTGGCGTTCGACGCCATCGGGCTTGGCGCGCCATTCTGGTGGATGACGGGCAAGGCGCTCGCGCTGTTGCTGTGGATCGCCCATACCGCGTCGGGCGCGCCCGGATCGCTGGCGATGCTCCCGGCTATGCCGGGCGGCGCGTACGGACTGATGATCGCGGGCGGATTGTGGTTCGCACTGTGGCGGACGCGCGTGCGGTTGGCCGGGATCGTGCCGTTTGCGGCCGGGGCGGTCTGGGCGCTGGCGACTCCTGCGCCGGACTTGCTCGTATCGGGCGACGGCCAGCATCTCGCCGTGCGCACGCCCGGCGGCGGCATTGCGATGTTGCGCGACAAGGCCGGCGACTATGCCCGCGACACGATGGCGGAAAATGCCGGGGTCGATGGCGAAGCCTTGCTGCTGTCCGAGCAACCGTTCGCGCAGTGCAGCCGCGACGCTTGCCTGGCGGTGATCAACTCAGGTGGCCGCGGCTTTCGCGTCCTGGCGACGCGGAGTCTTTATCAACTGCCGATCGAGCAACTGAGCGCGGCGTGCCGCAGCGCCGATATCGTCGTCAGCGATCGCCGCTTGCCACGCACTTGCACGCCGCGCTGGCTCAAGCTCGATGCCCCGACGCTGCGCAAGACCGGCGGTGTGGCGATCGCGCTGTCGAGCGGGCGGATCGTCACCGTGCGGGCGCCCGGCGACCAGCACCCGTGGATGATGCGCGCGCCGACGAAATTTGGCGCCGATCCGGGGCTGGCGTATCGCCGCCCGATTGGCGACAAGGGACCATGAACGCTCCGATCAACCCGCTTGAACGCGTGTCCCCGTACGCGGTCCGCGACGGCGTGTTGCGGACCGGCGACCTAGCCGATTTGCTCGACTTTACGCTCGCGCACGAAGTGGATTTCGGCTTGTCGAAGCTCGGCCAGGCCGGATTGACGCCCGACTATCGCTCGTCGCGCACGTTGCCGCGGCGCATGCTCGATGCGTGGCGCGACCGGATCGAGGGATATGTGACCGCGCTGTTGCCCGGACTGCTCGCCGAGCTGGGCATAAAGCCGTTCCCCGTGTCGCGGTTCGAACTCGAGCTCGTCGCGAACAATGACGGCGATTTCTACCGCACGCATATCGATACCAAGATGGGCCCGCGCGAGGGCCGGGGGACGCGGTTGGTCAGCATGGTCTATTATTTTCACGTCGAGCCCAAGGCGTTCACCGGTGGCGCGCTGCGGCTGTTCTCGCTGGCGTCGAAATCGGTGTTTGCCGACGTCGAGCCTGCTCAGAATCGGCTCGTGGCGTTTCCATCGTGGGTACCGCATGAAGTCCGGCCGACGATCTGCCCATCGGGCGCGTTCACGGACTCGCGCTTCTCGATCAATTGCTGGGCGCGGTCGAAGGGTAAGACCGCGCCCGCGCAATCTCAATCGTAACGCCGCAATAGCCCGGCCAGCCGGCCCTGCACGCGCACCTGCGCCGGGCGATACCGCTGCGGGTCGTAGGCGCGGTTGGCCGGGTCGAGCCGGACCATCGCGCCTTCGCGGCGGAAATATTTGAGCGTCGCCTCATTTTCCTCGATCAGCGCCACGACGATCTCCCCGTCGCGCGCCACGTCGGTGCGGCGGATCAGCGCGTAATCGCCGTCGAGAATACCGGCCTCGACCATCGAATCGCCCGACACCTCAAGCGCGTAATGCTCGCCATTGCCGAGCAGCGCGGCGGGCACCGCCAGCATCGCCGAGCTCTCGAACGCCTCGATCGGAACGCCGGCGGCGATGCGGCCGTGCAACGGGATCTCGATCACGTCGTTGGCGGGTTCGGGCAAGGGGCGGAAATTGTTCGGCTTGGGCACCGCACCGCGCTTTTCGGCGCGTTCGGGCACCTTGAGCACCTCCAGCGCGCGTGCGCGATTGGGCAGGCGGCGCAGGAACTGGCGTTCCTCGAGCGCCGAGATCAGGCGGTGCACCCCCGATTTCGACTTGAGGTCGAGCGCGTCCTTCATTTCCTCGAACGATGGCGACACCCCGGTTTCGGCGAGCCGATCGTTGATGAAGCAGATGAGTTCGTGCTGCTTCTTCGTGAGCATGATGTTCCTCCGTCCAGAACAGACGCGGAACCAATATGGAACATAATGCCTGAAGTCAAGCGAGCGTAACGATCTCCACTTGCTCGCCCTTTTGCGCCGCCGCGGCATGGGGTTCGCGGATGATCAGGCAGTCGGCCCGCGCCAGCGTCGCCAGCATCGAACTGTCCTGAATCGCGGCGACGAAGGCGCGGCCATCGGCGATCGTGGCGCGCAGATAATCCTCGCGATGGTCGTTGGCGGGAAGCGGCTCGCCGAGCGTCGCGGTCAGGCGCCTGGGGAGGGGATCGGCGGCACTGGCCATCGCGGCGATCAAGGGGCGCAGGAACAAAGTCGCGGTGACGAACGCCGACACCGGATTGCCCGGCAGCCCGAGCACGACCGCCTCGCCGAGCCGCCCGGCGAGCATCGGCTTGCCCGGCCGCAGCGCGATCCGCCAGAAATCGATCGCCCCGCCCGCCGCCTCGAGCGCGGGGCGGACGAGGTCGTGGTCACCGACCGACGCGCCGCCGGTGGTGACGATGATGTCGGCCCGCGCGCCGGCGAACGCGGCGGTCAGCGTGTCGAGCCGGTCGGGGATGATGCCGAGCATGGTCACGTCGACCGGCAGGTCGGCGAGCATCGCGGCCAGCATCGCGCTATTGCCCTCGGGCAGCGCGAGCGGATCGGTCGAATTGCTGCCAGGCGCGATCAGTTCGTCGCCGGTCGCCATGACCGCGACGCGCACCCGGCGGTTGACCGCGACCGTCCCATGGCAGCCGGTCGCCGCTAGTGCGATGCGCGCCGGACTCATTCGCGTACCGCGCGCGATCAGCGTGTCGCCGGTCGAGAAATCGAGTCCCTTGCGCCGCACATTGCGCCCGAGCCCCGGCGGGCCTTCACCGGTAAGCGTCATGTGGTCGCCTTCGCGGCTCGCTTCCTCCTGAACGAGCACGGTGTCCGCCCCCTCGGGCATCGCCGCGCCGGTAAAGATCCGCGCCGCCTCTCCGGCGCCGACCGATCCCGCAAAGGCGCGCCCTGCCGCACTTTCGCCGACCACGCGCCACGGCCCCGGCAGGTCGGCGAAGCGGATCGCATAGCCGTCCATCGCCGAAAGATCGGCGGCAGGCTGCGTGCGCAGCGCCGTCACCTCCCGCGCGGCGAAGCGGCCGGCGGCAGCGAGGAGCGGGACGGTTTCCTCGGGTAGCGGCCGGGCGAGCGCGAGGATGCGCGCCTGCGCTTCGGCCACCGCCAGCAACGTCATGCCGCCCGCCAATCGCCGGATCGCCCACCCGATTTGGCGAGCAGGCGCACCCCGCCGATCGTCATGCCGCGATCGAGCGCCTTGGCCATGTCGTAGATCGTCAGCAACGCGACCGAGACGGCGGTCATCGCCTCCATCTCGATACCGGTGGAGTAGGTGGTGGAAACGGTCGCGGTGCAGCGGATCGCAGCGTCCTCCAGCACCAGATCGATCGAGACGGCGGCGATCGGCAGCGGATGGCACAGCGGGATCAAATCGGCCGTCTTCTTCGCGGCCATGATGCCGGCGACACGGGCGACGGCGAGGACATCGCCCTTCTTCACCTCGCGATTGGCAACGGCAGCGGTGGTCTCG
>NZ_JAQGKZ010000135.1 GCF_028289855.1 Sphingomonas bacterium | reverse complement strand
TTGAGCTTGTAGACGTCGATCAGGTCGGGGCGGTTGACGGTGTTGGTCCAGCCGAGCGTGTCGTTATGCCCGAGCAACGGATAAGGCGCGCCGGGGAAGGTCGCGCCGGCGAAGTTCCAGCCGGTCTGCGAATGGACGACGAGCTCGTACCACGCGACCGCGCCGCTCCACGGCTGGTGCGAGTTCGACACCATCCGCGTGGCATTATCGGGCGTCCGCTTGGGCGCGACGACGAACGCGTTCGACCCGTTCGGGCGCTCGGCATCGCCGGCGGTAACGGTCGGCGCGACAGCGGGCGGATCGTTTTCGGGCGGCGCTCTTTCGGGCGGCAGCGGCTTGTCGCCGACCAGCGCCGCGAGCGTCCCGTCGAGCCCGAAGAAGAACGGCGAGCGCATCACGAAACCGGTCGCCACGTCGCGCCCATCGACCGGGAACAGCCGGCTCAGCCGCACCTCGTCCGGGTGGCGCTCGGCGTACTTGTTGAGCCCCGCCGCATAACCGTCGAGCAACGCACGGACATCGGCGGGCTGCTTCATGTAATCGCGGTCGACCGTCGCGCGCGCGTCGATGAAGTGCAGCGCGAAATCGGCCTCTGCCCCCTTCGCCCCGTCGATCGCGCCGAGCCGCCCGCGAGTCATCGCCAGCACATCCTGCAACGTCGAGAAATCGTCCTCGGCATGGGCATAGGCGATGCCGTACGCGACGTCGGGATCGGTCTTGCCGTAGATATGCGGCACGCCGAACTTGTCGCGTGCGATCGTCGTATCGTAATCGTGCGTCGGCGGCCCCTCGGCGCGGACGGCGGTCAGCGGCTCCCACGTGGCGAGGAAGATTGCGGCGAGCACGATCAGCGCGACCAGGCCGACCGATATCCGTTTGACGATCCGCACGCGTGCCTCCTCCCGGTATTGCCGCCGGTCCCATCGGGGAACATGTCGGCGCGGCGGCCTCCTTCCCATGCCGGCCGCGACGTGTCACCCTCCCTTTCGAGATCGTGTATCGGAGGAGCGCGGCCCTTGTTCTCTCGACCCGTTCAGCGGCTGACGACGAGCGCGGCCATGACGCGTGCCAGCCCCTCGGCAGCGACGGCCTCGACCGGACGAGCGGTCATGCCGAGAATCGCGCATTCGATCGGCACAACCCTAATGGCCACGGTCCCGGCAGCGCGGACGGCATCCGCCCCGGTCGTGCAATGCGTGCTCGACGAGGAACGCGCCGCGCTCGCGGATGTCCATCACACGACGCAGGACCCTTTGCTCCGCAACATCGTCGGCGAGGCGATCGGGTTGAATGGCGTCGATTTCCAGTCCGGCGACGACCCGGAAAAAGCGCACGCCGCGCGCGTCAATCAGAACGACCGTACCCAGCACGAGGTCAATCTGGATCCTCAGCAGCTGACCGAGCCGCTGACCCGCCAGTCGCATCTGCTCCACGAGCTGATCCATGTCAGCGCCGATCGCCGGTATAACGCCAATGCCGGCGGCGACCGCGACCCGGCGCTGACCGCGGTGGTCGATCCCGGTCAGACGATCGCCGAACAGGACAAGGAGATCGGGCGGCAAAGCAAGCACCGCTATGGCCTGGCGGAGAGCCTGCACGACGGCGTCGATGACGACGATGCGGTCGGCGACGACATCAAGGCGCTCGTCAAGGACCGCGCGAGCCGGGCGATGGGGCATCCCCATCGCGAGCTCGATTCGGTGTCGTCCGAACTCTATTACGAATTCCACCGGCGCGGCGTCGATCAGACCTCCCATACCTTCGCCAAGGTCAAGGCGCTCGCGCACGGCACCTATCGCAGCCGCAACGAGGGCGTCCCGCTTGACCAGGTCTATGAAGAACCGCAGCGACCGGGCAAGTGTTGCGTCGTCCAATGACCGGGAACGCGACCTTGTTCTCACGACCCGTCCGGCAACTGGCGACCGGTGCCCGGCCGAGCGCTGCTTCCGCGCCAACCGTATCGGGCCCGGAAGCCGGTTCGGCCGTGCCGGCAATCGCGCATTCGATCGGCACCACGCTGCCGGTTATACCGTCCGAGCGGCCGAACCGCACCGGCCTGCCCGATGATCTGAAGCGCGGCGTCGAAGCGCTATCGGGTATCGCGCTCGACGATGTCCGCGTGCACCGCAATTCGGCACGGCCCGGCGCGCTGGGCGCGCATGCCTATGCGCAGGGCAGCCACATCCACGTGGCGCCGGGGCAGGATCATAACTTGCCGCACGAGGCATGGCATATCGTTCAGCAGAAGCAGGGGCGCGTGAGGGCGACGGTGCAATTGAAGGGCGGCGTACCCGTCAACGACGACGCGGCGCTGGAGCGCGAGGCCGATACGATGGGCGCGCGGGCCGCGTCCCGACCCCTCGCCGCCGCCGCGCAGACGGCGTCCCCGCCAGCCGCGGCCGTGCCTGGCACGCCCGTACAGCGGTTGACGTCGGACGGGGTAGTGCAGCGACAGCTTGTGGCTGTGCCGGACCAAAATCATTTCGTCGATAACCGCGACCCCACCCAGCGGCGGTTCACGCCGCATCAGGGCAATGACGGATTGTCGGGCACGTATACCTGTCAGGACAATTTTCAATATCACTACGACGATGCGACCAAGCGGTATCGCGTATTGAGCCGCAACAATAATCCGGCGGGATACAACAATGCCGAGAAGTATTGGGACGTCGTCAATCAGCGCGAGCAACGACGCGTAACGATGCCCGACCATGGCCAGGACCTGCATCGCTACGAAAGCGGGCCGCAGCGCCACCATTATGATCCGGCCACGCGCCGCTTCGAGCCGCTGCCCCCACGCGCGCATTGGATGGACGTGCGTGGCCAGTTCGTCGATAACATGCGTGACGAACAAACCGGTCTGCCCGCTCGGCGCGTACTGACGCCGAACGGACAAGGCGTTGACAAGCAATATGCGGTCACCAAGGAGGCGCGCGATTATGTCGTGCCGTACAAGCGGACCGACCTCCACGCCCGCTCGATGCCCGGCATGCCCGGGCTGTACGGCGGCAACGTCGATCCGCATGAGAACGCTGATCAGGCGGTGGCGCGCGAGGTCAGGGAAGAAAGCGGCAATCGCCTGGCGATCGGCGCCAACCTTGGCCAGGTGGTGCAGATTCCGGGGAACCAGGAAGATCCCAACCGCTACACCGTGCGCGCCGCCGCCGTTGCTCCCCAGCCCGACAACCATGTCCAGCGCGACGAGATGGCCGGCGAATTCCGGGTCACCGCATCCGACTTCGTCGGCCACACCGCCAATCCCGACGCGACCAAGGCGCGTCTGCTGGCACGCCTCACCCAGCATGTCGCGGGAACTCAGCATGGCCAGTTCCTCGCGAACGTGACGCCGCAGGAGCGCGCGAGGTGGGCGGCCCAGCACACGATGACCGCGCTGGCCGGGCAGATCGCGGTCGATGTCGGGCACTACGAGGCGGGTCGTGATCAGGCGCGCGGCGGGCAGCCACTGGGCAACGCTCCCCATGCCGAGGCGGCGCACGGCCATGGCATGTACGCCGCTGGCGCGGCAGCGGCACGTGCCGGTAATGCCGATGTGGATCATGAGGAACCCGCCTACCGTACCGGTCGACAGGACTATGTCGACGGACTCGCTGCCGCGCAGGTGAACGGGGTGCCGATGCTCCACGCGGGCCATATGACAGCAATGGCCGACTATCAGGCCGGTGTCGCGCGCGCGCGCGCGGGGCAGGATGCGGGCGTCCATCAAGCCGGCCAAATCGCCCACGGCCAGTATAGACTAGGACATCAACGGGCGCTGGCCGGGCTCGAACCCGAATATGATAACCATGCATATATGGCTGGCCATCATGACGGCACTCAGTCTGGACGTGAGGAAGCCCCGGTCAAAAGACGCAACATAAACCAGGATGACCCCGCTAACTGAACCCCTTGTGTTGCCGAAATACAACACTACATTTCGAGTCTAGATAGCAAGGGCCAGCATGAACCTCGAAAAATTCACCGACCGCGCCAAGGGTTTTCTGCAATCCGCGCTGACCGTCGCGATCCGCATGAACCACCAGCAGATCGCGCCCGAGCATCTGTTGAAGGCGCTGCTCGAGGACGAGCAGGGGCTTGCCGCTGGATTGATCGCCAAGGCAGGCGGCGACGCGAAGAAGGCGGCGAGCGAAACCGATCTTGCGCTGAGCAAGATCGCCGCGGTCAGCGGGTCGGGCGCGCAGGCGCAGCCGGGGCTCAACAACGATGCGGTGCGCGTGCTCGATCAGGCCGAGCAGATCGCGGCGAAGGCGGGCGACAGCTACGTTACGGTCGAGCGGCTGCTCGTCGCGCTGGCGCTCAGCCTCAACACCGCCGCGGGCAAGGCGATCAAGGCGAGCGGCGCGACGGCCGAGGGCATCAATACCGCGATCAACGATCTGCGCGGCGGACGCACCGCCGACACGGCCGGCGCCGAGGACCGCTATGACGCGCTCAAGAAATTCGCCCGCGATCTCACGCAAGTGGCGCGCGACGGCAAGCTCGACCCCGTCATCGGCCGCGACGAGGAAATCCGCCGCACGATCCAGATCCTCGCGCGCCGCACCAAGAACAACCCCGCTCTGATCGGCGAGCCTGGGGTCGGCAAGACCGCGATCGCCGAGGGGCTGGCGATCCGCATCGCCAATGGCGACGTGCCCGACACGCTCAAGGACCGGCGGCTGATGGCGCTCGACCTGGGGAGTCTCATCGCGGGCGCCAAGTATCGCGGCGAGTTCGAGGAGCGGCTCAAGGGCGTGCTCGACGAGGTCAAGGCGGCCGACGGCGACATCATCCTGTTCATCGACGAGATGCACCAGCTGATCGGCGCCGGGAAAACCGAGGGGGCGATGGACGCGTCCAACCTGCTCAAGCCAGCACTCGCGCGTGGCGAACTGCATTGCGTCGGCGCGACCACGCTCGATGAATATCGCAAATATGTCGAGAAGGACCCCGCGCTGCAGCGGCGCTTCCAGCCGGTATTCGTCGGCGAGCCGACGGTCGAGGATACCGTGTCGATCCTGCGCGGACTCAAGGAGAAATACGAACTCCACCACGGCGTGCGGATCACCGACGCGTCGCTGGTCGCGGCGGCGACACTGTCGAACCGCTATATCACCGACCGCTTCCTGCCCGACAAGGCGATCGACCTGATGGACGAGGCCGCCAGCCGCATCCGCATGGAGGTTGAGTCCAAGCCCGAGGAGATCGAGACGCTCGACCGGCGGATCATCCAGCTCAAGATCGAGCGCGAGGCGTTGAAGAAGGAAAGCGACGCGGCGTCGAAGGATCGGCTCAAAACGCTCGAAGGCGAGCTCGCCAATCTCGAACAGAAGTCCGCCGAGCTGACCCAGCGCTGGCAGGCCGAAAAGGACAAGATCGGCGCCGAGGCCAAGCTCAAGGAACAGCTCGACGCCGCACGCATCGCGCTCGACCAGGCGCAACGCTCGGGCGATTTGGCCAAGGCGGGTGAGCTATCTTACGGGACGATCCCCGGACTCGAAAAGCAGCTCGCCGATGCGGCGGGCGCGACCAAGGGCGCGATGCTGCGCGAAGAAGTCACCGCCGAGGATATCGCGGGCGTCGTCAGCCGCTGGACCGGCATCCCGGTCGACCGAATGATGGAGGGCGAGCGCGAGAAGTTACTCCAGATGGAGGACGCGCTCGGTAAGCGCGTGATCGGGCAAGCCGAAGCGGTGCGCGCGGTATCGACCGCGGTGCGCCGCGCGCGCGCGGGGTTGCAGGACCCCAATCGCCCGCTCGGCTCATTCCTGTTCTTGGGGCCAACCGGCGTCGGCAAAACCGAGTTGACCAAGGCGCTCGCCGAATTCCTGTTCGACGATCCGTCGGCGATGGTTCGCATCGACATGAGCGAGTTCATGGAAAAGCATTCGGTCGCGCGGCTGATCGGCGCACCGCCGGGCTATGTAGGTTACGAAGAAGGCGGAACGCTAACCGAATCGGTTCGCCGTCGACCGTACCAGGTCGTGCTGTTCGATGAGGTCGAGAAGGCGCATGGCGATGTCTTCAACATCCTGTTGCAAGTCCTCGACGATGGCCGGCTGACCGACGGCCAGGGCCGCACGGTCGATTTCACCAACACGATCATCGTGCTGACCAGCAACCTCGGCTCGCAATTCCTGACGAGCCTGGGCGACGGCGAGGATGTCGCGTCGGTCGAGCCGCAAGTGATGGAGATCGTCCGCGGCCATTTCCGCCCCGAATTTCTCAACCGGCTCGACGAGATCGTGCTGTTCCACCGGCTCGGCCAAAGCGAAATGGCGCCGATCGTCGATATCCAGGTCGCGCGGGTGGCGAAACTGCTCGCCGACCGCAAGATCGCGATCAGCCTGACCGATGCGGCGCGCGATTGGCTGGGCCGTGTCGGGTACGATCCGGTCTATGGCGCACGGCCGCTGAAGCGCGCGGTGCAGCGTTACCTGCAGGACCCGCTCGCCGACCTGATCCTGCGCGGCGACGTCAAGGACGGGCAAGCGGTCGCGGTCGATGAGGGCGACGGCAAGCTGAGCCTGAGCGTTAGCTGAAGAGCCTCATCCGCACGGCGGCGTTGGGCTCAAGACAAAAAAGGGGCCGTTCCCGAAGGAACGGCCCCGATTTTTTGCCGGTTCGGCAGGCCGGTTTAGAAGTCGACCCGTGCGCCGAAGCGGAACGAACGACCGATGAACAGACGATCACCCCATGCCGGGTTGAACTGATACAGGCCATAGGCTGCGTTCGGATCGTACGGCGGCGCGCGGTCCAGGATGTTCTGGATGTCGCCGTAGAAGGTGAACTTCTTGCCGACAGTGAACTCGAAGTGGCCGTCGAGGTTGAAGACCGACTTCGCCTGGCACTGGATCGGATCACCGTTGTTGTAGATCGCTTGCTGGCCGTTCAGCGCACTGGCGGCGCAATCGCCGTACACGCCGCCCGAATCCGTCGCCACCGACGAATAACCGCTGGTGTAGTAAGCGGTCAGGCTGACGCTCGCCGTATCGGCGAACTTCAGCGTGTTCTGCCAGCTGGCGCGCCAGCGCGGCGCACCCGAGCACGACGTGATGTTGCACGCGCCGAGCGATCCGTCGTAGCGATACACCGTACCAGCATCGGTCTGTTGCAGTCGGATCAGCAACGACGCGTTGGCGTTGGTCTTCCACTGGATGCCGTTGGTGATATCGAACTTCGCGCTAGCCGAGAAGTCGATGCCCTTGGCAAGGAATGAGTCGGCGTTCTTGTACGAACCGACCGCGAAACCGAGCAGCGGCAGTGCGGCCAGGTTCGACGGATCGGCAATGCCCCTGACCGCCGTGATACCCGGCGTCGTGATGACGCCGTTATTGGTGTAGTATTGGGCAATGTCGGACGCCGATACAGTCGCGCCGATGATCACGTTGGTGATCTTCGTCGACCAATAGTCAACCGTGAACGTGACGCTCTTGATCGGCTGCAACACGATACCCGCCGTCAGCGAGGTCGATTTCTCCGGCTTCAGATTCGGATTGCCCGAAGACGTCAGGCCATAGCTGTACCCGCCCGAATAATAAGCTGGGTTGCTGGCGTGCGCCGCGCAGAACGCGGTGAAGGTCGGCGAAGCGCAGTTGATCGACGCACCGACATAGCCCGTGGTGGGCAGCGCAAACGATTCGCTGAAGCTCGGGATACGGAAGCCCTTGCCATAGGTACCGCGAATCTTGATCTGCTCGATCGGCTTGAACTCAGCCTCGAACTTCGGCGAGAAACGGCTCTGGCCGGTCGAGTAAGAGTCGTACGACCCCTCCGCCTTGACCTTCAGCATGTCGACGATCGGCGCGGTGATTTCGTAGCCGGCCGACCAGACGTGGCGCTTGCCGTCCACGCCGACCGCGTTGATGCCGAAATAACGGGCATTCGGGTTGACGAGATTGGCCGGGTTGGCGCTCGGGTTGTGGATCGCTTCGTAACGGAACTGGCCGGTAACCGCCACGTTGAGCGCGCCGCCCGGCAGATTGAACAGATCCTTGTCCACCGTCGCCATGATCTGCGTCAGCTTCGAGGTCGACTTGTTGTTGTTCTGCGGGAACACGCTGGCGATCTGGGCCGCGGTGTTCTGCGACTGATCGACGAAGTTGTACGTCCCCTTCGCGATCGCATCCATCAGGCCCTGCAGGTAGATGTAGCCGTTGTTCTGGGTCCGCAGCTGAACTTCCGAGGCAGTCGCGCCCAGGTTGAAGTTCCAGCCGTCACCGAACGACCCGTTGATGCCGCCGCTAAGGCGATAGGTCTTGGTGTCGGTGTTGGTGCTGCGCGTTACCTGCGGCAGTGCGACCAGGCGGGCGAGATTGCCCGCCGCCGCGAACGGGTTGTTCGGGTTCAGCGTGCCGTTGCCTGCGTTACAACCCGACGCGGTGAGGTTGCCGCCGACGATCGTCGACGTGCCTGCCGAACAGACATAGGCCGGCAGGAAGATGGCGCTGACCGTCGAAACGATGCCGCCAGCCGCCGTCGAGCCGGTGAAGCCCTGCGGGCCCGCATTGTTGCCCTTCGTGGTGGTGTTGTAATAGTTCGCCATCACATAGGCTTCGCCGAACGACCCCAGCTTGAAGGTCGCACGAGCGTTCAGGCCCTTGCGCGTGATGTTCGAATTGTAAGCGCGATATTCGTTGACCAGGTCCTCCTGGCAAACCGTCGCCGGGGTGGTTGCCGCGATGGGCAAACCAGTACGTGTGATGGTCGCAGTGTTGTTGGCCGCGGTCAGCGTGTAGGCAGCAAGGCTCTGGCAGCCCTGTGCCGGGCTCAGCAGCTGATAGTTGCCGAGCGAGGCGAGGCCCGGGCTATACGGCCGCACGAACGGAACGCGGGTCGATGCGAAGCCAAGGAAGCTGCCGTCGGCCTGGATGCCGTTGCGGATGCCGTTGTTCAGGCAGCCCTGCGCGGCGGTGCCGCAAATCCGGCTCTGGTCGGCGGTGTTGAACGGATAGCCGCGATCGCGCACGAGCAGCGGATCGTTCTGCTGATACTCGCCGTTGACGTAAACGTTGAAGCCCTGGCGGTCGAGATCGCCATAGCCCGCAGTGGCGGAGATGCGGCGCTCGCCGGTATCGCCGCGTTGCGTGATGCCGGCCGACCCGTTGAGGTGCAGACCGGTAACCTGGCGCTTGGTGATGACGTTGATCACGCCCGCGATCGCGTCCGAACCGTACGTCGCCGAGGCGCCGTCGAGCAGCGCGTCGATGCGGTCGACGACCGAGATCGGGATGGTGTTGATGTCGACGAAGTTGCGATAGCCGTCGTCACCCAGCGGATAGGGTGCGGTGCGCATGCCGTTGAACAGCGTAAGCGTGTAGGCGTCGTTCAGGCCGCGCAGCGACGGCGCGCTGGCGCCGGTGGCGAAACCGAACGACGACCAGCTCGGAGGAGCGGTGCCGGCGTTGTTGGCGGTCAGCAGCTGCAGCGCGTCGGCGACGGTCGTGACGCCGCGGTCCTGCAGGTCTGCCGCGGTCGTCGTCACGACCGGCGATGCCGTCGCGGCGGCCGGGTTGCGCGAGATCGAGCCCGTGATGATGATGTCGTTGCCGGCTGGCGGCGTGGCGGCCGTCTGATCGTCGGCCTGGGTGTTCGACGGGGTCGGGGTCGACGCCTGCGCCAGAGCCGGGGTCGCAAACATCGCCGAAGCGACGGCGCCGGCGCCGAGCAGCGTTAGCGCGCGGATCGCAGTGCTGTCACGCAGCGAGCGCGAAAAAATCGAAGTCTTGGTCACGTAGCGGTTTCCCTCGCTTAACCCGTCGCCGCTGATTCGCGGTCTAAACGGGCGGTTGCCAAGCCTTTGCGACGCAGGAACCGCGCCCAAAGAGCCATGGCGGCGGGGATTGGAGCGAAGGGCGTGCGCTGTAAAGGCGGCTTCGCGGTTCGCGATTTGATTTCAAAACGGCTGTAGCCAAAATGACACACGGCAAACACGCGCGGAAAGCGGCGGATATGTCCTTCGACATATCGCCCTCTAGTTGTTGGTAGAGCCCTGATTATGTGCCCGAAAACCGGGGGGCGGCGGCTGCCGCCCCCCGGTTCGGTCGATCAGAACTTGAAGTTCGCCCCGGCGCTGAACTTGCGGCCGACGAGACCGGCATAGTGCCAGCTGGTCAGGAAGTTCGGCGCGCTGGCATAAGCCGCCGGAGCGACCGGTGCGCGGGCGTCGAAGATATTGCCGACGTTCACGTAGAAGGTGAATTTGTCGTTGACCTTGACCGACCCGTTCAGGTCGACGTTGATGAAGCTGTTGACGAAGCAGAACGGATCGCCGTTCGACCCGGTCGGCTTGTACAGGTTCGCCGAGCAGGCGGTCGTATAGGGCGCAGCCTGCTGATCGGTCGATACTTCCTTGATCTTGCCGACATAATAGGCCGTGGCGCTGAGCGAGAACGCGCCGACTTCGAGCGTGTTCTGCCAGTTGCCGCGCCAATCGGGAGTGCCGTTGCCCGACGACAGATCGTACGGCCCGAACGTGCCGGCGTAGCGCTGGATACCGGCCGACGTGTGCAGGTCGTACTTGAAGATGTGCGTCACTTCGATCCGGCTGGTGAACTTCGCATCGCCGAACCGGAACTTCGCGGTCGCCGCGACGTCGATCCCGCTGGTGATCGCATAGTTGGCGTTCACGAACGGCACGTTGATGATCAGCACGCGCGGCAGCGCGGCCGGGAACAGCGGGTCGATCGAGTCGGTGGTGTTGACCGAATAGCCCGGACCGACCGCCGCGACCGCCGCGGTTGCAGCGGCCAGGTTCGTCGCGCTGTAATAAGCCGTCACCGCTTGGCCGATCAGCGGACCGGCGACGATCAGGTTCGACTTCTTCACATTGTAATAGTCGACCGTCATGGAGAACCACTTGGCCGGCTCGAAGATCGCACCCGCGGTGAAGCTGCGCGAGGTTTCCGGTTGCAGGTTGGGATTACCTGCGACGCCGCGGCCGAGCGAATAGGCCAGGTTGTACGGATTGCCGCCCGACGCGCAGGTCGACGTGGTGCCCGTCCCGCCATGAAGCAGCTGGAAGTTGCATGGCGGGGTCGTGGTCACGAACCCGGCGAACTGGCTGCGCGGTCCGGATTCGGCGAAGGTCGGTGCGCGGAAACCCTGCGAATAGGTACCGCGGATCGCGAACTCGGGGATCGGCTTGAACTTGAACCCGACCTTCGGCGAGAAGTGGCTGAAGCCTTCCGAATAATTGTCGTAGCGCCCCGACACGTTGACATCGAGCGACTTCAGGATCGGCGCATCGAGCTCGAAATAAGCCGCATAGACGGTGTGCTTGCCGAACGCCGACGACGTGGTCAGGCCGTACGTGTCGAGCGCGGCGTTCTGGTTGTTGTTGGTCAGCTTCTCACGACGCACCTGGCCGCCCACGGCGATCTGCAACGGGCCGCCCGGAAGATCGACGAGCTCCTTGGAGATCGAGGCGTCGAGCGAGATCATCGACGAATAGGACGGCGTCGTCTTGTCGGGTGCGAGCGTCGCGCGGAGCGCCGGGCTGTTCAGCTGCGGATTGACGAAATTGTACGAGCCCGTGTTGATCGCGGTCATCAGCTGCGCGATGTTGAGTAGGCCGTGCTGCGTGATCGACAGGTCGTCCCATGCCCCCACGCCCTCGACGCGCCATTTCCAGTCGCCGCCGAAGCTGCCGTTTAGCCCCGCACTGACGCGATAGACTTCATTCGTCCGGTCGCTGCCCGCCGCGATGTCGCCGAACAGATAATAGATGCGTGCAGCACCATTCGACGGATCGCCGGCGAAGGCCGCCGCATACGGGTTGTTCGGGTTGAGCTGACGGTTGGCCGCGGTCGCGCAATTGACGCCCGCCGAGCAGATATAGACCGGCAGCACGATGCCGGGGTTGCTCGACGCGAGACCCGGAGCGCCACCGAACGGCTGGGTGTTGCGGATCGCCGACGGGAACGCGCTGGTGATGCTGACGAAGCTGCGGCTGTACATGCCGGTGACATAGCCTTCGACATTGTCGCCGATGCGGATGCTGGCCTTGCCGTTGAACGAATAGCGCTCCTGCAGCGGCTGAATCTGGCGATACAGGTCGGTCAGATCGTATTTGCAGCCCTGCCCGGCAGCAGCGGTGTAGACGCCGTACGGGCATGCGAGGTTGAGCGTCGTTCCTGGCGTGGCGAGCAATGCCGTGCCGCCCGACCGCGGGTTGTTGAGGTCCGCCTGGGTCGTGCGGAACACGACCGCGCTCGGCGTCGCCGTGGTCAGCGAGCTGTCGGCCGAGTTGTTGTCGATGCCGCCGATCGCCGACAGATCCTGCGTGTTGTACGGGAAGCCGCGGCTGTGGTTCGAAATGCGGCCGTCGCGCTGGTATTCGCCGTTGATGTAGATGTTCCAGCCCTTGGCCTCGTAATCGCCGATGCCGGCGGTCAGGCTGGCGCGGTAGCGCGAGCCGTCGCCGCGCTCGGCGACGCCGCCCTCGACGTTGCCCTCGATGCCGGTGAAGGTCTTCTTGAGGATCAAGTTGACCACGCCGCCGATCGCATCCGCGCCATAGGTCGACGAGGCGCCGTCCTTGAGCACTTCGATCCGGTCGATCAGGCTGAACGGGATCGAGTTGAGATCGACATAGGCGTTATGGCCGTCGTCGTTGATCGGGAAGTTGCTCGAGCGCAGCCCGTTGATCAGCACCAATGTCGAGGACACGCCGAGGCCGCGCAGCGAAACCGCCGAGCCGCCGGCCGAGAAACCGGTCTGGAAGCCCGTGCCGATCGACCCGGCGCTGTCCGCCGAAACCGAACGGATCGCTTCGGCGGAGGAGGTGATGCCGGCGCGCGCCAGATTCTCCGAGGTCAGCACGGTGACCGGCGATGGCGTTTCGGCGTCGGTGCGGCTGAGCAGCGAACCGGTGATGACGATGTCGGGCGCCGACTGGTCGTCAGTCGCGGCCTGGCCGCTCGGTGCCGGCGTGGGGGCCGGGGTAGTTTGCGCGAAGGCGGGAGTTGCGGCGACCATCGCCAGCAGGCCGAGCGGCGCGACGGTGGTCAACAGACGCTGCTTCGGCGTCGAACGGAAAAAAGCCATGATGGTGTACATCCCCAAAACGGGACCGACCGGCGCACAGACCCCCTGCGCGCCGTCCGAATCCCCCCTCACCGGTCGCAAAGCCCTCCAGCTCAACCGATAGAGGTGTCGTTACGGTACAGACGCGCAGTGTAAAGAGCAGGAAGCCGACCCACCGACGATTTGGTTACAATTCGTTACAATTCGTTACACATTTGCCACAAAGGGTCAGAATCAGTGTCTTATCGTAATAGGACAGTGATTTCGCCTACTGACGGTTCGCTCCGGGCATTGGCCCCGCCACCAAAAGCGGGTCGATCTTGGCGCCGCGCCAGCGCAGCGACCAGTGCAAGTGTGCGCCGGTGACTCGGCCCGTCGCGCCCGAATAGGCGACCACCTGGCCGCGCCGCACGGCCTGCCCCGTCGTCACGACGATCCGCGACAAATGCATCAACGCGCTGTTGAGCCCCATGCCGTGGTCGATCATCAGCAAATTGCCCTCGAGCAGGAATGGATGGTCCGAAGCGAGGATCACGACGCCGTCGGCGGGCGCGAGCACGGCGGTGCCAGCCGGCACTGCGACGTCGATCCCCGAATGATACGACCCCGCCTCGCCATTCCGGTAGATCCGTTGCGACCCGAACAAGGTCGAGATCCGCCCGGTGGCGGGCCAGAGCAAGGGCTGGCGCCAGCCCGTCGAACCGCTCTCGACGCGCCGCGCCGCGTTGATCTGGGCGATCTCGCCCGGACGCAGCCGGTCGAAATCGGCCGGCGGCACCGGATATTTGGGCAAGGTCGCGAGCCGCGAGATGGTCCACGCGCGCGGCGCGATCGTCAGCGCGCCCGACACGATCGTCCCGTCGCGGCGCGTGGCATCGAGCGTCGCGGCAGGTCCGGCGTCGCGATCGAACCCGATCAGAAACATGCCGTCGGGGGCAATCGGGACGGCCATGCCGTCCAGCGTGAGCGCAACGGTTCCGGCCGGCACGGTGCCGATCGCCATGCCGCCCTGGCTCAAGCTTCCCCGGAGCAGGAAATTTCCGGGCGGTGCTTCGGGCGCGGTCGGCGCTGTCGGCGCCGGCCGTGCGATGGCGGCGACCACCATCGGCCGAGGCTCGATGCAGCTCCCCGTGGCGATCAGGACGGCGATTCCCGCCACCCATCGCCGCGCGCGCTTCATGCCTTCGTGTCGGCCTCGAGCGCGAACCGCGCGTCGGCATAGGCTTCCTGCCGCGCGACGCTCCAATAGCGCAGGTCGTCGAGCTCGATCGTCGCGCCCGATACCGCGCAGGTCACGTGGCTGCCCGGGGTCAGCACGCGAAAGCCGTTCGCCATATAATGGAGCCGCGCCGGCCGGTCGGTATTGGACATCAGCATAGGGCGGCTTCCTTCACGTCATAACAAGGTCGGCTGGTCGGGCGTGGGCCTGGTATATGCCTTGCCGCCCGTCCCCTCAACCCGCGCGGCGACGTCGCCATCCCCAAAATGGAGCAGCAGCGCGCCGGCCTTCTTCGCCGCCTCGGCGCTGGCAACGACGCCCCCGCCGCGCGCCTCGACCCAGGCATAGCCGCGGTCGAGCACGTGGCGCGGGTTGAGCGCTTCGACCAGCTTGAACGTCTGGTCGAGCCGCTGCCGCGCGGCGGCGATCCGCTGCGTCAGCAACGCCGGCCGCAACGCGCCCGCGGTCCGGTCGAGCGTCCCGCGCGCCAGCGTCACGCGGCGTTCGAGCGCGCGGTCGAGCCGCTGGGCGGCATCGTCGGCGCGCTGACGCTGCGGCCCGAGCAAGGCGTCGCGCTTGGGGAGCAGCCGCGCCTGCGCCTCGACTCGCTCGCGCCCGCGCTCGACATAGCGCCGCGCGCAGCGTTCGGTGCGCTGGGCGTAGGCATCGAGCGTGAGCCGCAAATCGGCCAACACCGGCACCGCGATCTCCGCCGCCGCGGTCGGGGTCGGCGCGCGCAAATCGGCGGCGTAATCGCACAGGCTGGTATCGGTCTCGTGCCCGACCGCCGAGATAATCGGGATCGAGTAGCCCGCGACCGCGCGCACCACGATTTCCTCGTTGAACGCCCACAGATCCTCGATCGACCCGCCGCCGCGCGCAACGATGACGAGGTCGGGACGCGGCACTGGCCCATCTGCGGGCAACGCATCGAACCCGCGCACCGCCGCCGCGACTTCTTCCGCGGCCCCGGCGCCCTGCACCTTGACCGGCCAGACGATCACGCGCGTCGGGCAGCGGTCGGCGAGGCGGTGCAGAATGTCGCGGATCACCGCGCCGGTCGGCGAGGTGACGACCCCGATCACCTTCGGCATGAAAGGCAGCGGCTTCTTGCGGCTCTGGTCGAACAGCCCCTCGGCGCCCAGTTGCGCCTTGAGCTTTTCGAACAGCGCCATCAGCGCGCCTTCGCCGGCGAGTTCCATCCGGTCGATCACGATCTGGTATTTGGAGCGGCCGGGATAAGTGGTCAGCTTGCCCGACGCGATCACCTCGATCCCGTCCTGCGCGGCGAAGGGGATCAGCGCCGCCTGCCCCTTCCACATCACCCCGTCGATCACCGCCGCCTCGTCCTTGAGGCTGAGATAGCAATGGCCGGAGGTCGCGCGCTTCCATCCCGAAATCTCGCCGCGCAGCCGCACGCGGCCGAACTCGCCCTCGACCATGCGCTTGAGCCGGTTCGACAGCTCGCCGACGCTTTCGGGGGCGGAATTGTCGCCCGGCGTCGCCTCGGCTACCAGCCGCGGCGAATCTTCGGAGTTGGGGTCGGTCATGAACGTCCTGCTGATCGGATCGGGTGGACGCGAACATGGCCTTGCGTGGAAGCTCGCGCAATCGCCCGTCCTGACGAAATTGTACGCCGCGCCGGGCAATCCGGGGATCGGCGAAGAGGCGGAGATCGTCGCGCTCGACGTGAGCGACCATGCGGCGGTGATCGACTTCTGCCGTAGCCGCGCGATCGATCTGGTCGTGGTCGGCCCCGAAGCGCCGCTCGTCGCGGGAATCGCCGACGATTTGCGCGCCGCCGGGTTCGCGGTGTTCGGGCCGAGCATGGCGGCGGCGCAGCTCGAAGGCTCCAAGGCATTCACAAAGGCTGTCTGCGACCGCGCGAACATCCCCACCGCACGCTACCGCGCGGTCCATTCACTCGACGAGGCGCGCTCGGCACTCGATGAATTCGGAGCGCCGGTGGTGGTCAAGGCCGACGGGCTCGCCGCAGGCAAGGGCGTGACCGTCGCGATGACGATGGCAGAGGCAGCGGGGGCGGTGGAAAACCTGTTCTCCGAGGCGGGCGCGAGCGCGGTGATCGAGGAATTCCTGGAGGGCGAGGAAGTCAGCCTGTTCGTGCTGACCGACGGCAATGCGATGGTCCCGTTCGGCACCGCGCAGGACCACAAGCGCGTCGGCGACGGCGATACCGGCCCCAATACCGGCGGGATGGGCGCGTACAGCCCGGCGCGGGTGCTGACGCCCGACCTGGAGGCGCGCGCGCTCGCCGAGATCGTCGCGCCGACCATCGCGACCCTGGCGGCGGAGGGGATGCCCTATTCGGGCGTGCTCTACGCCGGGCTGATCCTGACTGCCGACGGCCCCAAGCTGATCGAATACAACGCCCGCTTCGGCGACCCCGAATGCCAAGTGCTGATGATGCGGCTGGAGAGCGACCTACTACCGCTGATGCTGGCGGTGGCGGAAGGAAGGCTGGCCGATGCGCCCGCGCCGGTTTTCCGCGAAGATGTGGCGCTGACCGTGGTGATGGCGGCGAACGGCTATCCCGGCACACCCGAGACCGGCGGCGCGATCGACGGGATCGCTAACGTCGCGCCCGCCAAAGTCTTTCAGGCCGGCACGAAACTAACAGACGGCCACTTGGTCGCCTCAGGCGGCCGCGTCCTCGCCGTCACCGCGACCGGCCCGACCGTGCGAGCCGCACAAGCCGCCGCCTATCACGCGGTCGACGCGATCGACTTCCCCACCGGCTTCTGCCGCCGCGACATCGGCGCGCGGGAAATCGCACGGGAGGAATGACGGTAGCGGGCTTTGTCTGCAATTGGTGGTTAGCTGCCATTGTGCGCATCAGCTTTGGGGCCACGAGAATCCCTCGTAAACGAGCCCGAGCGGATCATCAGCAGGGCGCTGATACATTTCTGTCACCACGCGGGCGGTAAATTTGGCGACGTCGGCACACTCAACTCGGAGATACGAAACGTCGTTCTGTCGGTGAGCAACCGGCTCTAGGCCTTGCGCTCGTGCGAACTCCTTGAACTTCGCTTCGTCCTCCATATTTCGTGGCGACAACAGGACCCAATCAAATCCTGCTTTGCCATTTTCGAAAGACATTTGGAGGGCAACCGCATCATCATCCGATGGACGATCTGGGGTGCCTAGCATCAAGGCGGCATATCTTACGGATGCTGATCCGCGAGACATTGCAGCCAGTAATTCAGGTATCTGGTTTGTTTGGACTGCCGCCTGCTTAAGTAAGCGGGGTGCGCCCAATTTGCCGCGATTCCACGCGATATAATCGAACTTCGAGTTGACCAGTGCAAAACCCGCTGCGGCGATGAGAACGATAACGATGGCTGCGATGGTCAGAATCGCCCTCCTTTTCCATTGCGATCCAATCATGCAGCCATGCTACGTTGATTGCATTTCTGGTCAATGTGAATGCCTGCGGTCGTGGCAGGAATTGGGTCGTTAGCTGCCGCTCAAGGTCCGCCTACCCACGCCGTCAGATCAGCACGGACATTTTCCCTACCAATGTAGGATTTCATCTGCTCCACCCTGATGGATGGACCGGCATTCTACCCCGCCGCCCGCGCCGCGCGCGCATTGGACACCTGCCAAGCAGCGCATCTTCCTCGCCGCCCTGCTCGACAGCGGCAGCGTCGCGCACGCCGCGCGCGCGGCGGGGATGTCGCGGTCGAGCGCGCACCGCTTGCGCGCGCGGCTCGCCGGCACGCCGTTCGACCGGGTCTGGGGCCAGGCGCTCGCCGAGCATGCGCGGCGGCTGGCCGATCCGTTCGCCGATCCGGTCGAGACGCGGCGCGCCGACGGCGAAAAGCAGGCGCGGCCGTGAGCGGTTGTGGCGCGATCCCGGCGCTCGACCGTGGCGTGGGTGTCGCGTCGTTGGCGCGGCGCGGTCGCCACATCGGCGCGTCGCGGGGCGATTGCGGTGCAATTCGCCTCAATCTCCGCATTCGCGCCTCAACTTCCTCAACGTTCGCCGACCCGGCCCGCCGCCGCGGCTCGATTCCTGAACCTCAGATATACCGCCAATTCCGCCAGCGTTCATGACGCAAGCACAACAACCTCGATCGGGACCGGAAAGTAGTCGGCCCGTCTTAGCCAAGGGGAATTGTCATGCAGTCCAAGCCTGCCGTGCTGACGGGGCTCAGCGCCCTGCTCCTCACCTCCGCCGCGCCCGCACCGCTCGTCGCGCAAGACGGGATACGGGCGCCCGAACGGCCTTCACCCGTCCGCTGCCGCAGCGACGATCGGCCGGGCTATTCGAATTATCAGACCAGTCCGTCGCCCGTCACTGTCGTCACGTCGGAATCGCTGGCGCGGCCGGGCAAGCAGCCCAAGGTGAAGCGCGACAAGTCCGCGCAGGACTTGGTCGTTACCGGATCGCGCGTGACGGCCAACGAAGCCCGCCGTTCGGCGCCGATGCCGTCCTATGCGCCACCCCCACCCCCGCCCCCGCCACCGCCGATGATGGCGCCGCCGGCGCCGATGGCTGGCGTGGTGAGCAACTATGCCACGCCGCCCTATGGCAGCCGCCAGAACACCGAACGCTATGACGGCAAGGCGGTCGCCTCGATCCAGAGCGTCACCGCCGCGCCCGTCTCTACCTTCTCGGTCGATGTCGACACCGGATCCTATTCAAACGTCCGCCGCTTCCTGACCGAGGGCAACGCGCCCCCGCCCGATGCGGTGCGGACCGAGGAGATGATCAACTATTTCCGCTACGATTACCCGCGCCCCGCCGACCGCGCGCAGCCGTTCAGCGTGACCACCGACGTCGCGCGCACGCCGTGGAATCCGGGGACCCGGCTGCTTCGGATCGGCCTGCGCGGATATGACGTCGCGACCGCCGACCGCCCGCGCGCCAACCTGGTGTTCCTGGTCGATGTGTCGGGGTCGATGAGTTCGCCCGACAAGCTCCCGCTGGTCAAATCGGCGCTGATGACGCTCGCCGGTCGCCTGCGCCCCGACGACCGCGTGTCGATCGTGGTCTATGCGGGCAATGCCGGGATCGTGCTCGAG
>NZ_JAQGKZ010000129.1 GCF_028289855.1 Sphingomonas bacterium | reverse complement strand
TTCCACACCGCGCTGACCGCGATCCCCGCCAGGGCCGAAATAATCCACGTGTCGGATCGCGCATCGTACAGGAACGCCGCGACCCCGACATTGGCGACCGCGCCGACCGAGCAAACCGCGCAGAACGATACCCAGCCGTCGAACAGCGCCCTCGCCCCCTTCAGCCGCCCGTCGCGATAGGTCAGCGCGTTGTTGACGAAGAAGTTGAACGTCATCGCGATCGCGGTGGCGAAGATCGTCGATTTGACGAATCCGACGTGAAGCTCGCGGAACAGGATGCCGAGCACAAGGAAATGGACCAGCGCGCCGACCGCGCCGATGCCGGAGAACATCGCGAACCGCACCGGAATGAAACGCCCCATGATCCGGTCGTAGAGCGCGATCAGGAACTCCATCGCGACGACATGGTCGAGCTTGCTCTCGCCCTCGGTCCGGACGCGGAACGTGTAGGGCAGCTCCTTGAACTTGAGCGGGCGCGGCGCGGTGGTCATGATGTCGAGCAGGATCTTGAACCCGATCGCCGACAGATGCGGGGTGATCTCGCGCACCATCGCGGTGCGCGCCATGAAGAACCCGCTCATCGGGTCGCCGAGATCGGCCTTGAGCACGCGCCGCGACAGCTTGGTGGCGAAGGCCGATTTGGCGACCCGGTCCTTGTCCCAGTCCCCGGTACCGCCGCCATCGACAAAGCGCGATCCGACCACCAGGTCGAGCGCCTGATCGTCGTGCAGCGCCTTCGCCATCGCCGGCAGGATCGTCTCGTCATGCTGCAGATCGCCGTCGATCACCGCGACCAAAGGCGCCGCGGTCGCGCACATCCCTTCGATGCATGCCGAGGACAGCCCGCGCCGCCCGATCCGCTGGATCACCCGCACGCGGTGGTCGCGCCGCGCGAGATCGCGCGCGGCGTCGGCGGTCCCGTCGGGGCTGTTGTCATCGACGATGATCGCTTCCCACGCCAGGCCGGTCAACGCCGCGTCGAGCTTCTCGACCAGCAGCGGCACGTTGCCGCGTTCGTTGAACGTCGGGATGACGATGGCAAGGTCGAGGCAGTCGGTCATAAGGCCGCCAGGATCGCGTCGCCCATCGCGCCTGTCGAGAGCGTACCGCCAATATCGGCGGTCCGCGCACCGCCGACGATCGCCGTCGCCACCGCCGCCTCGATCCGCCGCGCCGCTTCGCCCAAGTCGAGCGAATGGTCGAGCATCATCGCCGCCGACAGGATCGTCCCGCACGGATTGGCGATCCCCTGACCGGCAATATCGGGCGCCGAACCATGGATCGGCTCGTACAGCCCTAGGTTCGACCGCCAACTCGACAGCGACGCCGACGGGAGCATCCCGATCGACCCTGCGCACGCGCTCGCCTGGTCGGACAGGATATCGCCGAACAGATTGCCGGTGACGATGACGTCGAACTGGCCGGGATTGTGAACCAGCTGCATCGCTGCGTTATCGACGTACATGTGGGTCAGCTCGACATCGTCGTAATCGCCCGACACTTCGTTGACGACGTCGCGCCAGAGTTGCGAGGTTTCGAGCACGTTGGCCTTGTCGACCGAGCAAAGCTTGTTCTTGCGCCGCCGCGCGGTCTCGAACCCGACCCGCGCGATGCGTTCGACCTCGACCTCGTCGTAGCGCATCGAGTCCCAGCCTTCGCGCACCCCGCCCAGCCCGGTGCGGCGGCCCTTCTCGCCGAAATAGACGTCGCCGGTCAGTTCGCGGACGATCAGCAGGTCGAGCGTGCGCGCGATCTCGGGCTTGAGCGGCGAGGCATCCTCCAGCCCCGGGGTAAGCGTGGCGGGCCGCAAATTGGCGAACAGCCCGAGCTCGCGGCGCAGGCCCAGGATCGCCGCTTCGGGGCGCAGGCGGCGCTCGAGCGCCTCGAATTGCGGGTCGCCGACCGCGCCGAACAGGATCGCGTCGGCGCGCTTGGCGAGCGCGAGCGTCGCGGACGGCAACGGATTGCCCGCCACGAGATAGGCCGCGCCGCCGACCGGCGCTTCCTCGAACGTGAGATCGAGCGCGAGCGCGTCGAGCACGCGGCGCGCTTCAGCGACGACTTCGGGTCCGATCCCGTCCCCGGGCAAAAGTGCAATGAGCGCCATTAAAATCCCCGTTCGTGCTGAGCTTGTCGAAGCACTGCACTTATTCGCCGCCGTAGTAGGAAGTGCAGCCCTTCGACAAGCTCAGGGCGAACGGATTTTGTCTAGGCAACCGCGCGCTTGAGCCGATCGACCAGCCGCGCGCGCGCCGACAGCGCCTCGGCTCGGCGATCGGTCAGCAGATGCGCTTCGATCTCGCCGCCGGTGAGCGCCAGCCCGGCGAGAATGTCGGGCCAGCCGGACTCGCTGGTCAGGGCAGGCGCCGCGTCGGACGCATAGCCGAGTTCGGCGAGCATCAGATTCTCGTACCGCACCAGCGCGACCGCCCAGCCGCGCGCGGCTGGCGCCGCCTCGATCGCGCCGATCATCCCGTCGAGTGCAGTGTAGAGCCGAGGATAAGGCTGGTTTTCGGGCAGCGCGACCGCGGTCAGCGCCGTCACCCATTCGAGCGCGGCGGCGGCGAGCGGTTCGCGGTACAGCGGCGCACGGCTGCGGACGAGTTCGACGGTGAGACTGGCGAGTTGCTCCTCGGTCCGCGCACGCCATTCGCCGACGACCAGATTGGCCGGTTGCAGGATCGGCCGAATGCTCCGCGACCGTCCGCCGCGAACATAGCCCGCGACCATCCCGGCCTCGCGGGTCAGCGCGCGCACGATCGCGCCATGCTCGCCATGCTGGCGGACGCCGAGAACCAGGGCTTGCGCGTGGAGGTGCATGGGGGAGGGGTACGCTGCCCACTTCCCGCCGTCATCCTGAACTTGTTTCAGGATCCGTCATGCCACCGCGCAGCCGTTGCTTGCTTGTTGAGAAATGGATGCTGAAACAAGTTCAGCATGACGGAGAGGATTATGAGCGCCGCACTTTCTTGGCCATGCCATGCAAGCCAAGGCGTTCCACGACATTCTTCGCCAGCGCCATCATACCGTCGAAAGTGCTCAGCGCGGCGATCGCGGCGCGGTTGGCGATGCTCGGCCGTAGCAGCAGCACGTCGCAACACGTCACCCCGCCGGTCGAGAACTGGCGCTTATGCTGCCCATCGCCCTCGGTGAAATCGAACCGCTTCACGCGGTCATCCGCGAACAAGTCGCGCAACGCCTCGACCTGAAGCACCGCGCCGACCGACAGATCGTTGAACTTGGGATTGTGCCCGACGAATTCGTAGATCGCCGTGTCGCCGTGGATCGGGCAATAAAGATAGGCCGCCGGCTCGCCGCCGACATACAGCAGCCAGGCGCGAACGTGACCCGCCGTCGCCATCGAAAACATCCGCTGCGTGAAATCGGGCGTATCGGGCAGCCCCGCGCCCATCAGCCGCTCTTGATACGTGCCCAAGGCGAGCCGCCGCGCGATACCGTGGAAATCGGCGAGCTGCTCGGGCGTCGCGTAACGCCGCACGTCGAGTTGCCCGCCCGACGCCTGCGCGGCCTTCTTGCCCTTGCGCTTGATCGCCGAGCGCGTGTTGGCGGTTAGCTGCTCGAGATAGGCGTCGAAGCCGATCGTCAGGTCGGCATAGCGCCGCGCGTAACGCTGGCGGACAAATGCGACCATTCCGCCCACCGCCCGGACGAGCGCGTCGCGCTGCGGTTCGGGAAGCGAGGTGACGAGATAGCCATCCGCGGCAGGATCGAGCGGCGGCAGGTGCGGCACCTGCCCGGCGATCGCCTCGTCGAGGCTGAGCGGCACGCGCACCAGGTCGCGGCGGATCGACGCCAGCGTGCGCGCGCCGACTTGGAACTTCAGGGGTAGCGGGCGGGCGGTCGTCACGCCGCGCGTTCCTCGACCCAGTTCGACCAGAGCTGCTCCGCCTGCCGCCAGCGCGTGCGCAGCCGGTTAGGACCGAGCGGCGTGGCCTCGCCGCTTCCGGCGAACACCGGCAAGTCGCGAAACTGCGCGGTGGGCAGCGTGTCGCGGGCATCGGCGAGCATCGCACACAGCCCTTCGAACCGCCCGACATGCACGCCGTTCGGTCGCGTCCCCGTGCGGTTGGCGAGCTCGAAACTGTGCCCGACGATCGTTACCGCCTCGTGACCTTGGGCGGCGGCATGGTCGAGCGCTGCGCGCATTTCGCCCTGCGACAGCGCGCAAATCTGGAATTGGCGCAGATGGCCCGGCGTGTCCTCGATCAACGTCACCGGCACCTCGACCACGCCGCCCCGTTCGACCGGCGCGATCTGGCGCGACGGCAGGCCGATCCGGCTCGGCCACGGCGCGTCCGCGCCGTTATGGCTGCTGTCATAGGCGAAACCGAGGTCGGTGAGCGCGGTGAGCGTGTCGTCGTTGGCGGCATAGCTCCCGGCGCGGAACGCCACCGGGTCGGGTGCGCCGCACGCCTTGAGCAGATCGCGCGCGCCAGCGATCAGCGCACGTTGCTCGTCGAGGCTATAGTCGATCAGCTCGAACCGCCCGTGGCGCTCGACATCGTCGATCCTGGCGCCCGACCAATTGGGGTGGAGGTGGAGCTGCACTTCCTGCCCCGCCGCGACGATCGCCTCGACGGTGGGCCTGATCGCGTCGAGCCCGAACACCATCGTCGGCATCGGATCGACGAAGAACGTCGCCTTCAACCCATGGCGCGCGAGCAACGCGAGTTGATACGCAATTCCCACGCCCGCCGGTTCGAGCGAACGCTCGACTTGCGTGGCCAGATCGCACCCGGCGGTGTGGTGGCGCCACATCAGCTCGGTATCGATGGTGAGAAGGACTGCTGTCACGCGGGCGTTCTAGCGCGCGTGGGTGAAGATTAGGTTGTCACCGCGAATGGTAGAAATCGTACACTTGCTGCGCCACCATCGCGCTGACCCCCGGCGCTTTCTGCAAATCTTCCAGGCTGGCCCCCCGAACCGACCGCGCGGTGCCGAAATGCATCAACAGCGCCTTCTTCCGCGCCGGGCCGATCCCGGGCACCTCGTCGAGCGGCGACGCGCCGATCGCCTTCGCGCGTTTCGCACGGTGCGCGCCGATCGCGAAGCGGTGGACTTCGTCGCGCAGCCGCTGGAGGTAGAACAGGACCGGCGCGTTGACCGGCAGCGTCAGTTCGCGCCCGTCCATCAAGTGGAACACCTCATGCCCTTCGCGGCCATGGTCCGGCCCCTTGGCGACGCCGACCAGGCACACATCCTCGATCCCCATCTCTTCGAGCACGCCCTTCACTGCGTTCAATTGCCCGCGCCCGCCATCGATCAGCACCAGATCGGGCCAATCGCCGGCGTCGCGATCCGGGTCCTCGGCTTGCGCCCGTGCGAAACGGCGCGAAAACACTTCGCGCATCATGCCGAAATCGTCGTCGGTCGCGGCCTGCCTGATGTTGAACTTGCGATACTGGCCCTTGCGGAACCCCTCCGGCCCCGCGACCACCATCGCGCCGACCGCGGCGCTGCCCTGGATATGGCTGTTGTCGTAGATTTCGATGCGGTCGGGCGGCTCGGCCAGTTCGAACAGCTCCGCCACCT
This sequence comes from Sphingomonas bacterium, assembly GCF_028289855.1. Taxonomy (GTDB): domain Bacteria; phylum Pseudomonadota; class Alphaproteobacteria; order Sphingomonadales; family Sphingomonadaceae; genus Sphingomonas. The sequence goes on along the minus strand of NZ_JAQGKZ010000129.1, from coordinate 11,177 downwards.
CGCGCAGCAATTTGGCCTGCGTCGTGCTCTCCGCCAGCCGCCGGTCGAGCGCCTCGACCGCGTTGCGCTTGGCCTGTTCCATCAACCGCCGCCGGTCGCCGCGCTGGGGGACCGACAGCGCAACCTTGTACCCCGCGCGCTCGCCCAGCGCCTCGGTCAACAACGCCCCTTCCGCGAGGTCGCGGTCGAGCAGGATCGTCCGCGCCGGGGGCACCTCCTCGTAAAACTGGGTGAGAAACTGCGTCATCACCTCGTCCTCAGGCACGTCTGCGGTGTGCGCGGGGAAGAAGCTCCTGTGCCCCCAATTCTGCCCGCCGCGGATGAAGAACGCCTGGATTCCCATCGTCCCGTCCTTGCACGCCAATGCGAAGACATCGGCGTCGCCCACGCCTTCGGCGTTGATCGCTTGGCTGCCCTGGATAAAGGTCAGCGCCTTCAACCGGTCGCGCAGCACCGCTGCCAATTCGAAGTCCATGTTCGCCGCGGCGGCCTCCATCTGCGCGCCGAGCTTGGTCTGCACCTTGGTCGATTTACCGCCGAGGAAATCCTTGGCGTCGCCGACCAACTCGGCATAGCCCGCCTGGTCGATCCGCCCGACGCACGGCGCGGAGCAGCGCTTGATCTGATAAAGCAGGCACGGCCGGTCGCGCATCCGGAAGAAACTGTCGGTGCACGACCGCAGCAGGAACAGTTTCTGCAACGCGTTGAGCGTGTTGTTGACGCTCCCCGCGCTCGCGAACGGCCCGTAATAATTGCCCTTCGCGCGCCGCGCGCCGCGATGTTTCTGGACGCGCGGAAAATCGTGATCGGCGCGCAGCAGGATGAACGGGAAGCTTTTGTCGTCGCGCAGCAGCACGTTGTAGGCGGGGCGGAAGCGCTTGATCAGCTGCGCCTCGAGCAACAACGCCTCGGCCTCGTTGTTGGTCGTGACGATGGTCATCGAGCGAGTCTGCGCAACCATCCGCTGAAGGCGCTTGGGCAGGCGATCGACCTGGGTGTAGTTGGTCACGCGGTTCTTCAGCGCGCGGGCTTTCCCCACATACAGCACATCGCCACGCGCATCGTGCATGCGGTAGACGCCGGGCCGCGCTGGCAGCGTCTTGAGCACGTTGCGGATCGCCGCGACCCCCGCCGCCAGATCGGGCACATCGCCACCGCCGCGCACGGCATAGGCGGCCTTTTCCTCGTTGAATCGGTTGGGCGAATTGCGGTCGTCGGACATTGCGCCCGATGTAGGGCGAACGCCGCTCCGCGTTAAGCCTTGCTCCGCCCGATGCCGGGGAACAGTTTGCCCGTCGTCGCGCGATAGGTGCGATACTCGTCGCCGAACGTGTCGATCAGATCGCGCTCCTCATAACCGATCGCAATCAGGATATAGACGGTCATGCCCAGCGCCAGCGCGAAGTGCCCGACCGTCATCGCCGGGATGGCCCAAAACGCGAGGATGAACCCTGAATAGAGCGGATGCCGCACCAGCCGGTAGAAGAACGGCGTGCGGAACCGCATCTGCCCCTCGCCCTTGCCGGTCAGGTTGAGCCAGACCTGCTTGAGCCCGAACAATTCGAAATGGTTGATCAGGAAGGTGCTGAGCAGCACGATGCCCCAGCCGAGGAAGAACAGCGCCCATAGCGCCAGCCGCGCCGGCCCGGCGACGTCCCAGATCAGATGCGGAATCGGCCGCCAAAAGGCGAACAGCAGCATCAGCACGATGCTGGAGGCAAGGACGTAGCCCGAGCGCTCAAGCACCGGCGGCACGATCCGCGTCCACGCCGCCTTGAACCCGCGCCGCGCCATGATGCTGTGCTGGAGCCCAAACAACGCGATCAGCGCCGCGTCGATCGCCAATGCGGCGCCGAGCGTTGTCAATGGACCCGAATCGATCGTGCGTGGAATGACCGGAATGTCGCCGACGAACGCGATCAGATAGAGGAAAGTCGCGAAAAAGATCAGATAGATCGCCGCGCCGATCGCCGCATACAGCCCACGTGTCATCGTCCGCCCCCGAACTTGTCAGGGGCGGACGTCTATCATCGAACCGTCAGCGATGGAACGCTGGCTTACTTGATCGCGGCGAGATCGGCGCCGATCTTGGCCAGCAGCGCGGCGGGAAGCTTGTCCGGCGCGTACGGCGCGACCTGATTGAAGCTCATGCCCTTGAACTGATCGTAGCTCGGATTGGTGGTGATATCCTGGCCACCCATATCGTCCATGAGCACCTTCTTGGCGGCGGGATCGGCAATCAGCGTTTCGATCGGCGTGTCGAGATTGAACTTGGTGGCCGCGGCGGGCGCAGCGGCCGGTGCGGGCGCCGGTGCGGGCGCCGGCGCGGCGGCGGTCTGGGCAGCGATCAGGGCGGCGAACAGGAACGTCATACAATACTCCCCTCGATAAGGCCGCGCTTCATTGGCGGCGATTGGCGTCGGAATTAAGGCAGCGGGTCAGGCGCGATGATCGTCCCAGCGATCGAATTCATACGCGATAGATCCCTCGACCAGCCGCTCCCAGATGTCAGCGACGACGTCGGATGGTACGCCTGCGCGTTCGGCGGCGGCCTTGGCGTTGGCGATCACTTGCGCCTTGCGCCACTCGTCGCGCACCGCATTGCGGTCGGCCTTGATCCGCGCGGCGGCGGTCATGAAACGGAAACGGATCGCGAGCAGGTCGACGATCTCGAGGTCGAGCGCGTCGATCCCGGCGCGCACCTCGGCCATGGTCGTGCAGTCTTCGGGGGGTGTCATGCGGCCGTCCGATCGGCAGGCGATCCAAGGTCGGCCCGAATCGGTGGGTATTCCTGTTGTCGCCGCACCGGCCGGGTCATAAAATGCTCGCTCCAATTTGGTTTGGGGGGGCGCTATGGCAGAAGACGGTGCACCGCAATGGGCACCCGTGGCGACGGACGGCCTGCCATGGGGCGACAAGCTCAAATTCCGGCGGATTTTGACGCGTCAGGCAGTCCGGAGCTACCTGTTTCTCTGCATCGGCATGGGTGGGGTCGCGTTTGTCCTACCCATCCTGCTGGTGATTTTCGGCGGGTATTCGGGGCATTACTCGATCAGCTATTTCTATCATGTCCCCGAGACCCCCCGGAACATCCTGGTCGGGTCGCTGTGGGCGATTGGCGTTTTCCTGATCCTTTACCACGGCCTGTCGAAGCTCGAAAACTGGATCCTCAACGTCGCCGGCGTCGCCGCCATTTCGGTTGCCATGAACCCGATGGCCAGCGAACAATGCGCCGGGGGAGCCAGCATCCACGGCATCAGCGCAGGTCTTTTCTTCGCCTGTCTCGCGATCGTCGCGGTGGCGCTGTCCAAGGGGCGGGTCCAGTACATCATCTATCCGCCCAAGCGTCGCTGGTTCAAACGCGCCTACGACATCGCCGGCGGCGCGATGATCGCGATGCCCGCCACGGCCGCCGCGATCCACTATCTCGGCAAGGGGGAGTGCGAGACGCATTGGATCTTCTGGATCGAATGCCTCGGCATCTGGGCCTTTTCGGCGTTCTGGTTCATCAAGACGTACGAATATCGGCTGCTGCTGGGTGCGCGCTAGCCGGCCATTCGCAGCAAAAGCGCGCTAGTTGAGCCGCCCCAGTCCTGCGATCGTCTTGTCGACCAGCGCCTGGTCGGCACCGGCATTGTGCTTTTCAGCGATCAGCGCGCGCGCCGCCGTGGTCGCGGCGTCGGCCGCGGTGGCGCGAATCTCGGCGATCACCGCGCGCTCGGCGGCGGCGATCTTTTCTTCCGCCATCGCCGAATGCCGCGCGATCAGCGCAGTCGCATCCTGCTTGGCCTTGGCGACGATTTCCTCGGCCTGACGCGCGGCGGATTCGCGCAACACTTCGACTTCCTTGTCGGCGTCGCGCGCCTTGGCTTCGTATTCGGCCTTCAGCGCCTCGGCCTCGGCGCGCAATTTCTTTGCGGTGTCGAGCTGCTCGCGGATACCGTCGATCCTGGCGTCGAGCATACGCCCGATCAGCGCCGGGACCTTCGCCCATAGCGCAATCGCGAACACGACCAGCATCGCCAGAGCGACCCAGCCGCCGGCCTCGATGCCGAGCGCCGATGCTTCATGTTCCGGCGTGGGCGTGCCCGGTGCCGTGGTGCCTGCGACCGTGTCAGCCATTCGCCATCGCCATCTTTACTGCCTTCGACGCTTCGGCCGCGGTGACCGTGGCGCCCGATACCTTGGCCACGATGTCGCGCGCAGCATCGGCCGCGACGCCTTCGATCGCCGCCAGCGCGCTATCACGCGCCGCGCTCAGCTTGGCGTTCGCCTCGGCGGTCTTGCCCGACAATTCGGCATCCGCCTTGGCCAGCCGCTTGGCCGCTTCCTCGCCGGCCTTCGCCCGGGCAGCCCCCGCCGCGACTTGCGCGTCGGCATGGACCCGGGCGATCTCCGCGCGGAACTTCTCTTCGGTCGCGGTGGCTTGCTCGCGCGCCGCTTCGGCCGCCGCGAGGTCCGCGGCGATCTGGGCATCACGCGAATCGACCGTCGCCTCGACCTTGGGGACCACGCCCCGACCGACGACGAAGAAGATCACGGCGAGCGTGATCAACAGCCAGAACCATTGCGACTGATAGACGAGTGCGAGCTGAGTTAGCTGAGGCATGCTTCACCTAAAACCCGCCGGCGAGCGAACTCGCCGGCGGTTTTGCATCAACGAGCGTAAAGGATGATCATCGCCACGGCGAACGCCATCAGGCCGAGCAATTCGGCGGCGGCGAAGCCGATGTACAGCGTGCCCTGCTGGCCCGACGCGGCCGCCGGGTTGCGCATCGCACCCTGCAGGAACGAGCCGAACACCATGCCGACGCCAGCGGCAGCGGCACCGACGCCGATGGCGGCCAGACCGGCGCCGAGAACTTGTGCGGAAGCGAGATCCATTATTTTAACTCCGTTCAGATTAAAGTGTTGATACTAAAATAACTTAGTGCAGGTGCACCGCGTCGTTGATGTACAGCGAGGTCAGCAGCGCGAAGACATAGGCTTGGATCGCGCCGACCAGCAGTTCGAGCGCGTTGACGAACACGATGAACACGAACGCAAGGCCAGACACTGCGTAGCCGACGCCGCCGGCGTTCAGCCCCTGCACCACGAAATTGCCGAACACGTCGAGCAGGATATGGCCCGCGAACATCGCGATGAACGGCCGCAGCCCGAGCGAGAACGGCCGTACCGCGAACGACACCAATTCGATCGGAAAGATCAGCAGGGCGAGCACGAACGGCGCGTCCTTCGGCCAAAACAGGCTGAAGAAATGCAGCTTATGCTTCCAGAAGCCGACGCCCAGCACGATCAAGAAGCTGATGATCGACAGTACGCCGGTGACCGAAAACTGGCTGGTGACGGTGAACGGATGCGCGCCGGGGACGATCCCGAACGGCATCGCGCCGATCACGTTGGCGAACAGGATGAAGGTGAAGGCGGTGAATACCCAGGGCAGGTACCTGCGCCCTTCGGCGCCGATGCTCGACCGCGTGATGCCTTCGACGAAGCCGGTGAACCCCTCGACCGCGGCCTGCCAGCGGCCGGGCACGAGCTGGCGACGGTTGCCGCCGATCATGAACACCAGGATCACGGCGAGGACGACCAGCATCCACAACGATGAGTTGGTGAAGGCGAACGGCCCGTGCAGATCCCCCGACCCGACCGGGTGGATCGCGAACTGGCTCATCGGATCGATCTTGGCTGACGCGGCCACGCTTAAATCCCTGTTCTTCTATCGGTACACACGAAAGGGCTGCGCCCTATTCGGACCGTTCCTTCGAGATGTTGAAAACCTGAAAACAGGCGCCCGCGAACGCGAGGAACAGCAACGCAAGCATGATCCACGGACGGGTATGGAACGCCCCATCGAGGAACCAGCCGATGACGCCGCCGCCAAGCGGATAGCCGACCAAAGTCGACAGCACCCGCTGTCCCTGCCGGGCGCCCGGCCGGCCCATGCCCATCGGGGCTTCCGGCGTGGCGGTGCGATCGGCCTCGGCACGTTGCGCGGCATCGATCCGCGTCTCGAGCGAGGCGAGCTTCGGGTCTTCGCCGCCCTCGGAGGGTTGTATGGGGTCGTGCGCCACGAAGCGAGGTCGTCCTTGCGAATCGGAATGAGCTTGAAATTTCAATGACAAACCGGCGGGGAAGCAAGCCGCCCCGCCGAAGCGCCTGTCGTTTAGGAATGCGGCGCCGCCAAGTCAACCGCGGCGGCGCATCGCGGCCGGGCTCAGACGCAGCGCGGGTCGCGTGTCGGCGCGGCGGCGGTGCGCGTCGCCCAGCCGCCGCCGGGCAATTCGTATTTCTCGCCCGGCACGGTCTTCAGGATGAGGTTGCAGCCCGTCGTCAGGGCGAATTGCTGAATCGTCGATCCTTCCTTCGCGCTGCTGCTCGTATAGAGCGCCTTGCGCTGAATATTGATCGAGTTGACCAGTGCGGTGATCGCCGCCGGCTGGTTGCCGACCACGCCGAGATAGCCGTCGACCTGCTCACCGACCTGGCCCGCGCTGCGCGCCGCCTGATAGGCAGGATCGCGGGTCTGCGCGGCCACCGGCGCCACGATCAACGCGGCGGTCAGGGCAAAAGTGGCAACAAACTTCATCATCAGAACACTCCCGGATTCTGGTCGATCAGCTGCTTGGCCGAAGCATCCAGCTTCACCACCACCTGCTGCGTCACGTTGATGTTCAAATTGATCTCGATCGGCTTGTCGGGCGCGCTGACGTTGACGCATCCGCCCGCCAGGCACGTGGCGCTCAGAGCGCCGATCAAAAGCAATAGTCGCATCGCGTGATTGGTCAGGCCCAATCGATCCTTCGTCAATCCTGTTTCGGTCATCGCACTTTCTCGCTTTCGGAAGGCTGAACGGGTGGGGTCGGCGCATTTTGCCGCAACGCGCGCCGCACCAAATTCTCCGGCGCATAAAAGTCGGTCGCGGTTTCGAGCAGACCGCGAAACGGCGCGCGGATGCGGACATTGAACACGAACGGCAGCCGCGCGAGCCGGCGGATCAGGAAGTTCGACTTCGCGCCCTCGCCTTGTGCGACACCGGCGAATTTTGCTTCGGTGATGACCTCGCCGCCAAGCGAGCCGTTCATGGTGAGATCGAGACTGCGATAGCGCAGCGACTTGAGCGCCTGGAACGCGATATTGCCCCACGTGCCGAGGTCGGCCTTCGACACTTCGCCGACATAGGCGATCGTCCCGCCGCCGGGGCGAACTTTGAGCCGCCCATTCTCGATCCGCCCGCCGCTCGCGTCGAAGATCATGGGCAGCGTGCCGTCGAAAATGCCGGTGGCGTTGAGGTTCTGGAAATCGAATTGCTGGAGGAATTGCGCGGCATCGACGCCGGTCAATTGGAACGTCAAATGCCGGCCGCCCGGATCGAGGAAGTCGAGCGTGGTCGGGTCGAGGCTGAGCTTGCCACCCGCAAACGGCCATATTGCATCGGTCACCTGGATCCTGCTCGGCCCGAGTAACCGGTAGCGGATCACGCCGTCCTGCACCGCGATGCCGGTGTCGATCGTCTTGACCGTCGCGACCTGGTTGGGCGCGCTGACCATCCCGAGCAGGTCGGTGAAATGGATCTCGCCCGACACGCCGGTGACCGGGCCGAACGCGGCGGCGAGATCGGTGTCGCGGGTGCGGAACACACCATCGCTGGTCACGGCATCGCGCGACCAGCGGATATGGCCTTCGCCGCTGACCGTGCCGACGACGTTTTCAACGACGCCTTTGGTCAACGGCGTGAGCGCCTCGGTCTTGAACGCCGGGCCGAAATGCAGCCCGGGGACGACCAGGTTGGCTGCGCCCGTGCCGTTCGACAGATCGTGGCGGATCATCACGTCGGCGACCTTGATTCCGCCCGGCGTGGTCAACAGGCCGGTCGCCGCGATGCGATTGTCGATCAGCGTCAGCGCGACCTGATCGGCCTTGAGCGGATTGAAACGGGGATCGCCCGCCGCATCGCTGACCGTCGATGTCCCCGCAACGATCAGCTTCCCGCGATCCATCCGCCACGTGCCCGCGGCTTGCGACAGCAGCAACGGTATCGCGCCGATCTGTCCCGCGGTGCCGCCGAACGTGCCGCCGATGGTCGCGCCGAAGCCGCCATCGAGCCGCGCTATATCGAACCGCGTCAATCGGTCGGGCGTGCCGATCCGCACCGCCACGGCGCCAAGGTCGAAGCGCCGTTCGCCGAGCCGCACGGTGGCGCTGCCGGCGCGCAAAGCCAGCGGGCTACGGCCGATCGCCCCCGCGACGCGCAGGTCGCGCGCCATTGCGCCACCGCCGACCCGACCGCTGGCGATCCGCAGCATCGCACCATCGACCGGGCAAAGCTGCGTCGCGGTGCCGCGCGCATCGATCCCGGCGACGCGCAGTCGCGCGATCGACACCGGCGCACAGGCTGGATTGATCGCCAGCCCGCCGCGCCCGTCCCATCGCGCCGCCACCGGCAACCGCAATCCCTCGACCGATCCACCGCCGAGCGGCCCGCTCAGCGTCGCGACGCTATCGATCCGCGTGCGCCCATCGAGCCCCGCGCTGAACTTGACCGGCGTCAGCGCGAGCCGCGCGCCGCCAGCTTCGTACGGCGCGATCGTCACCATGCCGGTCACCGGCGCGCCGATCGCAGCTTGCGCCAGCGTGGCGTTCAGATCGGGCAGGCCGCCCCCGCCCATCACCAGATCGCCGCGCACCGTCGCGCCGCCGTCGGGCCAAACGAATTGCGTGCCGTCGCGGCTGGTAAGCGTGATGCTGGCGCCGCTTTCGGCGACCGCGATCAGCCGGGTCAGCTTGACGCTGCCCCGTGCGCCATTGGTCGCGGCGGACAGATCGGCGGTCACTGCGAAATCGCGCGCGCCGGCGTCGAGCGCCCGCGCCAGTTGCGCGGTCAGCGGTGCGACGGGTGTTCCCGCCCCAATACTGCCGAGCGAAGCGAACGAGGCGCGCGTGCCCGCCGCCACCGCGGCGCGGCCCAGCCTCGCTTGCCCGGTGAACGCGCCGGTGCCCGCGGCGTAGCGAAACGCCCCGTCGATCGCCCCCGCCTGGCCGCCGACACCGCTGCCCGCCAGCCGGTCCGCCGTCAGCGCCGCCTTGCCTTGGATCGCACCAGCACTCCCCGCAAAACGGATGTCGCCCGACAGGCCCGCCATCGTCAGTGCCTGTACGCGGCCGGTATCGACGGACAATCGCGCCGATCCGTGCCAGCGCGCGAAATCGGGCGCGAGCGATCCCGCGAGATCGGAACGCACCCCCGCCGCACCATTTCCACCGCACGCCGCGGACGCCGCGCGCAGTGGCCCATTCAATCGGATCGCATCTTGCCGGATATCGACCTTGAACACGCCCGCCGCGTGCGCCGCTGCGCAATCGCCGCCGGCGATGCGGTCGCTCACCGCCGCGATGCTGCCGCGAAATCCGCCGTCGAGCCGACCACGCCCGGTCGCCTTGATCCCGACGACGCCTTGCGGCGTTTCCAGCCGCATTCGCCCGTCTTCCAGGTCGAGCGCGATTGCCGGCAGCCGGAACGCCCCGCCCTCGCCCTTCGGGATCAGCCGATCGAGCGATCCGAGCGACAGGGTGCCGTCGACGATCCGCCCCTTTACCCGAACCTTGCCCGCGCTGATCCCTACGACCCGGGCGCCACCCAGCCCGACCGAAGTTTCGAGTTCGACCCAATCGGCAACCAGATCGGGGTTGTCGGGGTCGCCGATGACGATGCCGGTCAATCGCTGATGCCCCAACGCCAATTCCTGGATCGTATAGCGCGCCGGCACGTGCGCTTCGGCGAATTTGCGATCGACGAACCCGCGCGTAATCGGCTTGCGTGCCAGCCACAGCCCCGCCAACGCGACCGCGAGCACGAGGAGCGCCACGCCAAGCCGAAGGAGCACACGACGCCGGCGCGACGGACCTGTCTGCTCCCCGCTATCCGTCACTGGCTCTCCACGCGTTTCCATCGCCCGCGACGCTACACGCGCCGCGCGTCCGACGGCAATTGCACACGCCCGGACATGCCGATAACCCTTCGTCCGACATGAGCGTTCCGCCAGCAGACAATGAAGGGCACCGCGCGCGCCTGAGAGCGCGGCTGGTGGCGGATGCCGACGGGCTGCTCGACCACGAACTGATCGAATATCTGCTCATGCTGGCGATTCCGCGCCGCGACACCAAGCCGCTGGCCAAGACGCTGATCAACGAGTTCGGCGGTATCGCCGGCCTGCTGACCGCCCCGCCCGAGGCGATCGCGCAGGAGAAGGGGATGGGTGACACGTCGGTCGCCGCGATCAAGATCGCGCACGCGGCTGCGCTGCGGCTGTTGCGCGCGGAGGTCGCGGCAAAACCGGTGCTGGCCAACTGGCAAGCGTTGCTCGATTATTTGCGCGCCGACATGGCGCATCACGGCAACGAGCGCGTCCGGGTGCTCCATCTCAACACGCGCAACATGCTGATCCGCGACGAAAAGATGAGCGAGGGCTCGATCGACGAAGCCCCGGTCTATGTCCGCGAAGTCATCCGCCGCGCGATGGAGCTGAAATCGGCGGCGATCATCCTGGTGCACAACCACCCGAGCGGGGACCCCGCCCCGAGCCGCGCCGACATCGACCTGACGCGATCGGTGATCGAGGCGGGCAAGAAACTCGGCATCGCGGTGCACGACCACATCATCGTCGGCGCCAAGGGTTTTACCAGTCTGCGTGGCCAAGGGCTGATCTAGAGGAGACGCAAAAAAAAGGGCCGCCGCGCCAAGGGGAAAGCGCGCCGGCCCTCTGCGTGGGCGTCGTTTCAGCGGTTACGACGCCTTCGAAGCTGCCGCCTGACCCTGGGTCAGATAATTGGTCAGTTCGTCCTTCGACACGGTCTTGGACTTGTCGGTATCGGCGGTGGTGAAGGCGCCGGCGACATACGTCTTGTTCGCCGCGTCGTCCTTCAGCGCCGGATCGCTCGCCTTGCGCAACGCGAACATCCACGCGCCGAACTCGGCCTTGCTCAGCTTGCCGTCGTTATTCTTGTCGTAGCTCGGAAACTCCTTGCTCACGACGTCGGCGATCTGCGCGCCGGGGGCTGGAGCCGCCGCCGCAGGTGCGGCCGGTGCCGCGTCGGCTGTCGCGGGAGCGGCAGGTGCCGCCGGTGCGGGCGTCGCAGCAGCAGCGGCAGCCGGATCGGCGGGAGACGCCGGGGCTGCC
>NZ_JAQGKZ010000123.1 GCF_028289855.1 Sphingomonas bacterium | reverse complement strand
CGCACCGCCTCGATCTGCCCGCGCCATGCGCCGCGGTTGAGCAGGCCGGGGAGGAACGACAACTGCATCGTTCCGATCACCGCGCGGTCTTCTTCGGCGACGATCAGCCGCTGGTTGGGGTCGCTGTCGATTGCAGCAAAGGCCGCAGCATAAACCGGGTCGAGCGGTTCGCCCGGGTCGTCCTTTCGGCCGCCGATCTGGTCCTCGGCGAGCAGCGCGATGATCGCCGGCAGGTCGGCCCCGGTCGCGTCGCGGTAATTCACCATTCGAGCTCGTCGAGCCAGGGCGAGAAATGCGGCAGGTCGGCCGATACCTTGTCGGGATAGTCCGCCGCGCGTTTCTCCAGGAACGAGGCGATACCCTCCCTCGCGTCGGCGCTCGACCCGCGCGACCATACCAGCCGGCTGTCGAGCCGGTGCGCGTCGATCGGCGATGGTGCGCCCATCATCCGCCACAACATTTGCCGCGTCAGCGCGACCGACACGGGGGCGGATTGCGCGGTCAATTGCTGCGCCAGATCGCGTGCAGCATGTATCAGGTAGCCGGGTGCGTGAACCGAGCGCACCAGCCCCGCTTCCCGCGCCTCGACCGCAGACACCAGCCGTCCCGAATAGCACCAGTCGAGCGCGGTCGAGATGCCGACCAGCCGCGGCAGGAACCAGCTCGACGCCGCCTCCGGAACGATGCCGCGTTTGGCGAACACGAAGCCGAACCGCGCGGTGTCGACGGCGAGGCGGAAGTCCATCGGCAGCGTCATCGTCGCGCCGATTCCGACCGCCGCGCCGTTGATCGCGCCGATTACTGGTTTCAGGCATTGGAAGATGCGCAGCGAGAGCATTCCGCCGCCGTCGCGCACGCCGGGATGGTCGTAATCGACCGATCCGTCGGCGCGCACCGGCGATCCGGCGTCGGACCAGCGCGGGCCCTTGGCATAATCGAACGTTGCCGCCCCGCCGGACAGGTCCGCTCCTGCACAGAAGGCGCGGTCACCGGCGCCGGTGACGATCACCGCGCGGACCTCGTCGTCTGCGTCGGCGCGGTCGAACGCGGCGATCGTCTCGTGCATCATCTGCGCGGTGAACGCGTTCATCGCGTCCGGGCGGTCGAGCGTGATCGTCAGGATCCGGTCGGTCAGGTCGGTGCGGATTTGGTCAGCCACGTTCCCCTCCCTGGAAGGGAGGGGTTAGGGGTGGGTCGAGGCTTGGCGATACTGTAGCCGAGCGCGAGACCGACGTCGTATCGCGGTCATCGACCCACCCCCGGCCCCTCCCTTCCAGGGAGGGGAGCATCGTGCGCATCCTCACCCCGCCTTCTCGATCCGGACCAATAACGTCCCCTCGCTAACCTGACCTCCCGCCTCGGCGTTCAGTTCCGCCACCACCCCGTCGAATGGCGCGACCAGGCTGTGCTCCATCTTCATCGCTTCGAGCGTGACGAGCTTCTGGCCCTTGGTCACCGCCTCGCCGTCCGCGACTTCGACCGCGATGATCCGCCCCGGCATCGGCGACAGGATCGCGCCGTCGCCTGCGACGGCGCCACCCGCCTGAAACCGCGATAGCCCTATCACGAAGCTTTGTCCGTCGCGGGTAACAAGGACGTTGTCCGGCCCTGCAGATGAAGAAAAGACGTCGCCGCCGAAATCGGGCACCTTATCCAACCAGTAATTCTTGCCAGCGGATTGCAACATCAAACCGGTCTGTTTCGCGGAATTCAACCTGAACCCCTCGAGGAGTTCGTTGTCGCGGCTGTGATGGGATCGGTTTGAATAAGCCTGGACTAGATGCCGGGCCGCTTGGCCTAGCATCTCGACACTGGGCTCCTGCGCCGGGATCAGCGCGTCGCCTCGATCTCCGATAAAACCGGTAGTCACGTCACCCGACCGGAACTCGGCGCTCGTTGTCAGGCGAAAAAGGAAACCGGCGTTGGACTTCACCGGCCAGATGGCAGTTCCGCTCAGAGCATGGGAGAGTTCGGCGATGGCATCGTCGCGATCCTCGGCGTGAACGACGAGCTTCGCGATCATTGGGTCGTAGAAAGGGGAAATGACAGACCATTCCTCTACCCCCGATTCCACGCGTATCTCCTCGTCGGGCAGGCAGTATCGATCTAGGCGGCCCGTGCTTGGCAAAAATCCCGTCGCCGGATCCTCGGCATAGAGCCGCGCTTCCATCGCCCATCCGTTGATTTCGAGTTCGTCCTGCCGCTTCGGCAGCGTCTCGCCCGACGCCACCCGCAACTGCCACTCGACCAGATCCTGCCCGGTGATCTCCTCGGTCACCGGATGCTCGACCTGGAGGCGGGTGTTCATTTCCATGAACCAGATGCGATCGGCGCGAAGGCCTTCGCTCGCGTCGGCGATGAATTCGATCGTGCCCGCGCCGACATAATCGACCGCCTTGGCCGCGCGCACCGCTGCGTCGCAGATCGCCGCGCGCGTGATCTCATCCATCCCAGGGGCGGGGGCTTCCTCGATTACTTTCTGATGGCGGCGTTGCAGCGAGCAGTCGCGTTCGAACAAATGGACGACGTTGCCGTGGGTGTCGCCGAACACCTGCACTTCGATGTGCCGCGGCGAGAGGATATATTTCTCGATCAGTACGCGGTCGTCGCCGAAACTCGATGCCGCCTCGCGCTTGCAAGAGAGCAGATCGTCGGCAAATTGCTGCGCAGCATCGACCCGGCGCATGCCCTTGCCGCCGCCGCCCGCGACCGCCTTGATCAGCACCGGATAGCCGATCGCATCGGCCTCCGCCTGCAGCCGCTCGGGCGACTGGTCCGCGCCGAGATAGCCCGGCGTCACCGGCACGCCCGCCGCGATCATCCGCTCCTTCGCGGCGTCCTTCAGCCCCATCGCGCGGATGCTGTCGGGGTTGGGGCCGACCCAGATCAGCCCGGCGTCCTTCACCGCCTGAGCGAAGTCGGCATTCTCGGACAGGAAGCCGTAGCCCGGATGGATCGCCTCCGCGCCAGTCTGCTTGGCGGCGGCGATGATCTTGTCGCCGACCAGATAACTCTCGCGGGCCGGCGACGGCCCGATATGCACCGCTTCGTCGGCCTGGCGCACGTGCAGCGCGTTGGCGTCGGCATCCGAATAGACCGCGACCGTCCGCACCCCCATCGCCCGCGCGGTGCGGATGATGCGGCAGGCGATCTCGCCGCGATTGGCGATGAGCAGCGAGTTCAGCATTGGCCGCTTCCGACCGTCTCAAACTTCCCGAAGTTCGCCCATATGGGCGAAAGAAAAAACGTGCAGTTCGGCTGTGGTTTCATCGCGATGTCATATCGCGACCGGGGGCTTGTAGGACAGCCAAATCGTCACGCCGCCGGGCAGCCGGTCGTGCGGCTCGACCAGGTTACGTTGGCGACTTTCCAGCGCCCGCCCTCGCGGACCAGGTCGAAATGGTCGACGCCGCAATGGTGGACCTTGCCGTCGATCAGGAAGACGTAGGGGCTCCACACCATCGCGATGTCGCCGTCGATCTCGACGGCGGGGTCGGTCAGGCGTTCCTCGAAGCGTTCGGGGCCGGGCTTGATCCCGGCGGCGAAGTCGGTCGCGGACATGCGGCGGACGCTACGCGTGCCATCGGGCTTTTCGTTGGCGGCGGTCGCGGTGGCGTCAGGGCGCATCGCGGCGAGGGCGATCGCGGGGTCGCGACGGGCGAGGCCGTCGAACAGCGCGTTGATGGGAGCCATGACCTGCCCCTCCTCGCTGGTCGGCGGCGGTAGGGGGTTGGCAGGCGGGAGCTTGGTCGGGGTGGTCTGCCCGGCGGCGGCGAGGAGGAGGGGGAGGATCATGGCGACCTTTCAATTCCTCCCCGAGCTTGTCTCGGGGAGGGGGACCATGCGAAGCATGGTGGAGGGGCTGACGAGATGCTGAAAGACATAGCACCGAAGGGAAAAGCGACGGCGGTACGACGAGCGCGCGAGCTGCGTCGCAAAATGTCGCTGCCGGAAGTGTTGCTTTGGCAGGAGCTGAGAAAGCGCCCCGGCAAGCTTAAATTTCGAAGGCAACGACCGACCGGCAAAGAACTCAGTCTTGATTTTTACTGCGGCGACGCTCGATTGACGATCGAGGTGGATGGCGAAGGCCATAGCAGGGGCGATCGACCGCAACGCGATCTTGCTCGCGATGCATGGCTTTCGCGGAACGGCGTCATGACGCTTCGCGTTCCCGCAAGCGAAATCCTGAAAGATCTGGACGTCGTTATGCGGCATATACTGGCTGTTTCGATTGCCAGACTGCCCCTCCACCACCCGGCTGCGCCGGGCGGTCCCCCTCCCCGAGACGAGCTCGGGGAGGAATAAGAAAGCGACGCTTTCGCCCATCACATCCTGAACACGCCGAAGCTCTGGCGCTCCGGGATCGGCGCGTTGAGCGTCGCGGCGAAAGCTAGACCCAGCACGTCGCGCGTCTGCGCGGGGTCGATGATGCCGTCGTCCCATAGCCGCGCGGTCGCGTGCCACGGATTGCCTTGCGCTTCGTAGTCGTCGCGGATCGGTTGCTTGAACGCTTCGAGCTCTTCGACCGACCATTTGGCGGCGTCGCGGTGGACGGTCGCCAGCACGCTCGCCGCCTGTTCGCCGCCCATCACGCTGATCCGGCTGTTGGGCCAACTGAACAGGAAGCGCGGCGAGTAGGCGCGCCCGGCCATGCCGTAATTGCCCGCGCCGAAGCTGCCGCCGATCAGCACGGTGACCTTGGGCACGGTGGCGGTGGCGACCGCCGTCACCAGCTTGGCGCCGTGCTTGGCGATGCCCTCGGCCTCGTATTTGCCGCCGACCATGAAGCCGGAGATGTTCTGGAGGAACAGCAGCGGCACGCGGCGTTGCTGCGCGAGTTCGATGAAGTGCGCGCCCTTGACCGCGCTTTCGCTGAACAGCACGCCGTTGTTCGCCAGGATCGCGACCGGCATGCCCCAGATGTGCGCGAAGCCGCAGACCAAGCTCGATCCGTACAACGCCTTGAACTCGTGGAATTCGCTACCGTCGACCAACCGCGCGATAATCTCGTGCACGTCGTACGGCGCGCGGACGTCCTGCGGGATGATACCGTACAGATCGGCGGCGTCGAATTTCGGCGGGCGCGGCTCGCGCATATTGACGTCCGCACCGGTCTGCGGCTGGAGCGTCGAGACGATGTCGCGGACGATTGTCAGCGCGTGCTCGTCATTCTCGGCCAAGTGATCGACCACACCGGACTTGCGCGCGTGGAGGTCGCCGCCACCGAGATCCTCGGCGCTGATCACTTCGCCCGTCGCGGCTTGGACGAGCGGCGGGCCGGCGAGGAAGATCGTCCCCTGGTTGCGCACGATCACGCTTTCGTCGCTCATCGCCGGGACGTACGCGCCGCCCGCGGTGCAGCTGCCCATCACGCACGCGATTTGCGGGATGCCCTTGGCGCTCAGGTTGGCCTGGTTGAAAAAGATCCGCCCGAAATGGTCGCGGTCGGGGAACACCTCGGCCTGGTGCGGCAGGTTGGCGCCGCCCGAATCGACCAGGTAGATGCACGGCAGCCGGTTCTGTTCGGCGATCTCCTGCGCGCGGAGATGCTTCTTGACCGTCATCGGATAGTAAGTGCCGCCCTTCACCGTCGCGTCGTTGCAGACGATCATGACCTGACGGCCCGATACGCGGCCGACTCCCGCGATCATCCCCGCGCCGGGCACTTCGCCTTCGTAGAGGTCGCACGCCGCGAGTTGACCGATTTCGAGGAACGGCGAGCCGGGATCGAGCAGCCGCTCGACGCGGTCGCGCGGGAGCAATTTGCCGCGCGACGTGTGCCGGTCGCGGCTCTTCTCGGTGCCGCCCAACGCGGCCGTCGCAACGTCGGCGCGCAGCTTCTCCGCAAGGCCGCGATTGTGCGCAGCATTGGCGCGGAACGTGTCGCTGTCGGGGGAGAGTTTGGTGTCGAGGACGGGAGCGCTCATGCCCTCTGCCTAGCCGTGCGCGAAAGCCTTGGGAAGCCGCTGGCGCGCGGCATTGTGTTGGTGTAGCCCACGACTCATACACCAGATCGAAAGAGGCATTTTCCGATGAAGCGCACCCTTCTTGCCGCCATGCTGCTCGCCACCACCGCGGGGGGCGTCGCCGTCTGGCAATCGCCCGCGATCGCGCAGGCCGTGATGGGCAGCAAATCGGGGGTCGACCAGTCGTTCATCGACCGCAACGCCAAGCCCGGCGACGATTTCAACGCCTATGCCAACGGCGCGTGGCTCAAGACCGCAGAAATCCCCGCCGACCGCTCGTCGATCGGAACCGGGCTCGACGTGTCGAAGGTCGCGGAAGAGCGCAACGCCGGCATCATCCAGAATGCCGGTGCGGCAAAGGCGAAGGCCGGCACCGACCTGCAGCGGATCGCCGACTATTATGCCGCGTACAACAACACCGCGGGGATCGAGGCGCGCGGTGTCGCACCGCTCCAGCCCAGGCTGGCGTCGATCGCCGCGCTCAAGACCAAGGCGCAGCTGTCGGCGATGCTCGGCGCCAACATGCGCGCCGACACCGACCCGTTCAACAACAACAATTACGCATCGACCGACAATCTGTTCGGGCTGTTCGTCGGCGGCGACCTGAACCGCGGGACGGTCAACGTGCCGTATCTGATGCAGGGCGGGCTCGGGCTGCCCGACCGCGATTATTATCTGTCGTCGACGAAGGACATGGCGGAGGTGCGCGAGGGCTATAAGGCCTATGTCGCCAAGCTGTTCACGCTGGCCGGGATGAGCGACCCGCAGGCGCGCGCCGACCGCGTGTTCGCGCTCGAGATGAAGATCGCCGAAGCGCAGACCGACATCATCACCGCGCAGGATGCGCACAAGGGCGACAATCCGTGGAAGCGCGCCGATTTCGCGCGCAAGGCACCGGGGATCGACTGGAACGCGTACTGGACCGCGGCGGGGCTGCCCAAGCAGCAGGACTTCATCAACTGGAACCCCGCGACCACGACCAAGCTTGCCGGTCTCGTCGCCAGCGAGCCGATGGCGTCGTGGCAGGACTGGCTCGCCTTCCACCAGATCAGCCAGAATACGTCGGTGCTGCCCAAGGCGTTCGATCAGGCGTCGTTCGATTTCTTCGGCAAGCAACTGAGCGGCACCGCCGCGCCTCGCCCGCGCGACAAAAGGTCGATCGGCGCGGTCAACGGCGCGCTGGGGTATGAAGTCGGCAAGATATACGCCGCCAAATATTTCCCGGCATCGTCGAAAGCGGCGATAAATACGATGGTCAAGAATATCGTCGCCGCGTTCGACCGTCGGATCGTCGCGCTCGACTGGATGGCGCCGGCGACCAAGGCCGAAGCGCGCAAGAAGCTTCAGGTGCTCAAGGTCGGGATCGGCTATCCCGACGTCTGGCCGATGCGCCCCTATTACGCGGTCAACGCGACCGACCCGCTGGGCAATTTGCAGCGCGCCAAGCTGTCCAACTATCGCTACCAGATCGGCAAGATCGGCAAGGCGCCCGACCGCGGCGAGTGGTGGATGACGCCGCAGACGGTCAATGCGGTCAATCTGCCGCTTCAGAACGCGCTCAATTTCCCGGCGGCGATCCTTTACACGCCTTATTTCGATGCGGGCTTCGAGGATGCGGCGAATTACGGCGCGATCGGCGCGACGATCGGGCATGAGATCAGCCACAGCTTCGACAATCTCGGGGCCGACTTCGATTCGACCGGCCGCCTGCGCAACTGGTGGACGCCCACCGACCTTGCGCGCTTCGAAGCGTCGGGCAAGGCGTTGGCGGATCAATACGACAAGTATGAAGTGCTGCCGGGTCTGTTTGCCAAGGGCGAACAGGAGCTGGGCGAGAATATCGCCGACACCGCCGGGCTGACCGCGGCGTACGAGGCGTATCACGCATCGCTCGGCGGCAGGCCCGCGCCGGTGATCGACGGGCTGACCGGCGACCAGCGTTTCTTCCTCGCCTTCGCGCAGAGCTGGCGGACCAAGATGCGCGACCGCTCGATCCGCGCGCGCATCGCGACCGACGTTCACGCGCTGGCGTTCCTGCGCGTCGAAACCGTTCGCAATCTCGACGCATGGTACGACGCGTTCGGGATCAAGCCCGGCGACAAGCGCTATCTGGCGCCCAAGGATCGCGTCCACGTCTGGTGATCGCGTAACACAGGACGATCGAACGCCCGTCATCGTCGGATGCGGCGAGGCGGTCGATCGTCCGGTGGCGCTCGCCGACGCGCTCGACCCGGTTGGGCTGATGGCGCTCGCCGCGCGCCGCGCGGACGTCGGCGGGCTGCTTGCGGCGGCCGATCGGCTCGATGTCGTCAACCTGGTGAGCTGGCGTTACACCAACCCGCCTGGCGAGTTGGCGACGCGGCTCGGGATTGCACCGCGTTCGACCAGCTATGGCGCGATCGGCGGCGAAACGCCGACCAAATTGGTCCACGAGGCTGCGCTGGCAATCGCGCGGGGCGAAGCGGGCGTCGTGTTGGTTGCCGGTGCCGAGGCGCAGCATAGCGCGTCGCGGGCTGCCAAGGGGGAGGGCGATCTCCCGTGGTCGCCCTTCGCGCACGACGCACCGGGGCGGATCGAACGCGCGACCTATCTTCATCCGCTGGCGGTGGCGGTCGGCGCGGCAGTGCCGGTCAACGTCTATCCGTTCTACGACATGGCGAGCGCGCATGCCTGGGGGCAGACACCCGGCGAAGCGCAGGCGGAGTCGTCCAATCTATGGGCGCGCTATGCGGCGGTCGCGGCAGGCAATCCGTCGAGTTGGTTACAGCGCCGCCATACAGCCGACGAAATCGCGACGGTCTCGCCAGACAACCGCCTGATCGCCTGGCCCTACACCAAGCTGATGGTCGCCAATCCGATGGTCAACCAGGCG
>NZ_JAQGKZ010000121.1 GCF_028289855.1 Sphingomonas bacterium | reverse complement strand
ACACACGGCTCCAGGTCGAGCATCCGGTGACCGAGGAGATCACCGGGCAGGATCTGGTCGAGTGGCAGTTGCGGGTGGCGTCGGGCGAGCCGCTGCCGAAGCGGCAGGACGAGCTGGCCATCAACGGCTGGGCGATCGAGGCACGCCTCTATGCGGAAGACCCGACGACCGGCTTTCTGCCCAGCACCGGCCATCTCGATCATTTGTTGCTTCCGTCGAGCGTGAGGATCGAAACGGGGGTCGAGGAAGACGATACGATCTCGCCCTTCTACGATCCGATGATCGCCAAGCTCGTCGCCACCGGGACCGATCGAAACGCCGCGATCGAGGCGCTCCATCACGCCTGCGCCAATGTCGTTTGCGACAGCGTCAGGACCAACGCCTGGTTTCTTGCCCGGCTCCTTGCCGAACCATCGTTCCGCGACGGATCGGTGACCACGGCATTCATCGGCGAACATGTTGCGCGGCTGTGCGAGGCACCGATGCCAAGCGCTGAACTACTCGGCGCAGCCGCCGACTATCTTGTGCACGTTGACGACTTCATGCCCGGCCAGGTCGGAGAGCCGGATTATGATCGCCAACGCGGCCTGTTGGGGTTTCGGCTGAATGCCGCGCCGAGTGAGGCCGTCAATCTGGTCGTCAATGGCGAGCGACAGCGCGTCGACTACGGTTACGAGCCGGCCCCCTTCTGGGCTACCACGCCCGGCTACAGCTATGACGACCAGACGATTACGCTGTTCGAGAACGGCGCCAAGTTCGATGTCGCGCTGCGAACGAAGGCCGGAGTTGCCGGCACCGCCGCCGACGGCGCGATCCTCTCGCCCATGCCCGGCCGTATCATCGCGGTCGAGGTCGCGGCCGGCGATGTCGTCACCAAGGGCCAGAAGCTCGTCACGCTCGAGGCGATGAAGATGGAGCATAGCCTCACCGCGCCGTTCAACGGCACCATCGCGGAGCTCGACGCCGAGACCGGCGGGCAGGTCAGCGAGGGCAAGATGCTCGTGCGCGTGGAGAAGGCGACCTGAGCGCGCTCGCGATCCGCACCGCGACACGCGACGATCTGGCGGCGATCGTCGCGCTGCTCGCCGATGACGTGAATGGGGCAAAGCGCGAGGATGCCAGCCTGCCGCTCGACCCCGGCTATGGCCGCGCGTTCGACGCAATTCATGCCGACCCCAACCAGATGCTGGTCGTGGCGGAGCGCGACGGCCGCGTCATCGGCACCTTGCAGCTCTCCTTCCTGCCGGGCCTCTCCCATCGCGGCGCATGGCGCGGGCAGATCGAGGCGGTGCGCATCGCCGCCGACCGGCGCGGGGATGGGCTCGGCGCGGCGATGATCGGCTGGGCGGTCGCACAATGCCGCGCGCGCGGCTGCTTCATTGCGCAGCTCACCTCCAACAACGATCGCGTTGCGGCGCATCGCTTCTACGAACGGCTCGGCTGGCAAAAGAGCCATGCCGGGTTCAAGCTGTACTTGACGGAGGATCACTGATGCCGGGCAAATTCTTCGACGAATGGCGGGTCGGCGAGACGATCGAGCACCCCTTACGCCGCACGGTGACCGAGACCGATAACCTGCTGTGGTCGACGATGACGCACAACCCGCAACCGCTCCATTTGGACGCGGAGGCCGCCAAGGCGAGCGAGTTCGGGCAGATCCTCGTCAACGGCACCTTCACGTTCAGTCTGATGGTCGGGATCACCGTCGGCGAGACGACGATGGGCGTGCTGGTCGCGAATCTGGGGTACGACAAGGTCGTGATGCCCAAACCGGTGTTCATCGGCGACACGCTCCACGCGACGAGCGAAGTGACCGAAGTGCGCGAGAGCAAGTCGCGGCCCAACGCCGGGCTGGTGACGTGGAAGCACCGCGCGATCAACCAGCGTGGCGAAGTGGTGTGCGAATGCCTGCGGACGGCGTTGGTGCTGCGGAAGAGCTGACTGATGAACGACGCTGAGTTCTGCGAACACTGTCAAATAGGCTATCACGCGCCCTTTGAGCGTTTCGAGCGCGTCGCCGAGCGAGCAGACGGTCCGGCATTTCTCCAGCGCTGCCGTAACTGTAAAACGCTATGGGATGAGCGATTGCACGACGCGACAATGGTGACGCCAGAGCAGGCGGCAGCCATCTACCCAGACTTCAGACCGTAAAGCTCTCCCCGCACCCGCATTCGCCCTTGGCGTTGGGGTTGGCGAACACGAAGCCCGCGGCGAAATCGTCCTCGACCCAGTCCATCGTGGATCCGATCAGGTACAGGATCGATCCGCCGTCGACGTAGAGCGTGCCGCCCGCGGTCTCGATCTTCTCGTCGAACGGCTTGGCCTCGGTCACGTAATCGACCGAATAAGCCAGCCCCGAACAGCCGCGCTTCGGAGTCGACAGCTTGACGCCGATCGCGCCCTCGGGCGCCTTGGCCATCAGGTCGGCGATCCGCGCCTCCGCATTGGGCGTCAGGATCAGCGCGGCGGGGCGTTGGCGCAAAGTGGTCGCCATTACAGCATCCCCAGTTCGAGCTTGGCGTCGTCTGACATCTTCTGCGGGTCCCACGGCGGGTCCCACACCAGATTGACGTCGGCGAACGCGACGCCCGGCACGCTGGCGACGCGAAGCTCGACCTCGGCGGGCATCGATTCGGCGACCGGGCAATGCGGCGTGGTCAGCGTCATCGTCACCGCGGCGTGGCCGTCGTCGGTCACCTCGACACCGTAGATCAATCCGAGATCGTAGATGTTGACCGGGATTTCGGGGTCGAAGATTTCCTTGATCGCCTCGATCACCGCGAGCTGTAGCGTGCCGCCCTCTCCGCCGACGGGATCGGCAGTGGGCTTCTGTGCCAGAAACCCGGCGAGATAGTCGCGCTTGCGCTCGAACGTATCGCTTGCGGCTTCGACCTCAACGCGCGCCTTGGGCGGCGCCTCGACCGCCTCGACTTCCTCGACAACAATCTTGTGTTCTTCGTTCATCCGAAGATCCCTAACCAAAAATACGCGTTACGCGTTCAACCCCGGCGGCCAGCGCCTCGACATCGGCCAGCGAATTATACACCCCGAAACTCGCCCGTGCGGTGGCGGGCACGCCCAGCGCGTCCATCAACGGCTGCGCGCAATGGTGCCCGGCGCGGATTGCGACCCGTCCTTCGTCCAAGATGGTGGCGACGTCGTGCGGATGCACCCCCTCGACCGCGAAACTGACGATCCCGGCGCTATCGTCGGGGCCGAACAGCCGCACCGAATTGATCTGGCCCAGCCGCGCCCGCGTCGCGGCAACCAGCGCGGTTTCGTGCGCGTGGATGCGGTCGAGCCCGATACTGTCGACATAGTCGATCGCGGCGTGCAGCCCGACCACCCCGACGATATGCGGCGTCCCCGCCTCGAACCGGCCCGGCGGCGGGGCGTAGGTCGTCTTGGCGAAGGTAACGCGGTCGATCATCGACCCGCCGCCCTGATACGGCGGCATCGCGTCGAGCAGGTCGGCGCGGCCCCACAGCACGCCGATCCCGGTCGGCCCGTAGAGCTTGTGCCCCGAAAAGACATAAAAGTCGCAGCCAATGTTGGCTACATCGACGGGCATGCGCGGCACCGCCTGGCAGCCGTCGAGCAGGATTTTCGCGCCGACCGAATGCGCGATCTCGGCCGCGCGCTTGGCGTCGAGTACCGATCCGAGCACGTTCGAGACATGCGCCAGCGCGACCATCTTGTGCGCGGGCGTGATCATCGCCGCCATCGCATCGAGGTCGATCCGGCCGTCATAGGTCAATGGCACGACATCGATCGCGGCGCCGATCCGCTCGGCAACCATCTGCCACGGGACGATGTTCGAGTGATGCTCGAGCGTCGAGAGCAGGATGCGGTCGCCCGCCTTGAACTGCTCGCCAACCCAGCATTGCGCGACCAGGTTGATCCCCTCGGTCGCACCGCGCACGAACACGCATTCCTCGGCCTGCGCCCCGATGAAGTGCGCCACCCGCTTCCGCGCAGCCTCGTAGGCGAGCGTCATGTCGGCCGACCGCTGGTACACGCCGCGATGCACGGTGGCGTAGGTCTCGCCGTACGCGCGGTTGATCGCGTCGAGCACCGGCTGCGGCTTTTGCGACGTCGCGGCGGTGTCGAGATAGTGCCAGTCCGGCTGGATCGCCGGAAAATCGGCGAGCACATCGAGAGGGCGCGTGTCGGCCATCAAGTTCACAACACCCGCTCCAGCGCGATCTGCGCGGCGGCCTCGACCGCTTCGCGCTGCACCGCATTGCCGATCCCGTCGAACACGCTGCCGATGAACGCGCGGAGCAGCAGCGTCTTGGCTTCGGTCGGCGGCACGCCGCGGCTTTGCAGGTAAAACAGAGCGTTGGCATCGAGTTCGCCGACCGTGGCGCCATGCGCGCATTTCACATCGTCGGCGAAGATTTCGAGTTCGGGCTTGGCGTTGGCGGTCGCGGTGCGCGTCAACAGCATCGCCTTGACCGACTGGCTGGCGTCGGTCTTCTGCGCGTCGCGCGCGACCGCGACCTTGCCGAGATATGAGCCGGTCGCCTTGCCGCCGAGCACCGAGCGGACGACCTGATTGGAGGTAGCGTTCGGCTCGATATGGTTGAGCGTCGTGACGATCTCCAGCGTCTGCTCGCCCCCGCCGATGATCGCGCCGCCTAGCTCGAAATGCGACCCCTCTTGGCACGTCACGTCGATCGCCACCCGACCCAGTTTGCCGCCGGTGTTGAGGATATGAAACGTCGCCCGCGCGCCGCGTTCGAGGATGACGACAAAATCCTTCACCGCCACCGCATCGGTATCGGCGTCCTGCACGACCAGCCGCGCGATTTCCTCGCCCGCCGCAACGCGGATCACCTCCGCCGTCGGCACTGGCCAAGCGGTCGCCAGCGCACCGAGGTCGCTGTACCGCCACGCTTCGTCGCGCCGGGTCGGGAGCGCGAGCAAGGTCACGCCGCCACCGCTCCATAGCCTTCGCGCTCGAGTTGCAGCGCCAGCTCCGCCCCGCCCGACCGCGTGATCCGCCCGCCGTCGAGGACGTGGACGAAATCGGGCCGGACATATTCGAGCAGCCGCTGGTAATGCGTGATCAGCACCACCGCCTTGCCGGGGGCGCGCATGATGCGGTTGATGCCTTCGCCGACCACGCGCAGCGCGTCGATGTCGAGCCCGCTGTCGGTCTCGTCGAGGATCGCGAGCCGCGGCCCGATGATCCCCATCTGGACCATCTCGTTGCGCTTCTTCTCGCCGCCCGAAAAGCCGACGTTCACCGGGCGCTTGAGCATCTCCTGGTCCATCGACAGCGCATCGGCCTGCGCGCGCGCCAGCTTGAGGAAATCGCCGCCCGACAAGGGCGACTCGCCGCGCCCCTTGCGCTGCGCGTTGAGCGCCTCGCGCAGGAACTGGACGTTCGACACGCCAGGGATTTCGACGGGTATTGGAAGCCAAGGAACAGTCCGGCGGCAGCGCGCTCGTGCGGTTCCATCGCGAGCAGGTCGGCACCGTCGAAGCTCACCGATCCCGCGGTCACCTCATACCCCGGCCGGCCGCCGAGCACATAGCCGAGCGTCGACTTGCCCGCGCCGTTCGGTCCCATGATCGCATGCACCTCGCCCGCGTTCACGGACAGGGTCAGCCCCTTGAGGATTTCCTTGCCGTCGATTTCGGCGTGGAGGTTGTCGATGTTGAGCATTCAAAATCCCGTTCAATCCACCAGCACGGCACGGTGGAATTTGTGGTGCAGGCGCGGCGGCAGCGCGGCGCGGACCGATCGCTTCATCCGCAGCTTCTCGTACCGCGTCGCTTCGGGCGGGTGCATTTCCACCCACCATTCGCGCGACAGCACGGTGAAGATAGTCGGCCGCGGCGCGTCGCCATTGTTGGCGAGCCCGCAATGGTGCGTGCGGAAGTCCCAGACCAACGCGGACCCAGGGTTCACGACCGGCGCCGAGTCGTGCGCGCCGGCGGGCTTTCCCTTGCGGTGCGAGCCGCGCCAAAAGGCGGTGCGCCCGCTCACCTCGTCCATCCGCACCAGCGGCATCGAAAAGGCGAGCGCGAACGGCGGCAGCATCTGCTCCAGATTGACCTCCGGAAACAGCGTGCCGTCGGCATGGCCTTTCTGGTCGGGCGCACCCGGCGCGGCGACCAGTAGGCCGATCGAATCCACCATGTACTTTTTACCGAGCAACGCGGTGGCGATCGCGTCATAGGCGGCGGGCAGCATGAACGACCGGTCCGCCAGAATGCCGTCGAGCGTCATCGGCATGCAATGACGGCCCTCATAGGGACCGTAATTGCGCTCGCGATCAGTCTCGGCGAGCCGGGGATAGGCCGCCTCGACCTCCGCGCGACACTGCGCAACTAACGCCGGATCGACCAGATCGTCGAGCACGACCACGCCCTCGCGACGCAGGATCGCGGCGGCTTGCTCGGCGGCGGCGGCGTGATCGGTGCCCTCGGCGAACGGCACGCGTACGTCTGGAGCGTCAGACGTGACCCGGACATCCGTGAGTTGCGCCGTCACGCTCATCGCCCCACGCTCTCCTGTTCGTCACCCCGGCCTTGTGCCGGGGTCCACTTCTCCACCTGCAATGCCATCGCTTGTTGCACGGTGGATGCCGGAACAAGTCCGGCATGACGGGTTGGGGTGCGGATCATCCGACCGACCCCTCGAGCGAAATCCCGAGCAGCTTCTGCGCCTCGACGGCAAACTCCATCGGCAGTTGCTTGAGCACATCGCGCGCGAAGCCGTTGACGATCAGCGCCACCGCGCTTTCCTGGTCGAGCCCGCGCTGCATCGCGTAGAACATCTGGTCGTCGCTGATCTTCGAGGTAGTCGCCTCATGCTCAATCTGTGCCGTCGGATTGCGCACCTCGATATATGGCACGGTGTGCGCGCCGCATTCGGACCCGAGCAGCAAGCTGTCGCACTGCGTGAAGTTGCGCACGCCTTCCGCGCCCGGCGCGACGCGGACCAGCCCGCGATAGGTGTTGTCCGAGCGCCCTGCCGAAATTCCCTTCGACACGATCGTCGAGCGCGATCCCTTGCCGTTGTGGATCATCTTGGTGCCGGTATCGGCCTGCTGGCGGTTGTTGGTCACCGCGACCGAATAGAATTCGCCGACGCTGTTCTCGCCGTTCAGGATGCAGGACGGATATTTCCACGTGATCGCGCTGCCGGTCTCGACCTGCGTCCACGACACCTTGCTGTTCCGCCCCTGGCACAATGCGCGCTTGGTGACGAAATTGTAGATTCCGCCCTTGCCGTTCTCGTCGCCGGGATACCAATTCTGGACGGTCGAATACTTGATTTCGGCATCGTCGAGCGCGACCAGTTCGACCACCGCGGCATGCAGTTGGTTCTCGTCACGCATCGGCGCGGTGCAGCCTTCGAGGTACGAGACGTAGGCGCCCTTGTCGGCGACGATCAGCGTGCGCTCGAACTGGCCGGTATTCTCGGCATTGATGCGGAAATAGGTACTGAGCTCCATCGGGCAGCGCACGCCCTCCGGAATATAGACGAACGTTCCGTCGCTGAAGACCGCGCAGTTGAGTGCGGCGAAGTAATTGTCGTGCTGCGGCACGACCTTGCCGAGCCATTTGAGCACCATATCCGGATAGTCGCGGATCGCCTCGCTGATCGAGCGGAAGATGACGCCGGCCGCTTCGAGCTCGGCGCGGAAGGTCGTCGCGACCGAGACGCTGTCGAACACCGCGTCGACCGCAATCTTGCGCGCGCCCTCGACGCCGGCCAGCATCTTCTGCTCGGCGATCGGAATGCCGAGCTTTTCATAGACGCGCAGGATCTCGGGATCGACCTCGTCCAGGCTGCCGAGCTTCGGCTTGGCCTTGGGCTCGGCGTAATAATAGGCGTCCTGATAATCGATCGGGGGCACGTCGAGCTTGGCCCAATCGGGCGGGGTCATGGTCAGCCACAGCCGGTACGCCTTGAGGCGCCACTCAAGCATCCATTCCGGTTCGTTCTTCTTGGCCGAGATGAAGCGGACCGTGTCTTCGGACAAGCCTTTGGGCGCGAATTCCTGCTCGAT
>NZ_JAQGKZ010000114.1 GCF_028289855.1 Sphingomonas bacterium | reverse complement strand
TGTCGCCGCGCAAAATCCGAATTCATGGATGAAACGGCGCGTTGCATCCGACGAGATCACGACGCCGACGCCCGACAACCGGCTGATCGCCTGGCCCTACACCAA
The DNA here is from genome assembly GCF_028289855.1 of Sphingomonas bacterium. Lineage (GTDB taxonomy): Bacteria > Pseudomonadota > Alphaproteobacteria > Sphingomonadales > Sphingomonadaceae > Sphingomonas. Next base: position 18,921 of record NZ_JAQGKZ010000114.1, on the reverse strand, counting down.
GCTGATGGTCGCCAACCCGATGGTCAATCAGGGCGCGGCGGTGATCGTCACCAGCGTCGCGACGGCGCGGGCGGCAGGAATCGCCGACGCGGACATGGTCCACATCCTCGGCGGCGCAGCGGCGGATGAGCCGCGCGACTATCTGGCGCGCGATGGCTATGCGGCGAGCCCCGCGCAGGACGCCGTCCTGACCCGCGCGCGCGATCTGGCGAGCGGATCGATCGACGCGGTCGAACTCTACAGTTGCTTCCCGTGCGTGCCGAAGATGGCGCGGCGGACGCTCGGGCTTGGCGGCGATGTCGCGCCGAGCGTGACCGGCGGCCTGACCTTCTTCGGCGCGCCGCTCAACAATTACATGCTCCACGCAGTGGCGGCGATGGCGCGGCGGCTGCGTAACAGCGGTGGCACCGGATTGCTTTATGGGCAGGGTGAATTCGTTACCAAGCATCATGCGCTGCTTCTGTCGTCGACACCGCCCCGCACACCACTCGACCATGATTATTCGGTTGCGGCCGATGCGGATCGCCGGCGCGGCCCGGTGCCGCCGACCGCGATGCCGGCGGATGGCGAGGCGACGCTCGAAAGCGCGACGATCCTCTATGCGCGCGACGGCAGCGTCGATCACGGCGTCGCGATCCTGCGCACGCGCGACGGTGCGCGGACGATGGCGGCGGCCGCGCCCGACGATCGCGCGACGCTCGCAGCGATTACAGACATGGATCGGTTCCCGGTCGGGCTCGGCGGCGCGATTACCGTCGGCGACATGCCACGCTGGACGCTATTATGACGATTGCGTTTGACGTACCGGCTCCTAAGAGATGGCCGAAGTGCTTGAAAACGGGGGCGGTAATTCGATGATCCGGCTATTGCTGGTGGCGGTGTGCGCGGTGCTGAGCATCGGCCAGGCGCATGCCGACGACGTGTTGCATTTCGGCGCGCGGCCCGCCTGGGTCGCATCGGTCGCGGCGCCCGCCGCCAAGCCCGCCGACGGCGCGTTCACCATCCGCGTGATCGATTTCCAGATCCGCATCGATGAGCGCGGCATGCACCAATATGTGCGCCAGATCATTCGCATCAACACGCCCGAAGGGTTGCAGGCCGGGGGCACCGCCTTGGTCGCGTGGCAACCGTCGTATCAGACCGCCACGGTCAACGGCGTGGTGATCCATCGCGGTACCGAGACGATCGACGCCATGAAGGACGGCAAGAGCTTCCAGGTACTGCGGCGCGAAGCCCAGCTGGAAAGCGCGCTGACGATCAGCGGGCTGTTGACCGCGATCATGCCGGTTCCCGATCTTCGTGTCGGGGACGAGATCGAATATTCGTTCACCGTCGACCAGGCCAATCCGGTCCTGGCCGGGCATGTCGAATCGATGATGCCGTTGAACAAGCTGCCCGCCGCCGATCGCATCAGTCTGCTGGCGAGCTGGCCGACCGGGCGCGGGGTGAAGTGGAAGGGGGGACCGCAGCTGCCGACGCCGGTGTTGACCAGAAAGGCGGGGATCGAGCAACTCGCCATCCTGCGCGATGGATGGACCGCGGTGGAGGTTCCGGCCGGGGCGCCGGGGCGATTCGGCAGCGGTGCGTTGTTTCAAATCGCGGACTTCGCGGATTGGTCCACGGTCGTCGGGATCATGCGCCCGCTGTTCGTCAAGTCGTCGACGATCGCCGCGGATTCGCCGGTGATGGTCGAGGTGAAACGGATTGCCGCTTTGTCGACCGACCCACGCGTCCGGGCATCGGAAGCGCTGCGGACGGTCGAGGGTCAGGTGCGCTATCTGGCGCGCGTCGATGGGCTCGGTGGCTACATCCCCGCCACCGCCGACGCGGTGTGGGCGGCGCGCAACGGCGATTGCAAGGGCAAGACGGTTCTATTGCTGGCGATGCTCCGCGCGCTTGGCATCGCCGCCGAACCCGTTCTGGCGTCGGCGACCGACGGCGATGGCGTCGACCAGTCGCTGCCGATGCCGGGCCGCTTCAACCACGTGCTGGTTCGCGCGACGATCGACGGCAAGACCTATTGGCTCGATGGCACCAGGCTGGGCGACCGCAGCGTCGAGACGCTGGCGGTACCGCCCTTCCACTGGGTGTTGCCGCTCGACGGCGTGGCGGCTGCACCGGTCGCGTTGATCGCCACCGAACCGGCGATCGCGGAAAACGAGAACCGGCTCGATCTGGATGCGCGCGACGGGATCGACAAGCCGGCCAAGGCGAGCGGATCGTACATCTATCGCGGCGAGGATGCCGCCAAGATGCGGATCGGGCTGGCGGCGTTGACCGCGGTGCAGCGCGACGAGCTCGCCCGCAAGCAATGGACCGACCGCTATAGCTGGATCACGCTCAAGACGTCCGACGTCAAGGTCGACGACAAGAGCGGCGACGTCGTGCTGTCGTTCACCGGCACCGCGACGATGGACTGGGACAACCCCGGCGCGGATTCGGCGCAGCGCTACGTCGCCGATGGCGCGCGGCTCGGCCAGGATATCGCCCCCAAGCGCGACAAGGATGAGGATACCGCCCCCGTCGCGGTCGATGCGCAATATACCGTCAACCGCGAAACCATCCTGTTGCCGGGCAACGGCAAGGGGTTCGAGCTGGAAGGCGACCCGATCGACCAGACGATCGGCGGAATCCACTATATCCGCGAGGCGACATTGAAGGACGGCGCGTTCACGATGACCGCGACCGTCCGCAGCAAGCCGGGCGAGATCAGCTATGCCGAGGCAAAGGCTGCCGACAAGCGGACCGACCTGCTGATCAACAAGCAACTCTATATCCGCGCCCCGGCCGATTTCGGCGCGCCGGCGGCGGAGGTCGCGGTCGCGACGCCGCCGGCCGATGCGGGCCTCGATACCGGCTTGACCGAGATCACCCGGCTGACGCTGGCGGGCAAGAACGACGACGCGCTGAAGCTGGTCGATGCGCGGATCGCCACGGGCGACAAGGCGGCGCGGACGCTGGCATTGCGCGGCCAGTTGCTGCGCAAGCTCGACCGCACCGCCGATGCCGGCAACGCCTATGACGAGGCGCTTGCGCTCGACCGGCGCGAGCCGCTGGCGATCATCGGCAAGGCCGAAATGCTGATCGACGCCGGTCGCGAGGAGGATGCGCTGATCCTCTACGACCGGCTGGTGCTGATCTGGCCCGACGCGCCGGAATCGTATCGGCGGCGCGCGGGCGTGCGCGACGCTCTGGGTCAGCTCGACGGTCAATTGTCCGATCTCGGCATTCTGATCGCCAAGAAGCCCGACGACGTGGATGCGCATCGCGACCGGGCGTGGGCGTACATGCTCCGCGGTCGCGGGGTCGAGGCGGTGGGCGAGGCGCGCGCGCTGGTGAAGGCGCATCCCGATGACGAATCGCTGCACACGCTGCTCGCCAGCATCCTGGCGCATGAAGGCAAGCGGGCCGAGGCCATCGCCGAGCTGGACAAGTCGATCGCGCTGAAGCCCAGCGGCGAAGCGTATCGCGTGCGGTTATGGTATGGATTGGCCCTCGACGCCAAGGCGCGACTGGCCGACATAGTGGCGCTGATCAAGATCGATCCCTGGGGCGAACTGCCGATGGTGCCGTTGCGGCCAATGCTCGCCGACCCGGCCGCTCGCGCAGCGATCGGCACAGCCTATCAGGCCGCGCTGGACGACAATCCCGACGGCAACGTTGCGATTACCGAAGAGCGCGCGCGGACGATGGCAATCGGCGGCGAGGTGACGCCTTATCTGGCGCTGCTCGATGCGGCGGTGGCCAAGAAACCGCGCGACGCCGACGCGCTGAACGGCGGGTGCTGGGCGCGGGCGACATTGAAAGCCGATCTCGACACCGCGCTGGCGCAATGCGACCGCTCGCTGGCGGCCAATCGCCAGGCGGGGACGCTCGACAGCCGGGGTCTGGTCCACTTGCAGCGCGGCGACTGGGCGGCCGCGGCGGCGGATTATGGCGAGGCGGTTGCGATGCGCCCGACGATGGTCAGCAGCCTGTATGGCCGCGGCATCGCGCGCAAGCATCTGGGCGATGCCGCCGGCAGCAAGGCGGATCTCGCCGCCGCGATGAAGATCGACGCGACGATCGGCGATACTTTTGCGGCCTATGGGATCAAGCCCTAGGCTTGGCGAAGGCTCAGCGGCGTGCCGGGAAAAGGCGTGGGTTGCGCAGTAAGGCTGCGGACACCAGCGCTACCACCAAACCGACCGGCGCGACCTCCGTCATCGTCATCGCCATACGGATCAGCGGGTTGGCGTACATCGCCCGCATCGAATCGAATTCGGCGGTCATCTTCGCGATCGCGGCGGCGCTCTTGCCGCTTGCCTGGGCGTCGCGGACCATCTTGGCGATGTAATCGTCCATGAAGCGATAATGCGTGATCGCGAGATACGCTTCCCAGATCAGCACATAGGCGAGGCAGGCGATCAACGCGATCAGCAGGCCGAGGCCGAGCGCGCGTCCGAACCGGATCACCCCACCGCCCTCGACATCGCGATAGCGCTTCACCCCGACGAACACGAAGCTCATCGCGACCAGCATGACCGAATAGCCGAACGCCAAGGTCGCGACGAATTGAACGCGTTCGTGGAGCGTGGCGACCACGGCGATGAAGGCAGTGAGTACGGCGGCGGACAGCCCGCCGTAGATGAGCGAATAGCGAAGCGTCGGATTCATGACTTCCCCCTGTTGCGAGTGCGGCACCGTTTTCGCCGCGTTCCCCCTGGGGCACTATCGCCCGAACGGGTGATTTTCGCGAATCGCGCCTATTCGATGATCGACAGGAAGCGCGCTTTCTCGATCGCCTTCACACGCCGGTCGACGTCCAGCTTGGCGAACAGGCTGGCGAGGTGAGTCTTCACGGTATTGGGCGAGACGCCGAGCGCCCGGGCGAGCTCATTGTTCGTGCTGCCCGACGCCAGCAGATCGAGCACTTGGCATTCGCGCGGGGTAAGCCCGAGCGACGCCACCGCCGCCACATTGCGCGCGAACGGTGCGGCCGGCTTCTTTGCGGTCAGGCGATGCCCGACCCACAGCCCGAGCGCGGTGAACCCCACGGCGAGCAACCCGACGTAGAGGTCGGTCGAAACCTCACTCGCGGCGTAGCGGAACTTGAGCTGCTCGAGCGCGACCGCGGCAACCGCCAGCCCCAATCCGTAGAGCAGGACGGTCCGCCACATCGGTCAAGCGGCCGCTGCGCAACGCCACCGGTCGCGCATCCAGCCCTCGGCGGCGGCGCGCAGGCGTGCGGGATAATCGGGCGTATCGGGACCGATCAACGGCAGCGCGAAGTCGGCGACGGTCGCGGCGATCCCGGCGGCGTCGCAATCGCGCCCCGCGGCGCGGGCGTGGCGCGCGATTTCCAGTTCCTGTCCCCAGAAATAGACCTTCGTCGCGGCGATATTGGCCTGCATCTGCCGTATTTCGTCGATTCGGCCGTCCGACACCAGCGGCAGCCAGATGTCGGCGATCATCACATCGACGGGTGCGTCCGCAACCCAAGCCAACGCATCGGCCTCGACGATGCGGACCTTGGCGCCGGCATCGCCGGGCAACCGGCCGAACAGATCGAGCTCGGCATGGAGTGCGATCACGTCGGGATCGCGCTCGATCACCGTCACGCGCGTGACCTCCGGCTTCAGCGCGCACGCGGCCGCCGCCCAGCCCATGCCGAGCCCGAGGATCGCGACGTGCCCATAGGCGGCCTCGACACCGATCTGTTCGCTCTCGATCTCCAGCGGGGTGAGCGACATCCAGATGTCGTCGTCGCGCTGCAACGCGATCACTTCGACGAGTTGGAGCGGGCTCCAATAGCCGCGCGCCAGCACCTGTTGACCCCGCTCCAACCGCCAGGCCCCGCTCGCATGCGGGCGATAAAGCGCGGCGATCGCAACCGTTTCCGGCGAATCGATCACCCCGCGCCGATCAGTTCGCGCCCGATCAGCATGCGGCGGATTTCGTTCGTCCCCGCGCCGATATCGAGCAGCTTGGCGTCGCGCCAATAACGTTCGACCGGCCAGTCCTTGGTGTAGCCGGCGCCGCCCAGCGCCTGGATCGCCTCTCCGGCGACCTTCACCGCGCTTTCGCTCGCCAGCAGGATCGCGCCCGCCGCATCGAACCGCGTGGTGAGGCCCGCATCGCAATTCTTGGCGACCGCATAGACGTACGCGCGCGCCGAATTGAGCGCGACGTACATGTCGGCGACCTTGGCTTGGATCAGCTGGAACTGGCCGATCGACTGGCCGAATTGCTTGCGCTCGCGAACGTAGGGCACGACCACGTCGAGGCACGCCTGCATGATGCCGAGCTGGATCCCGGCGAGTACGGTACGCTCGTAATCGAGCCCCGACATCAGCACCCCGACCCCGCCGTTGAGCGGGCCCATCACGTTCTCTTCGGGCACTTCGCAATCGTCGAACACCAGTTCGGCGGTGGGCGATCCGCGCATACCCAATTTGTCGATCTTCTGACCGATCGAGAAACCGGGCATGTCCTTTTCGATCAGGAACGTGGTGATGCCGCGGCTGCCTTCGCCGGTCTTGGCGTAGACCACCAGCGTGTCGGCATAGGCCGCGTTGGTGATCCAGAATTTGGTGCCGTTGAGGACGTAGCCGCCCTGGACCGGCTCGGCCTTGAGCTTCATCGACACGACGTCCGATCCCGCGCCGGCCTCGGACATAGCGAGGCTCCCGACATGCTCGCCGGAAATCAGCTTTGGCAGGTATTTTGCTTTTTGTTCAGGGCTGGCCCAGCGGCGGATCTGGTTGACGCACAGGTTCGAATGCGCGCCGTACGACAGGCCGATCGAGGCGGAGGCACGGCTGACTTCCTCACACGCGACGACGTGCTCGAGATAGCCGAGGCCCAGCCCGCCATCTTCCTCGCCGACGGTGATGCCGTGCAGCCCCAGCTCGCCCATCGCGGGCCACAACTCGGTCGGGAACCAGTCGTCGGCATCGATCTTTGCGGCGAGCGGCGCGATTTGCTCGCTGGCGAAGCGCCGAGTCGTCTCGCGGATCATGTCGGCATTTTCGCCGAGGCCGAAGTCTAGGGTGGCGTCCATGATTCGTCTCCAAAAAGCGCAACCGTCACCCCGGCCTTGTGCCGGGGTCTGCCGCGCCTTACGCACTGAATCCAGTGGGGCACGGCGGATGCCGGGACAAGCCCGGCATGACGAATGGGGGAAGCTTTGTCGAATAGCCTGTTCCGCCGCAAGATCATCACCGAGCAGCCACCCGAGCACCAGCTCGCGCGGACGTTATCGTGGCCGCATCTGGTCGCGCTCGGCGTCGGCGCGATTGTCGGGACGGGGATCCTGACGCTGATCGGGGTTGGCGCCGATCGCGCCGGGCCGGCTGTCTTGCTGAGCTTCGTCGTGGCAGGGGCGATCTGCGCGTGCGCGGCGCTGTGTTATGCCGAAATGGCGACGATGATCCCGGCGTCGGGTAGCGCCTATACCTATAGCTATGCGACCCTGGGCGAGGTGATCGCGTGGGTGGTCGGCTGGTCGCTGATCCTCGAATATTCGCTGGTCGTGGCGACCGTCGCGGTTGGTTGGGCTGGCTATGCCAATGGGTTCCTCGACGCGCGGGGATGGGGATTGCCGACCTATCTGACGCACGGGCCGGTCATCGGCGGCGCGTTTGGGATCAACCTGCTCGCGATCGCGATCATCGCCATCGTCGCCGGGCTGCTGATGCTCGGCACGCGTGAAAGCGCGCGGATCAACACGGGTCTGGTGGTGCTCAAGATCGCCACGTTGACCTTGTTCGTCGCTTTCTCGCTGCCGCATTTCGACGCCGCCAACCTCCACCCGTTCGCGCCGCTCGGCTATGGCAGCACGGCGGGCGCGGGCGGCGTGAAATACGGCATGATGGGTGCGGCGGCGATCATCTTCTTTGCCTTCTACGGGTTCGATGCGATCTCGACCGCGGCGGAGGAAACCAAGAATCCAGACCGCGATCTGGCGATCGGGATCGTCGGGTCGATGGTCGCGTGCACGATCATCTACCTGATCGTCGCGGCCGCTGCCGTCGGCGCGCTGCATTATACCAAGTTCGCCGATAGCCCGGAGCCGCTGGCGCTGATCCTGCGCGGGATCGGGCAGGGCACGGTCGCGGCTGTCGTGGCGGCAGCGGCGGTGATCGCGCTGCCCACGGTGATCCTGGGGTTCCTGTACGGGCAAAGCCGCATCTTCCTGGTGATGGCGCGCGACGGGTTTTTGCCCACGAGCCTCGCCAAATTGTCCAGCCGCGGTACGCCGGCGCGGATTACTGCCGTGACGGCGGTATTGGTATCGATCCTCGCCGCGCTGACCCCGCTCGACGTCATCGCCAGCCTGGCCAATGCCGGAACGCTGTGCGCGTTCATCGCCGTGGCGGTATGCGTGCTGGTGCTGCGGCGGCGCGAGCCGAACGGGCGGCGGCCATTCCGTACGCCGCTGGCGTGGGTGGTGGCGCCGGGCGCGATCCTGGGGTGCCTGTATCTGTTCACCAGCCTGCAAAGCATCACGCAGATTTCGTTCCTGATCTGGAACGCGATCGGGCTGGCGATCTACTTCCTTTACGCGCGGCGGCGGTCGCTAGTCGCGTAGCGCCCAGCGCACCGTCTCGGCGATGCCGCGTGTGCCGAGGCGGATCGCGGGCTTGCTGAACGTTGGCGCAGCGAGGCCGTGCATCCGCCGCGCCCATTCGGGCAGCAATTCGATCGCGGCGTTCATCGTCAACGCCTGGAAGGGGACGAGCATGAGGCTCGGCGGGCGTTGGTGGAGCAGCAGGTGAAGCACCTCGCGGCTGCGCTCGTCGGCGTTCAGTTCGGGCAGGAAGCCGGCGATCAGCGCCTCGGCCTCGGCGCGGCTGCGCGGAACGGGATTCGCTCCGAGCTTCTCGCCGATGATCGCGATCTCGGCGAAATAGCGGTCTTGGTCGGCGGCGCTCATGCCGGGCTCGCCATACCGCATCCAGCCGTCAAGGAAGCTCGTCGCCTCGGCGACATGCACCCAGGCGAGCAGCCGGGGATCGTTCGCCGAATAGGGCGCCCCGTCGGGCAGCACGCCGGACACTTTGTCATGGATGTGCCGCACCCGCGCGATCTGCGCTTCTGCCGAGGCGCGCGTTTCGAACGTCGTTTGCGCGATGAAGCGCGCGGTGCCGCGCAGCCGCGCGTTCATGTCGTCGCGGAACCCCGAATGGTCCCATACGCCCGCGAGCACCTTGGGATGAAGCATCTGGAGCATCAATGCGGCGATGCCGCCGACCATCATTCCGGTGACATCGATATGGACTCGCCACGCGACCGAATCGGGCGCGAACAGTCCCCTGCCGTCGCGCGCAAGCTCGATCCGCGGATTGGCCGGATCGGCCAGCAGGCCGCGAATCTGGCGCGCGATGGAGGAACGGATGCCGAGCATCGTTTCAAGATAGGGCGCGCGGCGCAGGGCGCGAGTGGTCAGGCCGCGCGCCGCACCGTACCGAGCAGCGGATAGACCTCTCGCCGCTCGGCCGCGAGGAATGCTTCGACCCGCGCGATCATCCCGCGCGTCGCCGCTACGTAGCCAGGCCAGTCGGACGAAATCCGCGCGCTGCTCCAATCGCCGATATGCCTGGTCGATTCGCCGAATAGCGCGCGCAGCCGCTCCTCCAGCGCGCGCGCCGCCGCGACGTGCGCCGCGGTGGGACCGGCGTCGAGCACGGGGACGAGCCTTCCGGTCAGGAAACGCAAGCGCTGGCCGGCGAGCCGTGCAAGCTGGCTGCGGCGCTTGCCGAGGTCGGGCAGATCGGGTGCATCTTTGCGCAATGCCGCTTCCAGACCCTTTATCGCCGCCGCAAAGTTGGTGTTCACCTCGTCCAGTTCGGCGGCGAGCGTCAGGTCCATTGCAATCTCCCTTTGTCAGGAAGAACGGTAGGATGTGCAGGGGCTTAATGGGATTATTTGGGAACAGAGCTTCGCTTGCGCTCGCGTCACCAAAAGCACAAATCGCGCCCCGCGCGATTTACGTCTTTTGGTGACCCCTACGGGGCTCGAACCCGTGTTTCAGCCGTGAAAGGGCCGCGTCCTAACCACTAGACGAAGGGGCCATCGCTGGCGCGGCTAGGCGGTTAGGCAAAGCGGCGCGGATGGTCAACCCGCGTCGGGCGCGCGGTGGCAAACCGCTTGCAGCTTGTTGCCGTCGGGATCGCGGACATAGGCACCATAATAATTGGCGTGATAGTGCGGGCGCGGACCGGGCGCGCCCTCGTCGCTGCCGCCATTGGCCAAAGCGGCGGCATGAAAGGCGTCCACCGCGGCGCGATCGGGCGCGAGGAAGGCGGCGTGCGCGCCGTTACCCACCGACGCCGCGCCGCCGTCGAACGGCGATACGACGAACAGCTTCGTGCCCGCCATGTCGCCGAATACCAGTGTCCCCGGCAGGGCGAACGGCTGTGCGACGCCGAGCGTCGCCATCACCGGTTCGTAGAAGCTTCGTGCGCGGTCGATATCGTTGGTGCCTAGCGTGATATGGCTGAACATCGAAGGCCTCCGTCAATCCGCCCAGGCGGCGTCGTCGAGGTGCAACTCGGCGGCGGGGCGCGAACCCCAGTCATCGACCTTCGGACGCCCGGCGAGCCACAATTTACGGTGCGACGGCGCCTGCAGCAACGCCTGGCCGAGCGCGGTGTCGGCCGACCGGAACGCCATCGCCTTGAGGCTGCGGCCGTCGTCGCCCGCCATGATCGCGCGGACATGGCCGTTGCCGACGACATCGACCTTGATCGTGCGGAACGGCCCCGCGACCACGCGCGGCGCGGGCCAGCCCATGCCGTACGGCCCCCCGCCGTCGATCGTCTCGCACAGCATCGGCGTCACGCCGCCGGGCGCGAGGAGTGCATCGACCAGCAGCGAGCGGTCGGCAGTCGATCGCAGAACCGCTGCGGTCAGTCGTTCGTCGAGGAATGCGGCGAAATCGGCCAGTTTGTCCTCGGCGATCGTCAAGCCAGCCGCCATCGCATGCCCGCCGCCCGCGACCAGCAACCCGGCTTCTTTCGCCGCGAGCACCGCCGCGCCGAGATCGACCCCCGAAATCGACCGCCCCGATCCCTTGCCGACACCATGCTCGTCGATCGCGATGACGATCGTCGGGATGCCCAGCGTTTCCTTGAGCCGCCCCGCGACGATACCGATCACGCCCGGGTGCCAGCCCTTGCCGGCAACGACTGCGACCGTAGCGCCGTGCGGCAACATTTCGGCCTCTTGCTGCACCAAAGCCTCGATCGCGCGGCGTTCCTCGTTGAGGCGGTCGAGTTCGGCGGCGATCTTGCGCGCCTCGTGCGGGTCGTCAGTCGTCAGTAGCCGCACGCCGAGATCGGCGCGGCCGACCCGCCCGCCGGCGTTAATTCGCGGGCCGAGTGCGAAGCCAAGGTCGCTGCACGTCGGCGCCCGCGTCAGCCGCGCGGCTTCGGCCAGCGCGGCGAGGCCTATATTGCGCCGCTGCGCCATGACCTTCAGGCCCTGGGTGACGAACGCTCGGTTGAGGCCCCTCAATTGTGCAACATCGGCGACCGTGCCGAGTGCGACCAGATCGAGCAGCTCGAGCAATTTGGGCTCGTCGCGTGTCGCGAAGAAATCGCGTGCGCGAAGTTCACGGAGCAGCGCTGCGCCGAGCAGGAACGCGACACCAACCGCGGCGAGGTGACCGTGCATCTTGCCCTCGGTCTCGTCGAGCCGGTTGGGGTTCACCAGCGCCAGCGCGTGGGGAAGCGCGGTCGCGCATTGGTGGTGATCGACGACGATTACGTCGACCCCTACATCGCGCGCCATCGCGAGCGCTTCGAACGCCTGCGCGCCGCAATCGACCGTGACGATCAGCGACGCGCCGCCTTGCGCGATCCGCACCAAAGCCTCGCCCGACGGGCCATATCCCTCCATCAGCCGGTCGGGGATGTAAGCCTGCGGATCGATGCCGAGCCCGCGCAACAGCCGAACCATCAACGCCGCGGAAGTCGCGCCATCGACATCGTAATCGCCGAACACCGTCACCGCCTCACCCGCGAGAACGGCGTCGGCGAGGCGGCTTGCAGCCTTGTCCATATCGTTGAAGATCGACGGGTCGGGCATGAAGCCGCGGATGCTCGGGCTGCGGTTGGCGTCGAGCTCTTCGCGCGCCACGCCGCGCGACAGCAGCAATTGCGTGACCAGATCGTCGGGCATGAACCCCGGATCGCGCGCATCGGCGGCGAGCGCGCGCCAGCGCCACGGCTGACCGAGGATCGATCGAGTGATGTTGAGGACGGTATCGGTCATGCGGAACGCCAGCCTTAGGCCCCGCGCTGCGCTTTCACCAGCGTGCCGCCTAGTGGATCAGCCAAGTGCCTTCGCGGAACCACTTGGTGATGATGTATTTGACGCCAGCCACCACCGGCATGCCCTCATGCAGCGTCAAAGTGTTGGGGCTGCCGTCGGCGTTCATGTTGTTCCACGCGAGCAGCAACCCGCGGCGCGGTGCGACGCGAAGGCCCGCTTCGGGGAACCAGGTCGCGCCACCTTCTTCGACATCGTTGAGATAGATCATCGCCGTCCAGGTGCGCTGGCCACCGGTACGCTTCATCTCGGGCCAGTATTTCTGGCTCTGGTGGAAGAAATCGTGATGCGCGCGGAATTGCTGGCCGGGGGCGTAGCGTTGCCCCTGCATCGTCTCCCCCGACACCGCCGAGATACCGAGCAGGTCGGCGATCGCGGTGTCGATCGGCAGCACATCGGGCGAATAGCGGTCCATGTCGCAGCTCTCGCTGGTACGGAAACCGTAATCCTCCTGCGCGGGACGATCGGACAGCAAGGTTGAGGGACGCCGATTGCTGTCGATGATGCCGATCAGCGTCTCGCACTGCTCAGGCGTAAGGAAATCGAGATGATAATAAGCCTGCGCCGCGCCGACCAACGCGGGCTGGACGCGGGGGTTGGCCTCAAGCCGCGCGGCGACGATCTGGCCGATACGCGCGCGGTCCTTGGACGGGCCCCCGGCGGTGATGGTCTTTCTGGTACCTAGCATGGCGGTTTTCTTCGCATCTCGACCCAAAAAGGCAAGGGCCCGGGAACGAATTCCCAGGCCCCAACCCGCGCGACGATCTCAATAGAAGATGTCGTAGACCACGTCGACCACTTCGCCGGAGTAGATATCGACCAGCAGTGCATCGTTGTAGTAGCGCACCCAGCGATACTCGCCGTAGGCTTCCGGCAGGCGATAATCGTACGGATCGTCGATCCAGTAGCTCTGGCTGAACAGGATCTGGTCGAGCACCAGGCCGATCGAGAACCGGCGATATCCATAGTTCCAGCCGTACGGCGCGTAGTAGCGCGGCAAGCGGAAAGCGTTGCGGTTCGACGAGCGATATTGCTGCCAGTTATACTGGTTATTGCCGCGCCAACTGCGGTTCCACTGACCGCCATTGTTGCGGTCGTAGCCGCCGCGATTGCCGTTATCGCCACCGCGCCAGCGGTTATCGCCGTTGCGCCCGGTGTTGCCGGCCCAACCGCCGTTGCGGTCGCCGCGCCAGCCGGTGTTGCCGCCATTCGAGCGATCGCGATTGGCGCGAGCCTGTGCCTCGGCCTGGGCGCGCGCCTGATCGTTGCCGCCCTGGTTGTTGAAGCCGCCACCCGATTCGGGTCCACGACCACGCCAGCTGCCGCCGTTACCGCCATTGTCGGAACGGTTGCCCCAGCCGCCGGCGCGGCCACGTGCTTCGGCTTGGGCACGGGCATTGGCCAGCACCTGTGCCTGAGCTTGTGCCTGGGCATCGGCGCCGGCGTTGCCGCCGCCGTTGCGGCCGGCCCAGCCGGCACCACGATCATTGCCACGCCATTGCGCGCGGGGCGCGGGGACCGGGGCAGGCGTCGGTGCCGGAGTCGCCGCTGTGCCGCCATTGTCGCGTCCGCGCCACCCGCCGCCGTTATTGCCGCGCGGCTGGCTGGCGCTCGAATCGCCGCCGCGACGGCTGCCCCGATCGCCGCGGTCCTGTGCCGATGCCATTGCGGGCAGCGAAACCGCCGCCGCCATCAGCGTGAGAAGAAAAGCCTTACGCATTCCCGTAACTCCATCCGCCGGCGCACAAGCCGGCCCATCGATAAGCCCTTCTGCCCGAGTCGCGCTGACGCGTTCCTGAATTGGCCTGTCAGCCAATTGAAAGAATCTAGGGCGTCGGAGTCAGTGCGGGAACAACGCGCGCGGCGTCGGAAGGATCAATGCCGGGGCGCGGGCTCGCCACAGTTTCGTCGCCGCGCTGGATGCGCCCTGCGCGCTGGATCGCCTCGACCAGCCGCGGATAAACGCCGCAGCGGCAGATATTGGTGATCCCGTCGCGAATCTGGTCCTCGCTCGGGCGCGGATTGTTCCTGAGCAGCACCGATGCGGCCATCACCATGCCGGGGATGCAGAATCCGCACTGGCTGACATTCTCGGCCAGGAACGCCGCCTGGATCGGGTGGCTACGGTCGTGCGACAGCCCCTCGATCGTGGTGACGAAGCTGCCCTCGATCGATCCGATCGGGACGAGGCAGGATTTCTTCGCGGCGCCATCGACATCGACGATGCACGCGCCGCAATGGCCGGTGCCGCAGCCATATTTGGTGCCCGTCAGGTTCGACGCGTCACGCAGCGCGAACAGCAACGGCGTCGCCGGGTCCATGCGGTATTCGACCGGCTGATTGTTGACGGTGAACTTGGTCACCGCGCACCGTTAAGCGGAAACCCGCCGTTTCCGCCAGTGGCATTGTCCTAGGCATGGGGCAGGGCGATATTCCCAGCATGACCCTTCCCACCCTGTTCGTGCCGCATGGCGGCGGCCCCTGTTTCTTCATGGATCCTGATGGCGGACCGCCCGAGCCGATGTGGCGGCCGATGCAGGCCTATCTCGCCGGGCTGATCGCCGGCCTGCCCGAACGGCCGCGCGCGATCTTGCTCGTGTCGGGGCATTGGGAGGAGGACGCCATCACCGTCCACACCGGCGAGCATCCGAGGTTGCTGTACGATTATCACGGCTTTCCCGAGCACACCTATCAATTGAAATGGGATGCGCCGGGCGCCCCCGACGTTGCGCGCCGCGCCGCCGACCTGCTGCGGAACGCGGGGTTCGACACGCGCGAGGAGCGGGAGCGCGGCTGGGACCACGGCGTCTTCATCCCGATGAAGGTCGCGGTGCCCGAGGCCGATATTCCGCTCGCGCAATTGTCGCTGCGCGCCGATCTCGATCCCGCCGAACACATCGCGATCGGCCGCGCCCTGGCGCCGCTCCGCAACGAAGGCGTGCTGATCGTCGGATCGGGGATGAGCTTCCACAATTTGCGCGTTCGGGGACCGCAGGCGGAAGTGCCAAGCCGCGAATGGGACGCTGCGCTGACCGATGCGGTGACCGATCCCGACCCCGCGCGCCGCGCCAAACGCGTCGCGGCATGGGACACGCTCCCGCACGCCCGTTTCGCCCATCCGCGCGAGGAGCATCTGCTGCCGCTGATGGTCGCGCTGGGTGCGGGCGGCGATGGCACCGCGGTGCGCGATCACGCCAGCGAGGTGCTCGGCTGGGCCGTCTCGGGCTATCGCTTCGACTGATAACGTTCACAAACCGCACGTGCAGCGGCTTGCGGCGAAAACGAAGCTAGTCCATCAAGGCACTCGAAACCGGTTCCAGACCGGGCCGCAGGGGAGTGTGTTCATGGCGATTAACCCGGGCGTTACGGCGTCGACCAATCCCGAAGCGATGGATGCCACGCACGAAGGGATAAACGCGCCCGACCTTCAGGTGTTCGTGTTCTCGCTGTTCTTCATCTTCGGCGGCATCACCAGCCTGAACGACGTGATTATACCGAAGCTGAAAGAGCTGTTCACGCTCAACTTCTTTCAGGCGTCGCTGGTTCAGGTCTGGTTTTTCATCGCTTATGCGGTGGTCGGCATCCCCGGCGCGAGGCTGGTCAAGCGGATCGGCTACATGCGCGGCGCGGTGGCCGGCCTGGTCACCATGATCGTCGGCTGCCTGTTGTTCATTCCGGCGAGCCAGACCGCCACCTTTGGTGTGTTCCTGGCCGCCTATTTCGTCCTCGCGACCGGCGTGGTCCTGGTCCAGATCGTCGCCAATCCGCTGATCAGCCTGCTTGGCCCGCCGCGCACCGCGCACAGCCGCCTGACGTTCGCGCAGGCGTTCAATTCGCTCGGGACGACGATATTTCCCTATTTCGGCGCGATTCTGATCCTCGGCGGCCTGGCCGCCGTCAGCGCCACCCAATTGTCCGGCCCGGCGCTAGACGCATACCGCACGCAGGAAACGCAGGCCATCGTGCATGGCTATATGGGTATCGCCGCGGCGCTCGCGGTGGTCGCCGCCGTCGTGTGGCTGTTCCGCAATCGGCTCAAGGGCGAACGGCACGAAGCGTCGAGTTTCTCGCAAGGCCTCGCGCTGCTCAAGCGTACGCGGTTCGGTTTCGGGGCGTTGTGCATCTTCCTCTATGTCGGCGCGGAGGTCGCGATCGGCAGCTTTCTCGTCAGCTATCTCATCCAGTCGAACGTGCTTGGTTTGTCGCAGCAAGCCGGTGGCAAGCTGATCCCATTCTATTGGGGCGGCGCGCTGATCGGGCGCTTCATCGGGTCGGCGGTGCTGCGGGTGATCAGCCCGGGCAAGGTGCTGGCGTTCAACGCGGTCGGCGCGATCGTGCTGATTCTCATTTCGATTAACACGGTCGGCACGATCTCGGGCTATTCGTTGCTGGCGGTCGGGCTGTTGAACTCGATCATGTTCCCGACGATCTTCACCCTGGCGTGCGAAAAGCTGGGGACGCGCGCGGCCGATGGGTCGGGCATCATCAACGTCGCGATCGCCGGCGGCGCGGTCATTCCGGCGGTCTACGGGACGATCGCGGACCATTCGAGCCTGCGACTGGCATTGTTCCTTCCGATCGTCTGTTACGCGATCATCGCGGCGTTCGGGATCTACGCGCGCAAGCCGGCAGAGGACTTCGCCGACGCCTAGTCCTTCCGCGCTTCACCCAGCCGGGGCGCGGGGCGGCCGAGCGACAGATCGGCGTCGGAGAAGCGGATCGGGGTGCGCAGGCCGTCGAGCCGCGCGCCCTTGACGACCATGCCGCGTGCGACGACCTGCGGGTCGGTCAGCGCCTGTTCGACGGTGTTGATCGGGCCAACGGGTACGCCGACTGCTTCGAGCCTCGCTAGAAGATCATCCCGATAGAACCTGCGCGTCGCCGCCTCGATCGCCGCGAACAACGGCTCTCGGTGCTCGATCCGGCCAGCGTTGGTCGCCCAGCGTTCTTCGGGGGTGATCCCGACCACGCCGCAGAACCGCTGGAACTGGCCGTCATTGCCGACGGCGAGAATGAACCAGCCGTCGCTCGTCGGGAAAACCGCATAGGGCGACACGTTCATATGCGCATTGCCGACGCGGTGCGGCGTCACGCCGCTGGCGAAATAATTCGCCGCCTGGTTAGCTAGCACGCCGGTCATCGTGTCGAGTAAGCTCATGTCGATATGCTGGCCGCGCCCGGTGCGTTCGCGCATCGCCAGCGCCGCCTGGATTGCGATCACCGAATAGAGCCCGGTGGCAATGTCGGCCATCGCCACGCCGATCTTCTGCGGCGCGCCTTCAGGTTCGCCGGTCAGGTCCATAATCCCGCCCATGCCCTGGATGATGAAGTCGTAACCGGGCCGCGCGGCATAGGGGCCGTCCTGCCCGAAACCGGTGATCGAGCAGTAGATCAGGCGGGGGTTCAGCGCGCTCAGCGACGCGTAATCGAGCCCGTATTTGGCGAGCCCGCCGACCTTGAAATTCTCGATCAGCACGTCGCTGTCGGCGGCGAGGCGGCGGACCTCGGCCTGGCATTCCGGCGTGGTGAAATCGAGCACCACCGACGACTTTCCGCGGTTGCAGGCGTGGTAATAGGCCGCGTCGCGCGAGCCGTCAGGGTTCTCGATGAATGGCGGCCCCCAGGTGCGCGTGTCGTCGCCCGCGGGGCTTTCGACCTTCGTCACCTCGGCGCCGAGATCGGCCAGCACTTGCCCGGCCCACGGCCCCGCGAGAATCCGCGCGAGTTCGAGCACCTTGAGGCCGGCGAGGGGCGCAGGCTTGGTCAGAAGGCCGCGATCCCGGTGATGGCGCGGCCGAGGATCAGCGCGTGGACGTCGTGCGCGCCTTCATAGGTGTTGACCGTCTCGAGGTTCATCAGGTGGCGCATCACCTGATATTCGCCCGAAATGCCGTTGCCGCCGTGCATGTCGCGGGCATCGCGGGCGATGGCGAGCGCCTTGCCGACATTGTTGCGCTTGACGATCGAGATCATCTCCGGCGCGAACTTGCCCTCGTCCATCAGCCGCCCGACGCGCAGTGATGCCTGCAACCCGAGCGCGATCTCGGTTTCCATGTCGGCGAGCTTTTTCTGATAAAGCTGGCGTCCGGCCAGCGGCGTGCCGAACTGCTTGCGGTCGAGTCCGTATTGCCGCGCGGCATGCATGCAGAATTCGGCCGCGCCCATGCTGCCCCAGCTGATCCCGTAGCGCGCGCGGTTTAGGCAGCCGAACGGACCCTTCAGTCCTTGCACGTCGGGTAATAGCGCATCCTCGCCCACCTCGACCTCGTCCATCAGCACCATGCCGGTGATCGACGCGCGCAAGCTCAGCTTGCCCTCGATCTTGGGCGTCTCAAGACCCTTCATGCCCTTCTCAAGCACGAACCCGCGAATGCCGCCGCCATGCGCATCGGACTTGGCCCAGATCACGAACACGTCGGCGATCGGCGAGTTGCTGATCCATGTCTTCGCGCCCGACAGCGAATAGCCGTTTGCGGTCTTGGTCGCGCGCGTCGTCATGCTGCCGGGGTCGGACCCCGCATCGGGCTCGGTCAGTCCGAACGCGCCGATGAACTCGCCGGTGGCGAGCTTGGGCAGGTATTTGCGGCGTTGCTCCTCCGATCCGTA
>NZ_JAQGKZ010000028.1 GCF_028289855.1 Sphingomonas bacterium | reverse complement strand
GGGAGCCCAGGGTCAAGCAGCGGCTCGCCCGCGACTCTGGGCTCCCGCCTGCGCGGGAGCACGGCCCAGCCCTACCGCCCCAGCAACACCCGCGCCTGGCCCGCGATCTGCGCCAGCATCGCCGCGTTCGGCGCCGCCGCCGTCCGCGCGCGGTCCACGACACCCTTGAACTGCGCGACGCGGGTAGCGTTGACGCCAAGCCATTCGTCGACCGCGCCTTCGGGATCCTTGCCGCCGGCGCGTTCGAGGAATTCGAGGCGGATCTGCTGGAAATCGCGCGCCAGCCCGGCGATCAGCAGCCGCTCCCACGGATCGCTCGAATTGATCCGCGCCGCATTTGCTTGCGCCCAGTCGAGCCCGAGCGCTTGCCCTAGATGGGTGAAGGCGCGCGTCAGCACGGTTTCGTCGATCCCGGTTTCGGCACCCAGATCGGCAAGCCCGACCGCGCCGTCAAGCTCGAACAGCCGCACGACCTTTTTCGCCAGCCCTGCCGGCGCGCCCGCTGCCTGAAGGTTGGTCGAAATCCGTGCGCTCTGGCTCGACGCTTCCTCGAGCAGCAATTCGCGCGTCTTTCGGTCGAGCGCGCTCACGCCCTTGCCCAGCCGCGCCAGCACCGCGCCCGGCCCCGTTCCCGGCGCCGTCACGCGCAACAAATCGGCGATCTGGCTGCGCACCGCGACCGCGACCTCGTCGAACAGCGCCAGACGCCCCGCCTCGGGCATCGGCGCGCTTTCGATTTCGGCCCACAATTTGTCGAGATCGAACAGCCGCTCGACCACGACGAACATCGCCGCGATATCGGCCATCGCCGCGCCTTCTTCCTCGGCGAGTTCGAACGGGTGAAGCACGCCGAGCCGGTTGATGATGCGGTTGGCGAGCTTGGTCGCGACGATCTCGCCGCGCAGGCGATGCTGGTCGATCGCGGTGGCGAATTTCTTGCGCATCGCGGTGGGGAAGGCGGCATGAAGATCGGGCTTGAGCTCGTCGGCGGTGCCGAGGTCGCTATGCTCGATCGAATCCTGCAGCGCGAGCTTGGCGGTCGCCAGCAGCACCGCGAGTTCGGGCCGAGTCAGGCCATGTCCCTCGGGCGCGCGGCGCAGCAGTTCGCCATTGTCGGCGAGCCCCTCGACCACGCGGTCGAGCCGCCCGGCGCTTTCGAAAATCTCGATCAGCCGAACGTAGCTCGGCAATGCCTGGGCGCCGTCATTCTCCATCACCGACAGCGCGAGCGTCTGGAGCCGATTGTCTTCGAGCACCAGGTGCGCAACGTCGTCGGTCATCGACACGAGCAGCTTGTTGCGCGCGTCGAAACTCAGCCGTTTTTCGATCATCTCGCGGTTGAGCGCGATCTTGATGTTGACCTCGTTGTCCGAGCAATCGACCCCGGCCGAATTGTCGATGAAGTCGGTGTTGATCCGGCCCCCTCCTAAAACACTGGCGCGGCTGGCGAACGCGATACGCGCGGCTTGCGTAACGCCCAGGTTCGCGCCCTCGCCGATCGCGGTCGCGCGCAATTCCTCGGCGTTGACACGCAGCCGATCGTTGGCCGGGTCGCCAACCTCGACATGGTTCTCGCTCGCCGCCTTCACGTACGTGCCGATGCCGCCGAACCAGATCAGGTCGGCGGGTGACTTTAGGATCGCCGAGATCAACGCCGCGGGCTCCAACTCGTCGGCCGCGATGTCGAGCGCCTCCTTGACCTGCCTGGTCAGCGCGATCGTCTTGGCGGTGCGCGGGAACACGCCGCCGCCCTTGGAGATCAACGACGGATTGTAATCCGCCCAGCTCGACCGCGGCAGCGCGAACATGCGTTTGCGTTCCTCCCAGCTCGCCGCCGGATCGGGGTCGGGATCGAGGAAGATGTGGCGGTGGTCGAACGCCGCGACGACCTTGAGCGTCTTCGACAGCAGCATGCCGTTGCCGAACACGTCGCCCGACATGTCGCCGCACCCGACGACGCGGATCGACTGCGTCTGCACGTCCACCCCGCGCTCGGCGAAGTGGCGCTGGACCGAGACCCACGCGCCCTTGGCGGTGATGCCCATCGCCTTGTGGTCGTAGCCTTGGCTACCGCCCGAGGCGAAAGCGTCGCCCAGCCAGAAACCGCGCTCGATCGCGATCGCGTTGGCGACGTCGCTGAAGGTCGCGGTTCCCTTGTCGGCGGCGACGACGAAATAGGGGTCTTCGGCGTCGTGGATGACGACACCCTCGGGGTGGACGACCTTGCCCTCGACGATGTTATCGGTGACCGACAGCAAAGTGCGGATGAAGATGCGGTAACTCTCCGTGCCTTCCGCCAGCCACGCGTCGCGGTCGGTCGCGGGCGAGGGGAGCTGCTTGGGATAGAAGCCGCCCTTGGCGCCGGTCGGAACGATCACCGCATTCTTGACGACCTGCGCTTTCATCAGGCTGAGCACCTCAGTGCGGAAATCGTCGCGGCGGTCCGACCAGCGGATGCCGCCGCGCGCGACAGGGCCGGCGCGCAAATGGATGCCCTCGACGCGGGGGCTATAGACCCAGATTTCGCGCCACGGCAGCGGGGCGGGAAGGCCGGGCACCTTGTGGCTGTCGAGCTTGAACGCCAGCGCTTCCTCGGCCGCCGGCGCGAATGCGTTGGTGCGCAACGTCGCCGCAACCACGCCCTTGATTGCGCGCAGGATACGGTCGTCGTCGATCGCCGAGACTTCATCGAGCCCCTTGGCGATCGCCTTGTCGGCCAGCGCGACGCCATCGCCGCGCGTGCCGTTTGGCCCATGCGCAGCGTAGAAACGATCGATCAGCGCCTGCGCGACGTCGGGCGCGCGGCGCAGCGCGTCGACCACTGTGGTCAGGCCATAGGTCAGCCCGCCCTGGCGGAGATAGCGGAACCATGCGCGCAGCAAGACGACCGCCTGCGGGTCCATCCGCGCGTCGAGGATCAGCCGATTGAACGCATCGTTCTCGGCGCGTCCCTCGAGCACCGCGGCGATCGCGTCCTCCAGGATCGTCCAATCGGTGGGCTCGGCGGTGCCCGCCGCGATCGGCTCGACCAGGAAGTCGTGGACGAACCCCTCATTTTCGTCGGCGAGCTGGGTCGGTATTTCCTCGACCACGCGGAAGCCGAAATTCTCGAACACCGGCACCGCGTCCGACAACGCCACCGCGCCGCCGAAGCGATAGAGCTTGAGCCGCAACTCCGGCCCGGACCGGAAGATCCGCACCGAGCGGTCGGCATCGTCATCGAGCCGTGCAAGCCGCAGGATATCGCGCGCGCCTTCATCGGCCGAATTGTTGGTGCGATAGGTTTGCGGGAAGCAATTGGCGAAGCGCAGCGCTAGCCGCGTCGCGCGGGTCGGGTCGGTATCGCTCAGCGCTGCCTCGACCGCGGGCGCCCAGCCGCGCATCATCCGCGCCAGCCGCACGTCGAGCGCGGCCTCGTCGGGCATCTCGCCCGCGCCGCGCACATCGATCGTATAGCGGATCAGCGCGACAACATCGTCCATCGCCACCGCCCAATTGAGGATCGGGCCGTTCGCCGCCTCGCTGAGCATCTCGCCGATCGCGAGGCGTCGCGCGGTGGTCAGTTCGTCGCGCGGCAGCCAGACGAACGCGAACAGATGCCGACCGAGAATCGATTTCGCCAGCACCAGCTTGGGGCGCGGCCGGTCGGCCAGGCTCATCGCGGTCAGCGCGACATCTTCCAGCGCCTGCGGCGTGAACGCGATCAGGATATCGTGCGGCAACGTGGTCAACGCATGTTCGAGCGCCTTGCTGGCATGGCCCTTGGGATCGAACCCGAATTTCTGCTGGAGCTCGGCGAGCCGCGTGCGGAGCAACGGGACATCGTCGGGCGGAGTGTTCAGCGCGCTGCTGGTCCACAGCCCGGCATGGATCGACAACCCGGCGACCTTCCCGCCGTCGCGGATCGGCACGACAACCAGGTCGAGCGGGATTTGGCGATGGACGCCCGAGATGAAGTTGGATTTGAGCAGCAATGGCGCGTCGTTGCCGCCCTCGAACCATTTGATCGCCAGCGCGCGCGATGCTTCGGCCAGGATCGGTACGTCATGCTTGTTGCGGCAAATGCCGAGCGGCGCCTTGGCGCCCGCCTCGCGCCCGAACCGGGCATGGCCGAGCATGGTGAAGTGCCGGTCGAGGAACCAGTTCAGTAACGCCGCGCCTTCGCCGGTCAGCGTCGCGGCGTCGGCGGCCATCGCGGCTTGCAGCGGCACCCAGTCGGCGACCGCGGCGCGCACGTCCTTCAGATTGGTCTCGAGCGCGGTGACCAGGCTACGGCGCTCGCGTGCGTCGGCGCGCTCCATCTCGATATAGATCATCGATTCGGGGGTGCCGTCGCCGACGCCCATCAATCCGCCAAGCGGATCGCGCGTCACGGGCACCACCGGGTGGATGATGCGGTCGACCGCGATGTCGTGCGCGGCGATCGTCGCTGCGATCGAATCGACCAGGAACGGCATGTCGTCGTTGACGATCGCGACCCGCATGCGTCGGTTGGCATCGCTCGCGGCGATCGGCTCGATCACCATCACCGGCGCGCCGGGGGGGCGGTTGTACGCGGCGGTCGCGACGAAGTTCGCCGCCTCGGCGCGCTCCGCCTTGCCGAAGCCGTGCAATTCGCCCGGCAAGGCACCCTTGATCAACCGGTCCGCGAGTGCGTCCGACAGCGATTTCAGCGAAGTCTTGGCCATGGCGCAGCCTATGCCCCCGACGGAGCAAAGGCTCAAGGTCGTTTCAGTTGTTACGTAGTTGCGCGCTCACGCAGCCCCGGATTCGGCGTAGCCGAATCCGCAAAAAAACTATTTCGCCGCTTTGAGCGTGCGCGCGGCCAGCGAGCGGTCGTTGGTAACCGACGCGACAATGTCGAGCGTGCCGTCACCGGTCGTGCGGCCGAGCAGCACCACCAGTTCCCCCGGCTCCAGCCCCGTCGCGAACTCGACGCTCGCCAGCACCAGCCGCTCGGCGATATCGGCTAGCGGATCGCGCGCTTCGGGCTTGGCCGGATTGCGCGCTGAACGCTCGGCGGCGACGACGGCCTTGATCCCGCCCTCGACGGTTTCGAGCACTTGGGTCAGCTGCCCCACGCCGATCGCGTGGCGGCGCGCGTGGCTCAGCACCGCGGCGAATTCGGTCAGCCGTGCCTTGTCGTAATCGGCACCGAACACCAGCTTGGCGACCGCCGTCATCGGCGCGCGCTCCTGCACGGTGACGCCGGCATCGTCGAGCAAGGCGCGATAGGTTTCGGCATCCTGGTCGGCGGCGAGCCCGAAATCGTGCGCGCGGCCCAGCGCGCGGTACAGCGCGGCGCGGCTGCGCGTGTCGGCGGAAGTCGCGGCGGTCGCGGTTTCGCGCGCTTGGCGGAGCTTTCCGGCCAAGTCGGCGGCGTCGGCTTCGGGCGGCTCGATCGCGGGACCGTCAGCCCAGACCGGGGCGGTCGCAACGGGCTTGGGCGCGGCGCGCAACGCGGCATCGACTTCGGCGTCGAGGCTCGCCTGAGTCGCGGCGTCGGCCAGTTCCTTCCAGTTGATCACGCCATAGATGAAGTCGATCGTGTCGTCGTTCGACGAAAACGGCATCAGGATGCCGCGGTACATCGTGTTGTGCCCGCGAATGCCGACGAATTCGGCCTCGAACCCGATCGGTGCGCGGTTGGCGATGATCTGAAGATAATGGTCGGTCAGCCGCGACAGCAGCGAGCGGCTCGGCACCTGGCTGATATGTGTGATCGAATTGTCGTGCCCGGTTTCCTCGCGCAGCGCGGCGCCAAGATACGCGATCTTCGGATCCTCGATCCCTTGCGTGAAGTCCAGCAACACCGAATGCGGGCCGAAATCGGCGATATTGGCGGGATCCAAATCCTCGATCGACGGATAGGCGCGGCCGCGCAGCAGCGACACCCAGTGATTGTACGCGCGCACATGCATGCGGCGCTCGTCGGTGCCGATCGCGGCGGGCGTCGGCTCGTCCACGGCTGCGTCGGCCGCATCGGTCGCGCCGCCGCTCAGTTCATCGGCGTCGTCACGATCCTCGTTGAAGCCGCGCTGCGTATCCATGCACCAGTTCCCACGGGCGTCCGTCGCCCCTTCATGAAACGCTTGTGCGCCAGACGTGGTAAAGGTTGCGTAAACCTGTTTGCGGCTATCGGCGGCGGGTGAGGCGACGGCCTTGTCAGGTCAGGACGGACCTGATAATCGCCGCCGCCTTGCCGCGCCCCGAGGGGTGCGCGCGGGCCGCCTTAGCTCAGCTGGTAGAGCATCGCATTCGTAATGCGGGGGTCACAGGTTCGAATCCTGTAGGCACCATCACCCCATCGCGGAACGCCCGCTTGCCACCGCCGGCGGATTGCGGGCATGGTTCGCCGGCGGGGGTATGTGCGTGAACGTTCAATCCTATCTCGATGAAGTCCGGGCCAAATATGCCAGCGGGCGGGCAACCGACGAGCCGCTGCAAGAGCTGGTTTGTGTCGGGCATCCGGTAATTTCGCAAAAAAGTGAGTGTTGACTAGCTACCGTGTTAGCCAGAACTTAGGATGCCTCATGCCCAGCAACGAACTCTATTACGGCGACAATCTCGACGTTCTTCGCCGCAAGATTGCGAGCGAGAGTGTCGATTTGTGCTACATCGATCCGCCCTTCAATTCGAAGCGCAACTATTCCCAGATCTACAACAATCAGGGCAGCGAGGATCGCGCGCAGGCGCAGGCGTTCGTCGATACCTGGGAATGGGGCGACAGCGGTCGAGGGGCTGGACTATATCCTCGATATCGAGCGGCTGCACGGCGGCACGCCAGGCAGCGTGCGGTGGACCGAACAGACGGTCGAGCTGATCCGCGGTCTGGAAAAGGTGCTCGGGCGCGGCGCATTGCTGGCCTATCTGGTCCGCATGACGCTCAGGATCGTGGAAGTCCACCGCGCGCTTAAGCCGACCGGCAGTTTCTATCTTCACTGCGATCCGACCGCGCCGCACTGTCTGAAGCTGGTGCTCAATGCTGTGTTTTGTGGGCAGGGCGGGGATTATCTCAGTGAGATTGTGTGGAAAAGAACTGCTAGTCACTCAGGCTCCGTGGCATTCGACCTTTAAGGATGGCCAGAAGGTTGATCTGCCGCTCGATTGACCGTTTTCCTACAGCCCCCGCGCCTGCTATCCTCCGCGCCGGCCCGTCACACGGCCGCGCTCTTTGACTTCGCCGGATACCGCATTGTCGCCGGGCCCATGGCCAGTGCGAACATTGGGAACATTCGCCATCCGCGCCATCGCCCGCGCGCACCCAAAATGCACGCCTGTCTTATTCCTCCTGCGCGCGATCTTCGGGAAGTTTGCCTCCCGCGCGCGCGTAGGGGTGCGACTTTTGCGGCCTTTCGCGCCGCAAAAACCCTGGGGATGGTGTAATCCTTGTAATCTTCCGGCGGGCCTCGCGCGGCTGACTTGGGCAAAGCCCAAGTCGTCGGACGGGTTCGGCGTTGCCGACCCGCCGGCGCACCCCGCAAAGTGTTACTTTGCGGGGGGCCCATCGCCAGCCGGCCTTCGCCGTCTCGCCGTCAGCTTTGCTGGCGGCGTGCGGCGTACGGCTATCAAATCCCCTGCCATGCGTTAGGGACCGTCACCCGCCAATCGAGTAATCCCCCGACATGCGCCTCTCCATCCACGCCTGGCTCGACTATTCGCTGCCCGAGCCCGCCGACCTGCTGTTCGCGCTCGAAGTCGCACAGACCCCCGATCAGCGGCTGGTCGAGGATTTGCTGAAGGTCGGCGGGACGGGGACGTTGACGCCGATCACGGCGGACGACGGCGTGGGGCGGCGGACCTGGGCGCGGGGCGAGGGGCGCGTGACCGCGCGCTACACCGCGACGGTGGAGATCGAGCGCCCGGCGACGCGGTTGCGCGGGCTGGGCGCGGACGATCTGAAGGCGCTGCCCGCGGCCGTCGTGCCGTACCTCTTTCCCAGCCGCTATTGCGAGTCCGACCGGCTCGACGCGGTGGTGCGGCGCGAGTTCGGCAACGCGATTGGCGGCGACCGGATCGCGGCGATGGTCGACTGGATTCGCGCGCATTTGACCTACGAACCCGGCAGCGATGCCGGCACCACCGCGGTCGATACGCTGGTCGCGCGGCGCGGGGTGTGCCGCGATTACGCGCACCTGCTGATCGCGCTGGCGCGCGCCGCCGACATCCCGGCGCGGATGGTTGGCGCCTATGCCTGGGCGCTCGAGCCCGAGGATTTCCATGCGGTGGTCGAGGTGTGGCTCGACGGCGGCTGGCGGCTGGTCGATCCGACCGGCCTCGCGCCCGAGGAAGGGATCGCCCGGATCGGTGTCGGGCGCGACGCCACCGACATCAGTTTTCTGACGATCTTCGGCCGCGCCGATCTGGTCGAGCAGAGCGTGACGGTGAAGCGGTTAGACGCGTAATACCCAGCCGCGCTTCGCCAGCGCGAGCGTGATGAGCACCGATAGCGTCCCGGCGATTGCCGCGTAGAGCAACGACGTCCAGTCGAGCGGCAAGCCGAGCCGCGTGAGCGCATCGAACGACGAAACCCAGAGCCGCTCGCCGCCGACGCGGATGACGAGGATCGCGGTCAGCAGTGCGTGGACGACGTAAAGTGTCAGCGCGACCTGGCCGAGCCGCGCCGCTAGCCGGACAGGTGACAACGCCCCGATCGACGGCCAGAACGATTTGAGCAGGCAGAGCATGCCGAGCCCGATCGCCGCGTTGATTACGACGAAGGTCGGCGTCCATAGCGCCTTGTTGACCGGCCAAAGAAACCACGGGCCAAACGCGGCGACGAAGCACAACACGGCCGTCTTAAAAAGCGCGTTAGGCCTCTGTATCGTCAGCCGCTGCACCGCGACGCCGATCATCGCGGTGGCGATCGCCGACAGCGTCGATAGCGGTCCTTCGGGGTCGAACACCTTGCCGTACAATCGCGTGCCGCCCAGCACTGCGCGGTCGAGCCAGCCGCTGAACCCCGCGCCCTGCGCCATGCTCGCGACCCCGCCGGGCGGCGCGGCGTAGAGCAACGCGCCGTGGACCGCCATCAGCGCGACCGCCGCCAACGCCGGCACGCGCCAGCCGCTCGTCGATCGCACGGTCAGCGCGCAGACCAGATAGACGATGCCGATCCGCGCCAGCACGCCGGTAAAGCGGATATCGATCAGATGCGGGCTGGCATGGACGATCCAGCCGATCGAGAAGCCGATCAGGTACAGCAGCACCGACCGCCGCACGATCCGCCCGATACTCGCGGGCGGTTCGCGCCCATCCATCGCCAGCGGCAGCGACAGCCCGACGCACAGCAGGAACAGCGGAAAGACCAGATCGGCGATGGTCAGCCCATTCCACGGCGCGTGTGCCAAGATCGGAAAGACATGCGCGTCGGACCCTTGCAGGTTGACCAGCACCATTCCGAAAATCGCAAGCCCGCGCAGCGCATCGAGCGCGTCGTCCCGTGTTCTAGTGGCCGTTGCGGTCATCGTCCCCCCGCGCACTTTGTGCGGCGGCACGAAGCGCGGCACAAGCCATGACATCGCGCGGCAAAACCGATACCGCTTGCACGATGAAAGACCATTACGACGTCCTGATCGTCGGCGCGGGACATGGCGGCGCGCAGGCGGCGATCGCGCTGCGCCAGGGTAAGTTCGAAGGATCGATCGGCGTGATCGGCGATGAGCGCGAATTGCCCTATGAGCGCCCGCCCTTGTCGAAGGAATATCTAGCGGGCGACAAGAGCTTCGACCGCATCCTGATCCGCCAGCCTGCGTTCTGGGAAGAGCGCGACGTGGCAATGCTGCTCGGGCGCACTGTCGTGACGGTCGATCCGGTGGCGCACCACGTCACCACCGCGGATGGAGCTGTAATCGGGTATGGCAGTCTGATCTGGGCGACGGGCGGGCACGCGCGGCGGCTGGCATGCGATGGGCACGACCTCGCCGGCGTCCATACTGTCCGCAACCGCGCCGATGCGGACCGCATGATTGCCGAGCTGCCGGGGGTCGCCAGCGGGGTGGTAGTCGGCGGCGGGTTCATCGGGTTGGAAGCTGCTGCCGTACTGAGCAAGTTCGGCAAGCGCGTCGTGCTGTTGGAGGCGCTTGACCGCGTCATGGCGCGCGTCGCCGGGCCGCAACTATCGCAATTCTTCGAGGACGAACACCGCGCGCACGGAGTCGATGTGCGGCTCGGCGTGTCGGTCGTGCGGCTGCTCGGCAAGGGCGCGGTCAACGGTGTCGAGCTGGCCGACGGCACGATCGTCCCCGCCGACATGGTCGTGGTCGGAATCGGCATCGTCCCCGCGGTCGAGCCGCTGGCCGCGGCGGGCGCGGTCGGCGGCAACGGCGTCTATGTCGATGCGCAATGCCGCACATCGCTGCCCGATATCTACGCGGTCGGCGATTGCGCGCTCCACGCCAACGGCTTCGCCGGCGGGGTCGAGGTGCGGCTAGAATCGGTCCAGAACGCGACCGACCAGGCGACGGTCGCGGCGAAGGCGATCCTGGGCGAGGATGTGGCGTACACCGCGACGCCGTGGTTCTGGTCGAACCAGTACGACCTCAGGCTGCAGACCGTCGGACTGTCGATTGCGTACGACCAGGCGGTGCTGCGCGGCGACCCGGCGGCGCGCAGCTTTTCGGTGATCCACTTGAAGGCCGGCCGCGTCGTCGCGCTCGACTGCGTCAATGCGACGCGGGATTACGTGCAGGGGCGCAAGCTGGTCGAAACCGGCGCGACGGTCGATCCGTTGATGCTGGCCGACACCAATATAGCCCTGAAGGATATGTCATGACCCCGACCATCACCGCCTTCGAAGCCTCGCCCGATCGCGGCCGGGGCTTGGCCCGCGACACGCGCGTGCGCTGGGCGTTGGAGGAAGTCGGCCAGCCGTACGACGTTCGCCTGGTGTCGTTCGAGGCGATGAAGCAACCCGCGCACCGCGCGTTACAGCCGTTTGGGCAGATCCCGACCTACGAGGAAGGCGATCTGGTCCTGTTCGAATCGGGCGCGATCATCCTGCATATTGCGGAGCGTCACGCGGGTTTGCTGCCCGACGACCTCGATGCGCGCGCGCGCGCGATCACGTGGATGTTCGCCGCGCTCAACACGATCGAGCCGCCGATCGTCGAGCGCACCACCGCTGTGCTGTTCGAAGGCGACAAGCCGTGGGCCAAGGATCGCATCCCGATCGTCGAGGAACGCGTCCGCGCGCGGCTGGGCGATTTGTCGCGGCGGTTGGGTGACAACGACTGGCTCGACGGGACGTTCAGCGCGGGCGACCTGATGGTGGTCGAGGCACTGCGTCGGTTGGGCAACGCGCCCATTCTTGGCGAGTATCCCAAACTCGCCGCCTATGTCGCGCGCGGCGAAGCGCGGCCCGCGTTCCAGCGCGCGTTCGCGGCGCAACGCGCGGTGTTCGATGACCAGCCGGCGGCTGGCTGAGCTCAGCGCCCGACCACCATCCCGCCCTTCATCACCAGCGCCACGCGGCGGACCGCGGCGATGTCGGCAGTCGGATCGCCCGAGACCGCGACCAAGTCGGCAAGCAGCCCGATCTTTACCGCGCCCAGCCGCTTGTCGAGCCTGAACCACCGCGCATTGGCCCCGGTCGCGGCGATCAGCACTTGCGCGGGCGCCATCCCGACGGCGGCCATCAGTTCCATCTCGCGCGCATTTTGGCCGTGCGCGAACACGCCGACGTCGCCGCCCATGCAGATGCGGACGCCGGCCTTCACAGCGAGTTTGAAACTTGAGCGGTTGAGCAGGACGCTCGCCGGCGCGGGCTCGCTGCCGTTCCAGCCGCGGTAGCGCGCGACCGCGTCGGAGGCGGCAAGGGTGGGGCAGAGCGCGATCCCTTTCGCGACCATCGCCGCGAAGATTTCGGGCGTGCCGCCATACCCATGCTCGATCGTGTCCACCCCCGCGGCGATCGCGCGGCGCATCCCTTCCGCGGTCGCGGCGTGGACCGCGACCGGGCGGCCGGCATCGTGCGCGGCGGCGACCGCTGCCTTCATCTCGTCGAGGCTCAGGGTGGCTCGGCTGTCCTCACCGGGGCGCCAGCGATAATCGGCGTAGAGCTTGATCCAGTCGGCGCCCGCCGCGATCTGGCGGCGCACCGCCGCGACGATCGAATCGACGCCCGACACTTCCTCCGCGCCTTGCGGTATCTCGACGCCCGGCTCGAAGCCCTTCGGCCCGTAAGCGCCGAGCGCGACGATGGCGCGCGTTGCGACTTGCAGGCGCGGGCCGGGGACGATGCCCTTTGCGATTGCGTCTCGCAGCCCGACATCGGCATAGCCCGCGCCCTCGGTGCCGAGATCGCGTTCGCTGGTGAAGCCCGCCATCAGCGTCGCCCTGGCGCTGGCGACTGCGCGCGCGGTGCGCAGCGCGAGCGCTTCGTGCAGCACCTGATCGTCCCACGGCGTCTCGTTATACGGGTGCAGGAACAGATGCCCGTGCCCCTCGATCATCCCCGGCATCTGCGTGTCTCCGGGCAGGGCGATCACTTGGGCGCCGATGGGGGCGGAGAGGTTCGGGCCGACCGCGGCGATCTTGTCGCCCTCGACCAGCACTTGCCAGCCGGCATGGACCTGGCCGTCGACGCCGTCGAACACCCCGGCGGGCTTGAGCAGGGTCGCGGAGGGGGTTTCGGCGGCGGGCAGCGCGGTCGCCGGGCCGATCAGGATCGCCGCCATCAAAGCCAGCCAGCGCATGGTCATCTCCCTCTTCGCGTATTACGCTTGGCCCATGGATAGCCTTGCTCGCTTGCCGCTCCTAGCCCTCGCGCTTCTCGCCACCGCACCGTCGGCGCCCGACCCTGAAATGACGCGCTGGCGCGCCGAAGTGGCGAACGTGACGATCACCCGCGACGATTGGGGGATCGCGCACATATCGGGCAAGACCGACGCCGACGCGGTGTTCGGGATGATCTATGCCCAGGCCGAGGACGACTTCTCGCGGATCGAGGCCAATTACCTGACAGCGCTGGGGCGGACGGCGGAAGCGCCGGGGGCCGGCGAGGACGCACTGTGGGCCGACCTGCGCCAGCGGCTGTTCGTCGATCCGGCCGAGCTGAAGAAGCAATATGCCGCGAGCCCGGCGTGGCTGCGTAAGTTGATGGATGCGTGGGCCGACGG
>NZ_JAQGKZ010000022.1 GCF_028289855.1 Sphingomonas bacterium | reverse complement strand
TTTCGCGCAGACGCCCGACGCGGCGATCGCCGAGGCGGCGCGCGTGCTCGGGCCGGGCGGGCGCTTGCTGATCGTCGCTTTCGCGCCGCCCGGCCGTGCGGAATTGCGCACGCGTGAAGCGCATGCCCGGCTGGGCTTTTCGGACGAGCAGATGCTCGGCTGGTTCGACGCGGCGGGGCTCGCCCCGGCGCGGACCGAGACGCTGGAGGGCGGCGAGTTGACGGTGAAATTGTGGCTGGCGCGCAAGTTGGGCGAGCCGGTGCGTATGGTGGAGGCGGCGTGATGAGTTCGGTCGACAACATGCCCGAGGCGCGGCGCGCTTTGGCGACCCCGATGTTCGCCGACCTCGCGGGCGACGCGCAGGTGAGCTTCGAATTCTTCCCGCCCAAAACCGAGAAGATGGAAGAGACGCTGTGGGAGTCGGTCCAGACGCTGTCGCCGCTCGGCCCGCGCTTCGTGTCGGTGACCTATGGCGCGGGCGGGACGACGCGCGAGCGCACCCACGCGACGGTGGCGCGGATCGCGCGCGAGACGAATATCCCTGCGGCGGCGCATCTGACGTGCGTCGAGGCAACTAAGGACGAGATCGACGCGGTCGCCAATGAGTATTGGGATGCCGGCGTGCGGCACATCGTCGCGTTGCGCGGCGATCCGCCCGTCGCGGGGACCAAGTTCTCGTCGCCGGTCGGCGGGTACGAGAATGCAGCGGCGCTGGTCGCGGGGTTGCGCAAGCTCCATCCGTTCGAGATTTCGGTCGCGGCGTACCCGGAGTGCCATCCGGATTCGCCCAATGCGGAGCACGACCTCGATAACCTCAAGCGCAAGATGGGCGCCGGCGCGACGCGCGCGATCACGCAATTCTTCCACGAGGCGGACACCTTCTTCCGCTTCCGCGACGCCGCCGCCGCGGCCGGGATCGATGCCGAGATCGTGCCGGGGATCATGCCCGTCATGAACTTCGCTGCCGTCAAGCGCATGTCGGCGATGTGCAACACCGCGGTGCCGGGGTGGATGGGCCATCTATTCGACGGGCTCGACGATCACCCTGCCGCGCGCCAGCTCGTGTCGGCGACGATCGCCGCCGAACTGTGTCGCCGCCTGTACGCGGGCGGGGTGCGCAACTTCCATTTCTACACGCTCAACCGCGCCGAGCTGAGCTACGCGATCTGCCATCTGCTCGGCATTCGCGCGAAACCCGCATTGCAGGAGAAGGCGGCATGACGTCAGCCCGCGAGAAACTGTTGGCCGAGGCCGCGAAACGCATCCTGATCACCGACGGCGCATTCGGCACCGAGATCCAGAACTGGAAGCTCGCCGAGGCCGATTATGCCGGCGACCTGGGGCTGAACCACGACCAGAAGGGCAACAACGACATCCTGGCGATCACCAAGCCGACGGTGCCGGAGACGATCACGCGCGCGTATCTCGATGCCGGGTCGGACATCGTGTCGACCAACACGTTCAGTGCGAATTCGATCAGCCAGGCCGATTACGGCGCGGTCGAGTATGTTCGCCAGATCAACGTCGAAAGCGGCAAGATCGCGCGGCGGCTGGCCGACGAATATGAAGCCAAAGACGGCCGCCCGCGCTTCGTCGCCGGCGCCATCGGCCCGACCAACAAGACACTGTCGCTGTCGCCCGACGTCAACGACCCGGGTTATCGCGAGATCGACTTCGATTATCTGAAGGGCGTGTACCGCGAACAGGCCGATGCTTTGGTCGAGGGCGGCGCGGACTTCATCCTGATCGAGACGGTGTTCGACACGCTCAACGCCAAGGCCGGGATCATGGCGGCGATCGAGGCGGGCGAGGCGCTCGGGCGCGACTTGCCGATCATGCTGTCGATGACGCTGACCGACCTGTCGGGCCGCAACCTGTCGGGGCACACGGTCGAGGCGTTCTGGCACGCGGTGCGGCACGCCAAGCCGGTGACCATCGGCCTCAATTGCTCTTTCGGTGCGGAGCAGTTGCGCCCGCATGTTAAGACGCTGTCTGAGATCGCCGACACGCTAATCATGGTCTATCCCAATGCGGGGTTGCCCAACGAGCTCGGCGCGTATGACGAGATGCCGGAGACCACTGCGGGCCTGGTCGGCGAGTGGGCGCAGGCGGGGCAAGTCAACATTCTCGGCGGCTGTTGCGGGTCGACCCCGGCGCATATCAAGGCGATCACCGATGGCGTGCGCGGGCTGGCGCCGCGCAAGATCGTGACGCCGGAGGTTAGGACGCGGCTGGCCGGTCTCGAGCCGATGTTCATGGCGGCGTGACCCAAATCCTCCCCGTTTACGGGGAGGGGGACCAGCCGAAGGCTGGTGGAGGGGGCTCTCCACCAGTGATACCGAATGAGGAGAGCCCCCTCCACCGCTCTGCGAGCGGTCCCCCTCCCCGCAAGCGGGGAGGATTTGAGAGCTAGATGACCAATTCCTCGACCAATTTCGTCAATATCGGCGAGCGCACCAACGTCACCGGGTCGGCGGCGTTCAAGAAGCTCATCATGGCGGGCGACTACGCCAAGGCGGTCGAGGTCGCGCGCCAGCAGGTTGAGAACGGCGCGCAGGTCGTCGACATCAACATGGACGAAGGGCTGCTCGACGCCGAGTACGCCATGACGTCGTTCCTCAAGCTGATTGCCGCCGAGCCCGATATCGCACGGGTTCCGTTCATGATCGACAGCTCGAAATGGTCGGTGATCGAGGCGGGGCTCAAGTGCGTGTCGGGCAAGCCGATCGTCAATTCGATCAGCATGAAGGAGGGCGAGGAACAGTTCCTCGACCACGCGCGCAAGTGCATGGCGTATGGCTCGGCGGTCGTCGTGATGGCGTTCGACGAGGTCGGCCAGGCCGACACGCAAGAGCGAAAGGTCGAGATTTGCGAGCGCGCCTACAGGCTGCTCACCGGGATCGGCTTTCCGCCCGAGGATATCATCTTCGACCCCAACATCTTCGCGATCGCGACCGGGATCGACGAACATCGCCGCTATGCGATCGATTTCATCGAGGCGTGCCGCGAGATCAAGCTGCGCTGTCCGCACGTCCATATCTCGGGCGGGCTGTCGAACTTGTCATTCTCGTTCCGCGGCAACGAGCCGGTGCGCCGCGCGATGCATTCGGTGTTTCTCTATTATGCGATCCCCGCGGGGCTCGACATGGCGATCGTCAACGCCGGGCAGCTCGACATCTACGACCAGATCGACCCGGAGCTGCGCCAGGCGTGCGAGGACGTCATCTGGGACAATCGCGCCGACGCGACCGACCGGCTGGTCACCCTGGCGGAGAAGTTTCGCGGCACCGATGCGGTCGCCGAAAAAGCTGCCGAGGAATGGCGCGGCTGGGATGTCGCAAAGCGGCTCGAACATGCCCTCGTCAAGGGCATGGACCAATATGTCGTCGAGGATACCGAGGAAGCCCGTTTGCTCACTGCGCGCCCGATCGAAGTGATCGAGGGGCCGTTGATGGACGGCATGAACGTCGTCGGCGATCTGTTCGGATCGGGTAAGATGTTCCTGCCGCAAGTCGTTAAAAGCGCACGTGTCATGAAGAAGGCGGTCGCGCATCTGCTGCCCTATATCGAGGCGGCGAAGGAGCCCGGCGCGAAGGGCAAGGGCAAGGTCATCATGGCGACCGTCAAGGGCGACGTGCATGACATCGGCAAGAACATCGTCGGCGTGGTGCTGCAATGTAACGG
>NZ_JAQGKZ010000013.1 GCF_028289855.1 Sphingomonas bacterium | reverse complement strand
ATTATCTGCAGCGCCGCGCGCATGACGCCGGAGCGCGTCGAGGAGGAATTGTTCGGCGTCGAAGAGGGCGGGGATCTCGTCCGCCCCGGCCTGCTCGAACAGGCGCATGGCGGCACGTTATTCCTCGACGAAATCGCCGACATGCCGATCGCGACGCAGGGCCGGATTCTGCGCGTGCTGACCGACCAGAGTTTCACCCGTGTCGGCGGCCAGCGCACGGTCAAGGTCGATGTCCGCGTCGTCTCGGCGACCGCGCGTAACCTCACCGACGAAATCGCCGAGGGACGTTTCCGCGAGGATCTTTATTACCGGCTCAACGTCGTTCCCGTGGCGATTCCGTCGCTGACTGAGCGGCGCGAAGACATTCCTGCGCTGGTCGAGCATTTCGTCGCGCATTACGCCAACGAACGCCGCGTGCCGACGCCCGAAGTCGCCGACGACGCCATGGTGGCGCTGCAAAGCTATGAATGGCCGGGCAACGTCCGCCAGCTCCGCAACGTGGTCGAGCGCACGATCATTCTCGCGCCCGGCGACCGCATCGGCCGGATCGACGTCGATCTGCTCCCCGCCGAGGTGCTCGGCGGCAATGGCGACGGGGCGGGAGCCTCGGCGATGATGGGAGCGCCGCTGCGTGAGGCGCGCGAGACATTCGAGCGCGAATATCTTCGCGTCCAGATCCGGCGTTTCTCGGGCAATATCTCACGCACCGCGACCTTTATCGGGATGGAGCGGTCGGCGTTGCACCGGAAACTCAAGCTGCTCGGGATTACCGACAGCCGCGAAGATTAGGTCCGCGCTGGACGTAAGGCGCCGCCCACCATACATTGCCGATGCGCGAGCCGGACGGGTGAGCGCTTCAGACGCCGGAAAACGGCGCCTAGCGGGGTACATCCCGCCAAAACCAAGGACCGATAATGGCCGACAAGCAAACCTCGCTCCAGGATCTGTTCCTCAACGCGCTACGCAAGGCGAAAACACCGGTGACGATGTTCCTCGTCAAAGGCGTCAAGCTTCAGGGTATCGTGACGTGGTTCGACAATTTCAGCGTGCTGCTGCGCCGCGACGGCCAGTCGCAGCTAATTTATAAGCACGCGATCTCGACGATCATGCCGTCCAACCCGATCGACGTCGCCGCAATAGTCGACGCGGTGGGGGAGGCGCAGAAGAAGCAGCCGCTGCTCCAGGAAATCTTCCTCAATGCCGTGCGCAAGTCTGAAGACAGCGTGACGATGTTTCTGGTCAACGGCGTCATGCTGCAGGGACACATTGCGTCGTTCGATCTGTTCTGCATGCTGCTTGAACGCGAAGGGATGGCGCAGTTGGTCTACAAGCACGCGGTATCGACCATTCAACCGGCGCGGCCGTTGAATTTATCAGAAGATTCAACGGAATCCACCGAGGATTGAGCACCGGTTTCGAACGTGACCGCGACGACTTCGCCCGCGGGGCGAGGGCGATCGTCGTACTGCCCGACCAAGGCAAGGCGAGCCGCGATGCCGAGGCTCGGCTGGCGGAGACGGGTGGCCTGGCGCTGGCGATCGGGGTCGAGGTGGTCGACAAGATCGCTTTCCGCGTCCGCGCACCCAAACCGGCGACGCTGATCGGGTCGGGGCAGGTCGAGCAACTCGCCGCGCAGGTGCGGATGGAGGAGGCGGGGCTGGTCGTGTTCGACGCCAGCTTGACGCCGGTGCAGCAACGCAACCTCGAAACCGCGCTCGAAGCCAAGGTTATCGACCGTACCGGGCTGATCCTCGAAATCTTCGGCGAGCGCGCTGCGACCGCCGAGGGACGATTGCAGGTCGAACTCGCGCATCTCGATTACCAGGCGGGTCGATTGGTCCGGAGTTGGACTCACCTTGAACGTCAGCGCGGTGGGTTCGGCTTCCTAGGTGGTCCAGGGGAAACGCAGATCGAAGCTGATCGCCGCTTGATCCGCGACCGCATGGCGCGGTTGAAGAAGGAGCTCGATCAGGTCAGCCGCACCCGCGGCCTCCACCGCGACCGGCGCCAGCGCGCGCCGTGGCCGATCATCGCCCTCGTTGGCTATACCAACGCCGGAAAATCGACGCTTTTCAATCGCCTGACCGGGGCTGACGTCATGGCGGAAGACTTGCTGTTCGCGACGCTAGACCCGACGCTGCGGCAGATTTCGCTGCCGGGGATCGACAAGGCGATCGTGTCCGACACGGTCGGCTTCGTTTCCGAACTGCCGACGCAATTGGTCGCAGCGTTCAAGGCTACGCTAGAGGAAGTGGTGACGGCCGACTTGCTGATCCACGTTCGCGATATCGCGCATCCCGACAGCGAGGCACAGCGCGCCGATGTCGAGAAGGTGCTGCGCGAGATTGGCGTGGCCGATGCGACGCCGCGGTTCGAGGCGTGGAACAAGGTCGACCTGCTCCACGGCGATGACCGTATCGATGCGCTCAACGAGGCCGGGCACCGCGACGATGTCGTCGCGATCTCGGCGATGACCGGGGAAGGGGTCGATGACCTGATCGCCGAGGTTGCCGCCAAACTGACTGCCGCACATCGACGTTACTCGATCACGCTCGATGCGGCGGACGGGGCGGGGGCGGCGTGGCTCCACCAGCATGGCGACGTTCTGAGGCAGGTGGTCGAAGGGGACAGCGCAATCTACGACGTGCGGATGGCGCCGCGCGACTATGAGCGGTTTGAAACCCGCCCTTAGATTCCTCTCTTAACGCGCTGCCAGAGCGCTTCCTGCTCATCGAGGCTGCGCGACGCGAAGCCGGTATCCGCCGCTTCCATCGCCTTGAACCGCCGTTCGAACTTCGCACTTGCCGAGCGTAAAGCCGCTTCAGCGTCGATCCCCAATTTACGCGCCCAGTTTACCGTCGCAAACAACAGGTCGCCAATCTCTTCTTCGCGCTCGGCGTCGGTCGTGGCTGTCTCGACCTCAGCAAGTTCCTCGTCGATCTTGACGCGTGCTCCGCTCGGATCGGGCCAGTCGAACCCGGTGCGCGCGGCGCGCTTCTGGAGTTTTTCGGCACGGAGCAATGCCGGAAGGCCAATCGCCACACCGTCGAGCGCACTCTCGGCACCCTTGGCGCCACGTTCTTCGGCCTTGATCTGTTCCCACAGATAGTGGCCACCCTCGGCCGCATCGCCGAAGATATGCGGGTGACGACGCTCCATCTTGTCGCAGATCGATGCGACCACGTCGTTGAGCGCAAAGTCACCGCCTTCCTCCGCCATGCGGGCATGGAACACGACCTGAAGCAGTAAGTCGCCGAGCTCGTCCTTGAGATCGGCCATGTCGCCACGCTGACACGCGTCGGCGACCTCATAGGCTTCCTCGATCGTGTACGGCGCGATCGTCGCGAAAGTCTGCACCGTATCCCATTCGCAACCACGCTCGGGATCGCGCAACCGCGCCATGATCGCGACGAGGCGCTCGATGTCGATTCCAGGCCGCGGAATTTGGGGAGGACGGTTCATACGCTCGCCTTATAACAACCTCGCTACCCCGCAGGCCATGTGTATAACGCGGCACTGGCGAGTTCGACGTTCAAGCGGAGATCGACAGATGAAGGCGCTCCTTCTGGTGACGATGCTGGGTGCGACCGCGCTTGCCGCTCCGCAAAAGACGGTGCGCCCAAAAACATCGATTGCAATGAACGACAGCTCCAAATCCCATTCCTAGATTGATAATATACATTATGTAAAGTCTAGCGGGATTGCGGGATCAGGATGAGCGTCTTCCCCTCCACCCGCCAGGATTTGAGCCGCGACAGGAAACTCATGCCGAGTACGTCCTCATCGCCGAACGATTCGGATACGACTGCCGGCGCGTCGGTGGCGATGATGCCGCCGACCTTGAGCTCGGCGATCGTCGCGGGCTGCGCCAGGACCTGACCATTCGCGGTGTCCAGCGGGATTTGCGGTGACATACTGTCGATCGCGACCTTGGCGTCCGCTGCGCTGGCCGTCGACAGGCTGGTATAGCTGGCACCACTATCGACCAACAATGTGCGCTCGACGCCGTTGATCGTCGCACGGGCGTAGAAATGACCGTCATCGGCCATCGCGATGCGGACTTCGTTGCCGATCACCGACTGATCGCGACCGTAAAACATCTCACGCGCACCCGACACCAGCCATTCGTTGCGATTTACCAGCGCGACGATCATCAGTCCGGTGGCAAAAATGCCGATCCACGCCAAGGACATCAATGCGACGCGCCCCAGTGGCAGCCGCCGCGCGAACAGCGCCGACAGCGGCAGGATCAAGAGCAGCGCGTAAAAGATCGCATTGCCGGTCTGGTCGGTCATCGCTCAACCTCGAATTCGAGCCCATCGTGCGCCGGTACCACGCCCGCGGGCAGTTCCGCGAGCAACGACGCATAGTCCATCGATTGGTCGAGATGAGTCAGCGCGGTGTGGCATGGGGAGAGTTGGTCGATCCACGGCAGCGCCTCGGCCAAATGCGGATGGCTCGGGTGCGGACGGCGGCGCAGGATATCGACGATCCAGACGTCGAGATTCTGATACAGCGCGCGCATATCGTCAGTCATTACGTTGAAATCGGTAGCATATCCGATCGATCCGGTTCCGCTATCGAAGCGCAATCCGGCGGAGGTAATGTTGGCGTGCGGCTGGTCGGTCGCACTGATCTCAATGTCACCTACCGTCAGTTTGTCGGGCAACTCACTTAGGTCGACGGTCGGCGGATAGCCGTCCAGCCCTTCGAATACATAAGCGAACCGGTCGCGCAGTATCTTCGCCGTTCCGGGCCGGGCATATCCCTGCACGGGCTTTCGCATCGCATGATAGATCTGGCGGAGATCATCGATGCCGTGGGTGTGATCGGCATGATCGTGCGTCCAGATCACGGCGTCAACGCTGTCCACGCCCGCCACCAGCAACTGTTCGCGCATGTCGGGGCCGGTGTCGACCAGAATGCGCGTCGTGGCAGTCTCGATCATGATCGACGCCCGCGTCCGGCGGTTGCGCGAGTCTTCGGGGTCACACCCGCCCCAGTCGTTGCCGATCCGCGGCACCCCCGACGACGTTCCACAGCCGAGAATGCGAACCTTCATTCGGCAGTTTTAGCGAATAATTTGTGGAAGTTGACGCGTGTTGCGTCGGCCAGATCGTCGGCATCTTCGCCGCGCAATTGCGCCAGAAATCGACAGGTGTCGGCGACGAACGCCGGCTCGCCGGTTCGTCCGCGGTGGGGGACCGGCGCGAGGAACGGCGCGTCCGTTTCGATCAGCAGCCGGTCGAGCGGGAGGCGCGCGGCGATTTCCTGAAGATCCTTGGCGTTCTTGAAGGTCACGATGCCCGAAATCGAGATGTACAGGCCCAGATCCAGTGCCTTGTCGGCGAAATTCCCGCTGGCGGTGAAACAATGGATGACGCCGGGATAGGCCCCCTTCCCCATCTCATCGCGCAGGATGTCGATCGTGTCCTCCTCCGCGTCTCGCGTGTGAACGACGATCGGCAGCCCGGTTTCGCGGCTCGCCGCCAGATGCGCGCGGAAACTGGCGCGCTGCCGCTCGCGGTCGGAACGATCGTAATAATAATCGAGCCCCGATTCGCCGATTCCGACGACGCGTGGGTGCGTGGCGCGCTCGATCAGTTTGGCGGCGTCCACGTGCGCGTGCTGATCGGCCTCGTGCGGGTGAATCCCGACCGTTGCCCAGACGTCGTCATGCGCGTCCGCGACGGCGATAACGTCATCCCATTCGCGCTCGCGGGTCGAGATATTGAGCATCGCGACCACGCCGCTGGCGCGCGCGCGAGTCAGTATATCGGCCTGCTGCTCGGCCAAGCCCTTGTAGTTGAGGTGGCAATGGCTGTCGGCGAGCCTCATGTTGGGTCGATCTCAAGACGCGGGAACACGCCCGAGGGTGCTGGGAGTGGCGTTCCCGCGAGGATCGGCCGGCTGAGTGCGTCGAAATTGCGTACGTCCACTCCCTGCCCGAGCAGATCGAGCAATTTGTCGGCGCTTTCGGGGATCGCCCAGCGTGCCATGATCGCGATGCGACGCACAGCTTCGGCAGCGTAGTACAGGATCGTATCGGCGCGCGGCGCGTCGGTCTTGCGGACGCTCCACGGTGCCTGATCGGCGAAATACTGGTTGGCGTCACGTGCGACGCTCCAGATCGCCTCCAGTGCGGTATGGATCGCAAGGTCGGCCATCGCTTCGTGCATGCCGGCCTCGGCCGCGCGCACGCTCTCGACCAGCGCCTCCTCGGCATCGGTCGCCTCCCCTGCCGTCGGGACCGCCGCGCCGTTCTTGGCGATGATCGATAGGCAGCGTTGCGCCAGATTGCCGAGATTATTGGCCAAGTCGGCGTTGCACCGCGTGACGATCGCGTCTTCCGAATAGCTGCCGTCCTGCCCAAAACTGACTTCGCGCAGCAGGAAATAACGCAGCGGATCGACCCCGAAGCGATCGGCGAGCTCTATCGGATCGGTGACATTGCCAACCGACTTGGACATCTTCTCCCCGCGGTTGAGCAGGAAGCCGTGCCCGAACACCTGTTTGGGCAATGCGATCTTCGCACTCATCAGAAACGCTGGCCAGTAAACGGCGTGGAATCGTACGATATCCTTGCCTATTAAGTGCAGGTCGGCGGGCCAATATCGGTCGAGCGCATCGGGATAGCCGACGCCGGTCAAGTAATTGGTCAGCGCGTCGACCCACACATACATGACGTGGCCGTCGCTGCTCGGCACCTTGACCCCCCAGTCGAAACTGGTGCGCGATACCGACAGGTCGTTCAGCCCGCCCTCGACGAAGCGGAGCGTTTCGTTGCGTCGCGCCTGGGGGCGGATGAAATCGGGGTTGGCGGCGTAATGGTCGAGCAGCGGCTGCTGATATTTGGACAGGCGAAAGAACCACGTCTCCTCCGAGGTCCATTCGACCGGCGTGCCTTGCGGCGACAGTTTGCCCCCCTCCCCGTCTACCAATTCCTTCTCGTCGTAAAACGCCTCGTCGCGAACCGAATACCATCCCTCATAGCGGTCGAGATAGAGATCGCCCGCCGCCTCCATCGCCTGCCAGATCGCGCGGCTCGCGGCGTGATGGTCAGGTTCGACGGTGCGGATGAAGCGATCGTATGAGATGTTGAGACGGTCATCCATCGCTTTGAAATATGCCGACATCTCGTCGGCAAGGACGGTCGCTTCGACCCCGCGGTCCCGTGCGGTCTGAAACATCTTGAGTCCATGTTCGTCGGTGCCGGTCTGAAACCGCACATCGCGTCCGGCCTGGCGATGGAAGCGCGCG
The DNA here is from genome assembly GCF_028289855.1 of Sphingomonas bacterium. Taxonomy (GTDB): domain Bacteria; phylum Pseudomonadota; class Alphaproteobacteria; order Sphingomonadales; family Sphingomonadaceae; genus Sphingomonas. The sequence goes on along the minus strand of NZ_JAQGKZ010000013.1, from coordinate 32,408 downwards.
ATGGCGTCGGCCGCGATCGCTTCATACGCATGGCCGATATGCGGGCGGCCGTTGGGATAACTGATCGCGGTGGTAATGTAATAGGGTTCGGCCATAGCCTCCCCTAGAACATCGACGGGCGGGTTTGAAGGCTCAGCGGTGCGCGGCGAGTGTCGCGACGATCCCGCCCATTTCGAACACCGTGCCCTGCGCATCGAGCGACAGGCCGAGCGCGCTGGCGGCGAGATTGCGCGCGGCGTCGTGGGCGTCGAGCGCGGTGCGGAGCGCCTCGCCGGTACGGACACGCGCCTGGGCCGCGATGAAACGCGGCGCGCGGTCGAGGAACGCCTCGTAGCGGGGCTGCGCAGCCTTGAGCGACAATTTACCGGCCAGCTCTGCCCGCGTCGCGTTGGACGGGTCGCCGCGCGCCAGTTCGCCAAGCGCTTGGTCGAGCCCGGCAATATCGAGCCCCGCCATCGCCAGCGCCTGCGCGGGCGACCCCTGCCCCACCCGGACCAGATCGTCGATCTCGCCCGGCTTTGCGCCCGCATCGACCAGCGCCGCGCGCATGTCGGCATCGTCGAGCGGTTCGAACCGCAGCAATCGGCAGCGCGACCGGATCGTCGGCAGCAAACGCCCCGGCGCATGGCTGACGAGCAGAAACACCGTGCCTGCAGGCGGCTCCTCGAGGTTCTTGAGGAGCGCGTTGGCGCCGTTGCGCTCGAGATCGTCGGCCGAATCGATCACCACAACCCGGCGGTCGGAAAAGGTCGGCTTGACCGAGAAAAACGGTTCGATCGCGCGAACCTGAGTGACAGTGATGCTTCGCGCGAGCCCTTGATCGGGCTTCTTCTCGTCCTTTGGCAACCGTTCGAGCTTCTTGAAGTCGGGATGCGATCCCGCGTCGATCAACTGCTGCGTGCGGTCGCCCGGCGGGATGGCGTAATCGTCCGGCTGCCCCGGCCCCGCGAGGATTCGCCGCGCGGCCAACATCGCGAAGGTCGCCTTCCCAACCCCTTCCGGTCCCGCGAACAGCCAAGCGTGGTGGAGCGATCCGCCGTCGAACGCCGCCGAAAATGCCTGTTTTGCCAACGCGTTACCGATATGCGACGTCATGGCAGCAGGTCGGCGATCTCAGTCAGCAATCCCGCAGCAACGGTATCGGCGTCACCGCTGGCATCGACCAGCCGCACGCGCTCCGGATCGGCCGCGGCGAAGCGGCGGAAGGCAGCGGCGACGTCGTCGTGGAACGCGCGCTCGCGCGCGGCGAAGCGATCCGCCCCCTCTCCATCGCGCGCCGAGGCACGTTCGGCGCCCAGTTCGGGCGGCACTTCGAGCACCAACGTCCGATCGGGGAGCAACCCGCGCGATCCGAAGCCGTGCAGCGCCATTACGGCGGCGTCATCGATCCCGCCGGCGACACCCTGATAGGCGCGCGACGAATCGACGTAGCGGTCGGAAATCACCCAGGTGCCGACGCCGATCGCGGGCTGGATGACCTTCTCGACATGGTCGGCGCGGGCCGCGGCAAACAGCAAGGCCTCCGTATGCGGACTCCAGCGGTTGACCGCGCCTTGCATCAACAAATCGCGGATCGCTTCCGCGCCGTCGCTGCCGCCGGGTTCGCGGGTAACGATGACCTCGATCCCGCGCGCGCGCAACGCATCGGCAAGGCGGCGCACCTGGGTCGATTTGCCGGCGCCTTCGCCGCCTTCGATCGACAGGAACCGCCCTTGCGTCATCGTCAGCCGCCGAACAGCTGCATCAACCCGACCCAGGCGCGCCCGAAGAACCCGGCTTGCCCGACGTCGCTGGCCGCAACCAACGGGAAACGCTGGTCGGTCATCCCTGGCGTCTTGACAATCAGGTCGGCGATATGGTCGCCCGCCTTGATCGGCGCCTTGAGCGGACCGTCATAGACCACGGTGGAGGTCATCACGGGGTTGCTCCCCGACGGTACCGTCACGGCAAGATTGTCGGCGGCGATCAAGCCGACCGTGCTCGACGAGCCGAGTTGCACGTCGGCGGTCGCTACCTGCTTGCCCTTCGACACGATCGGCTTGGCGCTCCACGCGCCGAAGCCCCAGTTCATGAACTTGATCGATTCTTCCTTGCGATGGCCAAAGCTGTCGAGCCCGGCGAGCACCATGATGATACGGCGGCCGTTCTGGATCGCCGATCCGGTGAAACTGTACCCCGCCTCGTCGGTGTGCCCGGTTTTGAGTCCGTCGGCGCCCGCAACATTGCCGAGCAACGGGTCGCGATTTGCCTGATCGATCTTGGAGCCATTCATCCGAACGCCCCATGTAAAGTTCGGCAGCGCATAGTATCGCTTATAAAGGTCGGGAAACTCGCGAATCGTCGCCTGTGCCAGCGTCGCGAGATCGCGTGCGGAGACATAGGTCACGCCGCCGTCCGGCCAACCGTTGGACGTGCCGAAGTGGCTGTTGGTCAGCCCCAGTTTCTTGGCTTCGTCGTTCATCCGATCGGTGAACGCCTGTTCGGTGCCCGAAATCCCCTCGGCGATCACGACGCAGGCGTCGTTGCCCGACAGTGTGACGATACCCTTCAGGAGATTATCGACGCTGACATTCTCGTTGACCGACAGGAACATGCTCGAACCCTGGTTATTCCACTTTTTCCAGGTCTCGGGACGGACGGGGAACTGCTTGTCGGCACTCAATTGCCCCTTCTTGATCATGTCGAACACGACATAGACCGTCATCATCTTGGCCAGCGATGCCGGCGGCATGCGGCGGTCGGCGTCCTTAGAATACAGCACCGCATTGGATGATAGATCGACCATATAGGCGACCGGCGCGGGCGTCTGGAATTCGGGATTTGCGGCGGCGGGAACGGCCATCGCGACGGCGGCGAGCAGAGCGGCAATTTTCTTCATGGGAAACGCAAATCCGTAAACAGAATTAGTCCTCTCGGACGACACGGGCATCGCCATAGCCGCGTGCCGCGGCGGCGTCACGCGCTTGTGCGGCGGATTTTGCATCGGCGAACGGCCCGGTGCGGACTCGCCAGAGGTTTTTGAACGGCGCCGAGTTTCCGCCGAGGCTCCTGGCGAGCGCACTGGCGCGGTCCTCGCTGCTGAATGTGCCGACCTGGACGTAATAGTTGCCCTTAGCCGTCGCCAGTGGCGGCCTTGACGGCGCCACCGCGGGCGGACGCAACGTGACGACGGGCACGGTATCCGGTGTGGTAATAGGAGTCCTTGCCCCGACAATTGGGCGACCGCCGAGTTTTGCGCGAAGGCCGGCGAGCAACGCCGGCGGTGTATCGAGCCGTGGCGATGCCGCTTGTCCGTTCCGCAAAGCGTTTCGATCCGCCGGGTCTGGCGTCACGCGGCGGATCCGCACCGGCTTGCGCCCGGTTACCCCAATCGCCTGCGCCGCCGCCTGCGACAAGTCGATCAGCAGCCCCGGCGTGAACGGTCCGCGATCGTTGATCTGGACCAGAACGGTGCGCCCGGTGTCGAGCGACGTTACCTCGACATACGAACCGATCGGCAGCGTGCGGTGCGCGGCGGTGAACGCCTGGGGGTCGAACGGCGCGCCGGACGCGGTTCGGTTGCCGGCCAACTCGTTGCCGTACCACGTCGCGTAGCCGACTTCATCGTAGCGATCGGGCGATCGGTCGGATGTCGCGCTGGGGCCGTCCGTTGGCGGAGGCCCGTCTTGCGCAGTCGCTTGGCTGGTCAGCACGACGCATGTCGCCAGCGCCAGCCACGCCGCCTTATTGTTCAACCGCATCCGCCAGCAACCCCACACTCAACGCATAGAAATTCGAACAATTGTAATCGAGGATGACGCGGTAATTGCCGGTCAGCAGATAGGCGGTCTGACCCGGCGAATCGGGCTCGATCATCGTCGCCTGGACATTGTCAGCGGGCCACGGCTTGCCCTGAGACAGAACGCCCAGCGCACGCCATTCAGCGATCGTCCGCCACGCACTTTGCCGCGCGAACACGCGGGGACAGCGCGGCGAAATCAGCCGGTTGGTCACACTGCTGCGGTCGAATCCCGCGGGAAGCGACACCGCAAGGCCCCATGGCTGGCCGCGCCGCCAACCGGCCTGGTAGAAATAATTGCCGATCGACGCGAGCGTATCGGCGTCGCTGTTCCAGATATCGGCGCGGCCATCGCCATCGCCGTCGCGCGCGAGGCGCAAATAGACCGACGGCAGGAATTGCGGCCCGCCCATCGCTCCTGCCCAGCTCCCGACCAATTGGCCGCGCGACACGCCGCGATCGACCATCTTCATCATGGCGATCAGTTCGCCTTCGAACAACGCCCGTCGGCGCCCTTCATACGCCAGCGTCGCGATCGCGCGCGGCAGGTCGAAATTGCCCATCACGCGACCGTAATTGGTCTCATGCCCCCAGATTGCGACCATGATCGATTCGGGCACGCCGGTCTGCGCCTCGATCCGCGCCAGATGGCTGCGTTCGGCGAGATATTTGCTCCGCCCCTGCGCGATTCGCGCGGCATCGACATGGCTGCGCAAATACGGGCCGAACGGCGGACTGGCAGTGCTGGTCGGATTGGCCGGGTTACCGCCCGGCTGGGCATGATCGAGGTCGATCACCCGCTGGTTGAAGGTCAGGCCGGCCAGCACCTGGTCGACGCTTGTCGGGCGCACGCCTTGCGCGATGGCACGCGCGCGAACGTCCTGCAGATAGGCCTGGAACCCGGCATCGTCCTGCGCGCGCGCCGCGCTCGCCGACAGCCACGACACGGCGGCCAGCACGATCGCTGCCGCCCAGATAAAGATCAATCCCCGTCCCCGCATCGTGCGACCGTGCCACAGTCGCGCGGTGACGGGAATCCCCCGTCGTCGCACGGCTTGCACAAATCGCCGCCCTTCCCGTAAGCGCTGACACAGCGGAGAGGTGGCCGAGTGGTTTAAGGCAGCGGTCTTGAAAACCGCCGTGGGTGGAAGCCTACCGTGGGTTCGAATCCCACCCTCTCCGCCACCGCGCAGCGCGATCACGATTTAGCGAAGGCTAAATCTGACACGCGCCAGCGCGGCCGGCGTCGCTCCAGCGACGCGGCTTTGCCGCGGCGCGTGCTAGCCGCGTCACCCCGACTTAACCCGCGTCAAGAGCTGATTTACCGCGCCTTAAGCCGCCCCTGCTACGCGAGACTGGAGCGTGGGGCTCGCACCGGGAAACGCGACCGCCTTGGAGCTTTGGGGGCAGCATGCGTAAGAGTCGATTTGCGGCGATCAGTGAGCCTGCCGCACGCGTGCGCGACCTGAGCTACCTCGACATTTTCCTGTTCGACCTGCGGCCGGCGCGACAGCCAGACGACGAACGCATCGCTCACGAACGCATCCGTGCGCTGTCCAATACCGGTCCCTATCTGCTCGCCTCGCACCTGATCTGTGGGATTGTGCTGGTTATCCACGCGGTAAGGACGAATGGCGACAACCCGCTGGCCATTATTCTGCCGCTGGGCGGAGTCGTGGTGCTCGCGGCGCTTTCGACGCTGCTCAACCGCCGCCGTACCAAACAGATGCGACCACACCGCGTCGTCCGGCTGTGGGGCGCTTTCACGATTTCCATCGGTGCGTTGTGGGCAATCGTCATCGGGTTCGGGCTGCCGAGCCCAGGCGACACGGTGCCGCCGGTGATATGCGCCTCCTTGCTCGGCGCATTCTGCCTGACCGTGGCGGCGTTCATCTCAGTGCCCAGCCTGTTGCTGATCAGCTATGCTGCGGCGTTCGGATCGTTCCTGCTCTTCTCGCGCGATCCGCAAATCCTCGGTCTGCTGATTGCGTTCGGCGGGTGCCTGCTCGGCGCCAGCATGTTCGGCGCGCGCGGCGCGCTGATCGCCGCCGGGCGTCAGCTCGCGAACGAATATCAGGCGAAAAAGGCGGCGCGCTTCGTGGCCGAATTCGAGCAAAGCGGCCGCGGCTGGTTTTGGGAAACAGATGCCAATGGCGCGCTGACCTATGTCTCGACTCAGCTTGCCGATGATCTGAAGCGTAACGCGGTCGACTTGATCGGCACGCAATTTGTCGATTTGCTCGGCATGGATGCGGGCAGTGGTGCCGCCGACAGCGAGTGTACGCTGGGCTTCTACTTGTCGGCGCGTGTCCCCTTCGCCGACGCAACGGTCAAGGCCAAGGGTCACGACGATATCTGGTGGTCGCTGTCCGGCACCGCGCATTTCGACGATTACGGGCGTTTTCTGGGCTTTGGCGGCATCGGCACAGATTTGACCGAGCGACGACTGGCCGAAGCCGAAATCAATCGGCTGGCGCGGTACGACGCACTGACCGCCCTCCCCAACCGAACGCTGATGCGTGCCACGCTCGAGGATGCGCTCAAGGCGATCGAGAAACAGAAAAAAGGCTGCGCACTTTACCTGATCGACCTCGACCGCTTCAAGAACGTCAACGACACGCTCGGCCATCCCGTCGGCGATGCGCTGCTCAAACAGGTTGCGGGACGCCTGGCCTCGGTGGTGGGCAAGGACGGGCAAGTAGGCCGGCTCGGCGGCGACGAATTCCAGGCGATTTTCCCTGCGATCGATTCGGAACAATATCTCGGCACGTTGGCCAAGCGGCTGATCGAGCATGTGTCGCAACCCTATCAGATCGACGGTAATACGATCTCGATCGGCGCATCGGTCGGGGTTGCGATCGCGCGTAGCCAATATCAGTGCGCCGACGCGCTCATCCGCGACGCCGACCTCGCATTATACGCCGCGAAGGACGACGGGCGCGGCACGTTCAAGCTCTTCTCACCCGACATGCACAGCGATGCGCAGGAAAAGCAGGGCCTGGAACACGACCTTCGCGGCGCGATCCAGCGCGGCGAGTTGCGGTTGGTCTATCAGCCGGTTGTCAACACCGTGACCGAAGAGGTCGTTGCGTTCGAAGCGCTTGTGCGCTGGGTGCGCTCCAACGGCCAGTCGATCCCGACCGAGCAATTCATCGCGCTGGCGGAGGAATGCGGGCTGATCCTCGCGATCGGGGAATGGGTCTTGCGCACCGCGTGCATGGAGGCCGCGCATTGGCCCGCGCAGGTTCGCATCGCGGTCAACATCTCGCCGATCCAGTTCGCCAGCCCGCATCTCGTCGCGACGGTGATGAGCGCGCTCACGGCCTCGGAACTCGACCCGGGGCGTCTCGAACTCGAAATTACCGAAGGCGTGTTCCTGTCGACCGAAGCCAGTGTCGACGAAACCTTCCGGCGATTGAAGGCGGCGGGCGTCCGCCTGGCGCTCGACGATTTCGGCACCGGTTATTCGAGCCTCGGTTATCTCAAGCGCGCGCCGCTCAACAAGATCAAGATCGATCAGTCGTTCGTCCGCGGCGCCGCCGCCACAGGAAGCACCAGCGAAGCGATCCTGCGGTCGATCATCTCGCTCGCGCAGAGCCTGAAGATGGACACTACGGCGGAGGGCGTCGAGACGCACGACGACTTGAACTTGATCCGCGAACTCGGCTGTTCGCAGGTGCAGGGCTATATCTTCGGCAAGCCGATGGAGGCCGCCGAAGCGCGCACCCTCGCCCGCTCGGTCGAAGCGGTCGCGGCCAAGGGATACGAAAACGCCCGCGCGCCGCGCTACAGCCTGATCCGCACAGCCAACGCGCAGTGGAATGGCATGACCTTCCCCGTGCGTATCCGCAACATCGCGGCCGGCGGGGCGTTGCTCGAATCGACTCGCGACTTGCCCGACGGTTCGCAGATCCAGCTCGATATTCCCGGTTGCTCGATCATGGGCGCCGATGTCCGCTGGTCGCGCGAGGGCAAGGTCGGCATCCGCTTCGAGCGCCCGTTCAACTTGCGCGACCTCGGCCCCGTCCAGCGCGCGCCGGTGCACGACGTGCGCTCGACCGTCGATACGCCACCCCCGGCACAAGCTGCGCAAGCGGGACGTCTCACCCCGGCCGATCTCAACCGGTCGAGTGCTGCCGTGCCTGGACGGCGATAAGCGAATGCTCGGCCATGATCTGCATCAAGACCTACCCCCAATTAATCGGGATGGGAGAATCTGGGGGTAGCAGTCTCATACTAATAACCGCCAGTTTGCGGCATGGCATCAGTCGGTCCCGCAGCGTCATCGACAATCCGCAAGGCTCCATGCCTTGTTCGGGAAGCGATCGAGCCTAATTCCTCGGCGGCGCTGGCCCACACACTACTCGGTCTGCAGTCATTGCGCGCGAAGATGCTGGGCATCCAGCGGATCAACGATTCCGCGTGGAACATGTTGCTCGACCTGTACGTCTGCGGCGCGCAAGGCCCGGGCGTTCCGGTATCGTCACTGGGAATCGCATCGGGCGCCCCGCAATCGACCAGCCTTCGCATGATCAATCAGATCGAGGCACAGGGTTTGGTCTATCTGGAGGATGATCCGCACGATCGCCGGCGCCGAATGGTTCGGCTGACCGACGACGCCCGACATCGCCTGGACGACTATTTGCAGTCGGCGCTCGAGCGTCTTGAGAGTCTATCCGAGCGTGGATTATCGACATCGATGCGATTAGCGCGCGACGTCTAGCAATGCTTCGAACTGGCCGTCTTCCAGCGGCTGATTGAATTGGCAGCCGGCCTGAAAATCGTCGGCCCAGCGCACCGTTGCCGCAATCTGGCCGATTCCGGGCAAGGTTAGCCAGATTACCGCGTCCTTCTTCAGCGCCGAATAGCTGCTGATCCGCGCACCTTCGCGCGACAAATCGGTGACCCGGCACAACGTACGATCGAGACCGCCCCGCCCAAGCTTCGCGTCGAGCGACACCGGCGCGCGGGGACTCTTGCGCCGGCCGAGGATCGCGGTTTCATATTCGGCGCGGATATCGGTCTGCCTGGGCTCCATTGCTGAAAACTAGGCCCGTCATGCCTAACAGCGCGTTAAGAAACGCGAAAACGCCGCGCTCCCGGTTGGAAACGCGGCGTCGATCGGCGCCGATTGGCGCGCAATTACTTCTTGGTGAGGCTGAGCCCGCCGAAACGCTTGTTGAAGCGTGCGACCTGGCCACCCGAATCGAGCATCTGCCCGCGACCGCCGGTCCATGCCGGGTGCGACAGCGGATCGATTTCGAGCGTCATCGTGTCGCCTTCCTTGCCCCAGGTGGAGCGCGTTTCGTACACGGTGCCGTCGGTCATCTGGACCTTGATCGTATGATAATCGGGGTGCGTATCGGCCTTCACGTCAAATTCCTCGGATAAGGCCGCCGGTTTCCGACCGGCAGCGAAGGGCGCGCGCCTAGCAGAGGCCCGCCTTTAGCGCAACACTAGGCGGTCATCGCCACGCACCGGTGCCACCATTTGCGTAGCGCGACGACTGTCCAGACGATCTCGACCACGCCGAACGGCCAGGCGCCTTGCAGGAAGCCGTAGACCGAACTCAGCAAGCTGCCGAGCGCGAACCCCAGCGTCCAGACCGGCGCGCGGCTTTCGACCGTGTAGCAGATCGCGGTGAAGCCGACGGCGCCCAACCCGAAAACGGTCAACGCGTCGATCGTGAAGCCCGGAATGTCAGGCGCTCGGCGGGTCCGCGATCATCGCGGTGAATTCGCACTCGGTCGCGATCTCGCCATTCAGCATCGCCCGGCCCGCAAATTTACAGACACGCGACCGTTTCTGGATGAACTCGACCTCCAAGCGTAGCAAGACGCCCGGTTCGACCGGTTTCCTGAACTTCACGCCGTCGATCGACATGAAATAAACCAACTTGCCCGACCCAGCGAGACCCAGGCTTTCGACCGCGAGCACCCCCGCCGCCTGCGCCAGCGCCTCGACTTGCAGCACGCCGGGCATGATCGGCCTCCCGGGGAAATGTCCCTGGAAGAACTCCTCATTTATCGACACCGCTTTGATCGCGACGATCGACCGGTCGAGAATCAACTCTTCGACGCGGTCGACCAGCAGCATCGGATAACGATGCGGCAGCGCCGCCATCACTCGCTTGATATCGAGCGGGCCGATGGAGGTCACTGCCGTGGTGTCGTCGCTCACCGGGTCTTGCGCGGCGTGGCCGGTGCGGGGGCCGGCGCGGGCGCGGGCGTCGGTGCGGCGGTGCCAGGTGCAGCGGCCGCCTGCGGCATCGGCGTGACGCTGATCGAAGGCAGCTGGGCGTTGATCTGCGCGAGCACGTCGGCCGAGACGTCGACTGAATCGGCATTCGCCAGCGTCGAGTTGCGCGCCATCACGATCGACGCGCCGCGCGCCTTCAGGATTGCCTCGGTAATCGGGCCGAGCTTTTCCAGGATCTGGCGATTGATGTTCGCCTGGATCGACTGGAGCCGCTGCTGAGAGTTGGTCAACTCGGTGTTGGCGTTGTTTTCCTGCGTCTGGAACGCCGTGATGCGGGCCTGCAGCGCGGCGTCGGGCGCCTTGCCGTTAAGCGCATTGATCGCCGTCTGCAGCGGCGCACCGGCCGCCTGCAACTGCGTCCGCAGCGTCTGTGCACGCGCCTGCGCCTGCTGCACCATCGCCTGGAACTGGCCGCCGGCAACCTTGCATGCATTGCATTCGGCGCCGACGCGATCGATGTCGACGATGAGGACGGCCGGAGCCGATTGGGCCAGCGCGACGGCGGGAGCGGCGATCGCGAACGCGGCGATCGCCGCGCCTAAGAGCTTATTATTCATCAGAATTGGGTTCCTACGTTGAAAGTAACAAGTTTGGTGTCGTCGCCCTTCTGGTGGAGCAACGCTTTTGCGATATCGATGCGCAGCGGCCCGAACGGCGAATTCCAGTTTACCCCGAACCCGATCGACAGCCGCGGCCGGGGAGAATCGCCCAGGAAGCGTTCGAGGAACGGCGCGGTGCCGTTGAGCGCGGTGTTGGGCGTGACGCCGTTACACCCGCCATTGCCGTCGGGCAGACCGGCCGGGCACGTGGTCGTCGCGCCGGAGCCATCGGCAGCCGTGTAGCCATAAAGCCGGTTGCCCGAAGCGTCGGTAAGCGGGAGCGGGAGAACCCGGCGACTGCCATCGGCATCGGTCGTGACCGGGAAACAACCCGTGGCCGGCGCTCCGGCCTCATCGCAAGCATAAACGGTCTTTTGCGGTCGCTTGATGCCGAATACCGCGCCGACGTCCATGAAGATCGACGGGCGCAGGCCGAGTTCGCGAATGCCGCCCGACAGTGGCGGTTCGATCTCGAACCGAACGAGATAATAAGCGCGGCCGCCCAGCGCGTCGTCGACAATCTGCGTTTTGTCGGGCTGCAATATCTGCTTGCCGTTGGCATCGTCGATATAGGCGATGCGCTGGACGCGCGGTCCTACGCCGCGAATGTCGAACCCGCGGATTTGCGGCTCGCCCAGATAGAAGCGGTCGGTGATCCGCACCGGATCGATGCCGGCACCGCGGCTCTTTTCCAGCGACTTGATATAGCCGCCTTCGGCATTGACCGAAAAGATGAAGCCCTTGCCCAAATTCCAGTATTTGCTCGCTTCGATGCGCGAGCGGATATAGCGCACGTCGCCGCCCAGCCCGGCAAAGTCCTGGCTGAGCACCACTCGCTGGCCGGCAGTCGGGCGCAAGCCGCCATTGAGGCTGTTATAGACCAGCGAATAGCCGACAAGCGACGTGACGCGATTGCCGATCGCCTCGCACAGATAGCGCCCTGCGATCAGCGGGTCGCACACGCCGTTGGTGAAATAGGTCGTCTTGTCGAGGCCGACCTGATCGTAGGTCAGCCCGTACCGCGCCGACAGCGACCAATATTCGGTCAGCGGTACACCGGCGCGGACCTGGAACCCGGTCGACACCTGCGAATAGGTCGTCTGGCGCTCGCTGCCGAGATAGTTGAACGAATTATAGTCGCGGCGGAAGATATCGATACCCAGCGCGATATTCTTGTCGAACAGATACGGGTCGGTGAACCCAAGCGACACCGATTTCGAATAGACCGAATAATCGACGTTAGCGCGCAACTCCTGGCCCTTGCCGCGGAAATTGCGCTGCGTGATCCCGGCCTGAATGATGAACCGTTCGAGGCTCGAATAGCCCGCCGACAGCGACAGCTCGCCGGTCGGCTTTTCCTCGACATTCGCGGTCAGCACGACACGATCGGGCGCCGATCCCGGATCCTGCTTGATCTCGAACTTTTCCTGGAAAAAACCGAGGCTGTTGATGCGGTCCTGCGAGCGCTTGACCTGGAAGCTGTTGAACGCGTCGCCCTCCGACAGGCGGATTTCGCGGCGGAGCACCTTGTCCTGCGTGTTGCGATTGCCGGTCACGTCGATACGCTCGACATAGGTGCGCTTGGCTTCGGCGATATGGAAATTGACCCCCATCGTCAGGGTTTCGGCATCGCGCTGATAGTCCGGGCTGACGTCGGTGAAGGCGTAACCGAACAGGCCTGCGGTCTCGTTCAGCGACGTGACCGAATCCTCGACCTTCTTGGCGTCGAACCATTCGCCCTTCTTGACCTGCAGGGTCTGGGCCAGCTTCGTGTTGTCGAAATCGCGAATGTCGCTGTCGACCGTGACGTTACCGAACTTATAGCGCGGTCCTTCCTCCACCACGTACGTGATGATGAAGTCCTTCTTGTCCGGGGTCAGTTCGGCGACCGCCGAGGTGACGCGGAAATCGGCATAGCCCTGAGTCAGATAGAATTGGCGCAGCTTCTGCTGGTCGTACGCCAGCCGATCCTGATCGTACGAGGTGGCGGACGAAAAGAAGCGGAAGAAGCGGGCCTGCTTGGTCACCATCTGGCCGCGCAATTTATCGTCCGAAAAGACGTTGTTGCCGATGATGTTGATCGCGCGAACCGCGCTCTTGGGCCCTTCGTCGATCTCGAACACGACATCGACGCGGTTTTGGTCGAGGCTGACCATCTTCGGCTCGATCCGAGCGGCGAACCGGCCCTGGCGGCGATACAGTTCGATGATCCGCGCGACGTCCTGGCGCACCGCGGTGCGGGTAAAGATCTGGCGCGGCGCCAGCTTGATTTCCTTGGTGATCTTGTCCGACTTCAGGGTCTTGTTACCCTCTAGCAAGACCCGGTTGATGATCGGATTCTCGCGAACACGGATGGTGATCTCGCCGGTCTCGACGCCGGCGATCGACACGTCGGCGAACAGATCGCTGGCGAGCAAATCGCGCAGCGCCTGGTCGAGCGTCTCGTTGGTATAGGCCTGGCCGCTGCGCAGCTTGGTGTAGGACAGCACGGTCTCGGGCTCGATCCGCTGCGATCCCTCGACTCGGAGCGAGCGGATGACTCGCGTTGGCGCGACGGCGGGCGAGACCGGAGCGGCAGCAGGCGTCGCGGCAGGCCCCGGCGCGGTCTGCGCATTGGCGACGGAAACGCCCGACAGCATCGTCCCCGCGAGCAGAATAGTCGCGACGCGCGTCCCGAACTTCGTAACCTTGATAAGCTTCACCATTCCACCCCAGCAGGAGACATTTGCCGTCGCGTAAAAACAGGCGCGCCCGCCCTGCCCTAACCGTGTCAGCCGATCAACCCGGCGAGATGCTTCCACACCCCGACCGCACTCAAATCGTTGAACGTCACGACCACGAACAACAGCAGGATCGCAGCCAATCCGCCGCGAAACGCCCATTCCTGGATTTCCGGAGTCACCGGACGCCGCCGTATCGCCTCGATCGCATAGAACAGCAAATGCCCTCCATCGAGCATGGGGACTGGCAACAAGTTGATGAACCCCAAATTAATCGAGATGAAGACGGCGAGACTGACGAACGAAATCCAGCCGAGGCTGAGCTGTTCGCCGGAGATTTTCGCCATCCGCACGACGCCCGACATGTCCTTGACAGAGCGTTGGCCGGTGAGGAGCTGACCGAGCGTCGTGCCCGTCACGCCGATGATATCGCCGACACCGCGCAACGCGACGCCCGGTGCTTCAAGCACGCCGACCGGAGCAAAGGTGATCGCTCCAGGCCCCACGCCCAATAGTCCCTTTTCCTGCACGTTGCCGAACTTGTCGGGGGTGCGGTCGGTGCCGATAACCACGTCGCGCGACATCTTCTGTCCGCGACGATCGAAATCCACCCGGACGTTCTGCCCGGCACGGATCGCGATGAAGAATACCATATCCTCGAACTTGCCCACCTCCCGCCCGTTGAGCGCGGTGATGCGGTCTCCGGGCTGCAGGCCAGCCGCCGCGGCGGCGCTCTTGGGCTCGACCGACCCGATCTGGGTCGTGGTAGTGCTCTGGCCGTAAACGAGCACGAATCCGAAGATGATCAGGAACGCGAGCAAGAAGTTCGCGAATGGCCCGGCGAGCACGACCAGCGCGCGCTTCCACACCGCCTTCGACTGGAAAGTCTTCGCACGTTCAGCCGCCGGGAGCGCCAGCCAGGCGGGATCGCTCAAGCCCGCGGGACTCATGTCGCCAGCGAATTTGACGTAGCCGCCCAGCGGCAGGGCACTAACCTTCCACCGCGTCCCGCGCTTGTCGGTCCAGCCGGCCACCTCGCGCCCGAACCCGATAGAGAATACGTCTGCCTTGATGCCGAACCAGCGCCCGACGAAATAATGGCCGAGCTCGTGGAAGAACACGAGCGGCCCCAGCATCAGCATGAAAGCGGCGATGGTCAGGATAAGGCCGGGACTTTGCATCAATTCACGCCATCCTTCACACGACCGTTCTTCACGCTGGCATCGGCGATGCTACGCGCTTCGCTATCCACGGCCAATACATCATCCAGCGTCCGGGGCGCCGGCGGATCGTAGCGGTCCAGCGTATCGGCGACGATTGCGGCAATTTCGAGGAACCCGATCCGGCCGCCCAGAAATGCCGCGACCGCGATCTCGTTCGCCGCATTGAGGATCGCGGGGCGGGCGCCGCCGGCGTCGAGCGCACGCCGCGCCAGTCCCAGCGCGGGAAAGCGAGTCTCGTCGGGCGCCTCGAAATCGAGCCGCCCGATCGCTACCAGGTCGAGCGGCGCCATCGGGGTGACCATACGGTCGGGCCACGCAAGACAATGCGCGATCGGCACACGCATGTCGGGTGGCCCTAACTGCGCCAGCGTCGATCCGTCGATATATTCGACCATCGAATGGATCACCGATTGCGGGTGGATAACGATTTCCATTCGCGCCGGATCGACCGGGAATAGTCGCGCCGCCTCGATCAATTCGAGTCCCTTGTTCATCAGCGTCGCCGAATCGACCGATATCTTGGCGCCCATCGACCAATTAGGGT
This sequence comes from Sphingomonas bacterium, assembly GCF_028289855.1. Taxonomy (GTDB): domain Bacteria; phylum Pseudomonadota; class Alphaproteobacteria; order Sphingomonadales; family Sphingomonadaceae; genus Sphingomonas. Next base: position 17,286 of record NZ_JAQGKZ010000013.1, on the reverse strand, counting down.
GGGCTACCGCCTGCTCCGGCGTCACGCCGCGCATCCGGTCGAGGCTCCAGCCGCGAAACGGTCCGCCACTCGCGGTCAGAATGATGCGGCGGACGCGGTCGACCTGATCGGGCGCCAGGCACTGGAAGATCGCATTGTGCTCCGAATCGGCGGGCAACAGCGTCGCGCCGTGCGCCTTCGCCGCGGCGAGGATGACCTCGCCGGCCGACACCAATGGCTCCTTGTTGGCAAGCACGACCGTGCCACCTTGCTCGATGGCCGCCATCACGGGTCTGAGCCCAGCGCAGCCGACAATTGCCGCCATCGTCAAGTCGGCGCCACTGCGTGCGGTGTCGCACACCGCGTCCTGGCCACCGGCCGCAACGACGTTGGTGCCGCGTAGTGCGTATTGCAGCGCCAGCAGGCAGCTTTGATCAGCGACGACCGCCAGCTCCGCTTGCGTCCGAATCGCCGCCGCCGCCAGTCCTTCGACATCGCAATTGGCGGTCAGCGCCTTGACCCGGAAATCGCCAGGCGACCGCTCGATCAAGTCTAGCGTCGACGTCCCGACCGACCCGGTCGCCCCGAGAATGGTGACGGTCTTCAAAATGTCACCAGCTTGGGCAACACGACGACCAGCAGCGCTGCTACCGGCGCGACCGGCACCAGCCCGTCGAGCCGATCGAGCACGCCGCCGTGTCCGGGGAGCAAGGTGCCGCTGTCCTTCGCCCCCGCGCGCCGCTTCAGCCAGCTCTCGAACAGGTCGCCACCCTGCGCCAGTACCGCCAGAAACGGTGTCGCCAGAACCGCGGCTTTGCCGAGCCCCGCGCCATAATGCATCGCCACCGCGAACAGGGCCGCCGCCGCCATCCCGCCGATCAGCCCGGCCCAGGTCTTGTTGGGACTAACCCGCGGCGCCAGCTTGGGGCCGCCGATGAACCGCCCGGCGAAATACGCGCCGATGTCGCACATCCACACCAACGCGAGCGTCCACAGCGTATAGACCAGCCCGATGTCCTTTTGCTGGCGGATCAGCAGCAACGCCAAGACCGGGATCGCGACATAGACGATCCCCCCGGCAAGCCACGACGAGCGGGTCGTCGCGCCGACGAAGAAGAACCCCGCGCCGATAAGTCCGAGCGCAAGAAATCCTGGCCCGGCGCCGAGTCCCGGCGCCATGATCGCGAGTGGCACCACCAGCGCGTACAGCGCCATGCGCTTGGTGTTTGCCGTCGCGCCGACCAGATCGGACCATTCGGCCATCATCACCATGCCGAGCACGATCATGATGAGCCAGAACGCCAGCCCGCCGAACGCGATCGCCGCCAGCGCCACCGCGATCAGCCCGGCGGCGGTCACGATACGTGTCATCAGCTCGGGCGGACGCTTTTGCGCCAAAGGATCGCTCACAGGCCTCCGAAGCGGCGTTGGCGCCGCCCGAACGCGGCGACCGCTTCTTGCAACGTGTCGGCATCGAAGTCGGGCCACAGCGTGTCCACAAACAACAATTCGGCATAGGCGGCCTGCCACAACAGGAAATTCGACAGCCGCTGCTCGCCCGAGGTACGGATGAGCAGGTCGAGCGGCGGGAGATCGTGCGTTTCGAGCAGGCCATCGATCGCATCGGCATCAATCGCCTCGACCGTCATTTCGCCATCCTGCACGCGCCGCGCGAGCTCTTGTGCGGCGCGCGCGAGTTCGGCCTGCGAGCCATAATTGAGCGCAATCACGAGGAGCGGACCGGTGTTCGCGGACGTCCGCGCCGTCGCGTCGTCGATCATCGCTACGGTGTCGCCCGAAAAGCGCCGGTAATCGCCGATCACCCGCAGCCGGACATTCTCGCTGACTAACTCGGCCAGGTCGCTTTTGATGAAGTGGCGCAGCAAACCCATCAGGTCGCCGATTTCCTCTTCGGGCCGCCGCCAGTTCTCCGACGAAAAAGCGTAGAGCGTCAGCGCCTCGATCCCCATCGCGCGCGCGGCACGCGTGACCGTGCGGACCGCCTCGACACCCTTCCGATGCCCGGCGAGCCGCGGCAGATGGCGCTTCTTCGCCCAACGCCCGTTGCCGTCCATGATGATCGCGACATGGCGTGGCAGTGCGGCTGCCGCGACGGCCTGCGCCGTGTCGCTGGCAGCCATGGGCTTCACTGGCCCAGGATTTCCTTTTCCTTGGCGTGCGCCGCGGCGTCGATGTCGGCGATCGTCTTGTCGGTCAGCTTCTGGACCTCGGTCTCGAGCCGCTTGCGCTCGTCCTCGCCGAACATCCCCTTCTTTTCGTCCGCCTTGAGCGAATCCATCCCGTCGCGGCGCACGTTGCGCGCGGCGATCCGCGCGTCTTCGGCATATTTGCCGGCGAGCTTGGCGAGTTCCTTGCGGCGTTCTTCGGTCAGATCGGGGATCGGCAGCCGCAAAACGTTGCCGTCGTTGATCGGATTGAGCCCGAGGCCAGCCGAGCGGATCGCCTTTTCGACGGGCCCGACATTCTGCTTGTCCCAAACCTGCACCGACAGCATCCGCGGTTCAGGCGCCGACACGGTCGCGACCTGGTTGAGCGGCATGTGCGACCCGTACACCTCCACCGTCACCGGATCGAGCAGCCCGGTCGAGGCGCGGCCCGTCCGCAGCCCGGCGAGATCGTGCTTCAGCGCCTCGGTCGCGCCCGCCATGCGGCGCTCCAGATCGGCCTTGTCGTAAGCGGCCATGGCGGCTCTCCTTTTTATGCGTTCGTAACGACGGTCGAGACGCCCTCACCGCGCAATACCGAGGCGAGATTGCCCGGCTCGCGGATGTTGAACACCACGATCGGAATATTGTTGTCGCGGCACAAAGCGATCGCGCTGGCGTCCATCACCTTCAGATTATCCGCGAGCACCGTGTCGTAACTGACGGTATCGTAACGTTTCGCCGACGGGTCTTTCTTCGGATCGGCGTTATAGACGCCATCGACCGAGGTGCCCTTGAACAAAGCGTCGCACTTCATTTCCGCGGCGCGCAAGGCGGCGCCGCTGTCGGTGGTGAAGAACGGCGAGCCGACTCCGGCGGCGAAAATAACGATGCGGCCTTTTTCGAGGTGCCGTTCGGCGCGGCGGCGGATGAACGGCTCGCATACCGCGGCCATCGGGATGGCCGACTGGACGCGCGTTTCGACGCCGATCTGTTCGAGCGCGTTCTGCACCGCCAGCGCGTTCATCACGGTCGCCAGCATGCCCATATAATCCGCCGTTGCGCGCTCGAACCCCTTCGCCGCCGCCGACAAGCCCCGGAAGATGTTGCCTCCCCCGACCACCACACACAATTCGTGTCCGGCATTCTTGGCGTCCCTGATCTCGCCGGCGACGCGCGCGGTCACCGCGGGGTCGATCGACAGACCGCCGCCCTGCTCACTGGCGCCCATCAGGACTTCGCCCGACAGTTTCAGGAGGATGCGTTTGTAGGAAGGGCTGGTCATCGTTTCTCGGCGGTTGGGAGCGGCGCGGACCTTAGGCGGGCGAGCATTGCCGCACAACACTAACCGTCACCCCGGGCTGGTGCCGGGGTCCGCAGCGCGGCAGGCGGCAGCGCCAGTGGATAAGCGGATCCCGGGACAAGCCCGGGATGACGAAGAAAAAGGGGAGCGAGTTACCCCGCTCCCCTTCCTGTGTGCTTACGCTGGCTGCGGCACGCCCGAGGCGGCGGCGACTTCGGCGGCGAAGTCGCTCTCTTCCTTCTCGATGCCTTCGCCAAGCTGGAAGCGGACATAATCCACCAGCTTGATCTCAGCGCCCGCTTCCTTGGCGGCGTTGGCCACCACGGTCGCGATCGGGGTCTTGCCGTCCATCACGAACAGCTGGCTGACCAAAGCGTTTTCCTTGCGGTACTTGGCGATGCCGCCCTCGACCATCTTGGCGATGATGTCGGCGGGCTTGCCGCTCTCGGCCGCCTTTTCGGTCGCGATCGCGCGCTCGCGCTCGATCAGCGCCTGGTCGAGCCCGCTTTCGTCCAGCGCCAGCGGGAACGCCGCGGCGATGTGCATCGCGAGCTGCTTGCCCAGCGCATTCAACGCCTCCACCGGTGCCGCGCTCTCCAGCGCCACCAGCACACCGATCTTGCCGAGCCCGGGAACCGCCTGGTTGTGGACGTAAGGCACGATCGCGCCCTGGCTCACTTCCAGCCGCTTGGCGCGGCGGATCGCCTGATTCTCGCCGATCGTGGCGATGTTGTTGGTCAGCACCTCTTCGACCGTCTTGGCGCCCAGCGGAGCGGCCTTGATCGTGTCGAGATCGTCGCCCAGTTCGAGCGCGACCATCGTCACGTCGCGGACGAAACCCTGGAACTGATCGTTCTTGGCGACGAAATCGGTTTCGGAATTCACCTCGACCGCAGCGCCGCGCGTGCCGCTGACCGCGACGCCGACCAGACCCTCGGCCGCGGTACGGCTCGACTTTTTGGCGGCGGCCGCGAGACCCTTGGTGCGCAGCCAGTCCATCGCGGCGTCCATGTCGCCGGCGGTCTCGTTCAGCGCTTTCTTGCAATCCATCATGCCCGCGCCGCTTTTCTCGCGCAGGTCCTTGACCATCGCTGCCGTGATATCGGCCATTTTTCCTATCCTCTATGTAGTCCGTTCGCCCTGAGCTTGTCGAAGGGCGTGTGCACGTGCTTCGACAAGCTCAGCACGAACGGCGGTTGGAGGCTCCCGCTAGAGAGCCTCCATGACAGTTACGCGTCGAGCTGGCGCTCGGCTTCGGCTTCCAGCTCGGCGGTGGCCGGCGTATCCTCGGCAGGCGCCGGATCGGTGCCCACCGCTTCGTCGGCGGTCGCTTCGGGTTCGGCCTTGGCCTTCTTCGCCTTCTTGGCGGGAGCAGCTTCGACAGCCTCGTCCTTCGTGGCTTCCGCGGGTGCTTCGGCAGCTTCCGCCGGTACTTCCGCAACCGGCGCGACAGCGGCTTCGGCCGGCGCCTCGAACGCTGCAGCCTCGGCAGCCACGTCGGGAGTGGCCTCCGCCGTCGGCTCAACGGTCAGCGCTTCCTCGACGGGCGCTTCGACCTGCGCGCCAATATCGACACCGGACGATGCCTGACGCTCCTGACCGCCACGCGTCGCGGCGATCGCAATCGCTTCGCAATACAGGCGGATGGCGCGCGCGGCGTCATCGTTGGCGGGCACCGGGAACGCGATACCGTCGGGCGAGACGTTCGAATCGAGGATCGCGACGACCGGAATGCCCAGCGTGTTGGCTTCCTTGATCGCCAGCTCTTCCTTGTTGGCGTCGATCACGAACATCACAGTGGGAACCCCACCCATGTCGCGGATGCCGCCGAGCGAAAGCTCAAGCTTGTCCTTCTCGCGCGTCAGGTTGAGCACTTCCTTCTTGGTCAGGCCGTGGGTTTCGCCCGACAGCTGCTCCTCGAGCGTCTTGAGGCGCTTGATCGAGTTGGAAATGGTCTTCCAGTTGGTGAGCATCCCGCCCAGCCAGCGATGGTTGACGAAATGCTGGCCCGAACGGCGCGCGGCGTCGGCGATCGGCTCCTGCGCCTGGCGCTTGGTGCCGACAAACAGCACCTTGCCGCCGGCGGCGACCGACGAGGACACGAAATCGAGCGCGCGCGCGAACAGCGGCACGGTCTGCGACAAATCGATGATGTGGACGCCGTTGCGATCGCCGAACAGATACGGCTTCATCTTCGGGTTCCAGCGATGCGTCTGGTGTCCGAAGTGCGCACCAGTCTCGATGAGCTGCTGCATGGTGACGACAGGTGCCGCCATAGGGATAACTCCATCCGGTTGAGCCTCTGGGAAGCGGGAACCTGAAGCTTATTGTCCCACCGCAATGAATTGCGAGGGTGGCTCCAGGCACCGGGTTATGATGCTTCCCATGCGGGTTTGAGCGGGGGCCGTTAGCGGAAGTGCCGCAGCAGCGCAAGAGCCGGGCATCCTAATCGCATGTCAGGACTGCCATCTCTCGTAAAAGTTATCCACACAGAGCTTTGGTTGCTCGTTTCGTCCCATCGTCGAAACATTTTATCGTTACACTACCGACACCTAACGCGCGCAAAGTGCCGAGGTGCCGTCCAAATCAATGGTTTGTTCGCTCGATGTTCTCATTTTCGGCTTGACGGACGGAACATCAACAGAACATACAGCGATCATCCACAGGACGGGAACCTTCCGAATCGACGAACCGTTGATTCCATGTCGGTCCGGTCCGGCCAAAAGGGAAGAGTCGCGATGATCATGCTGATTGCCGTCCTGACATTCGCAGGCGCGCTGGGCGCTGCGGGTTTCGTCATCTACGCTACGGTCGCGCCGGCACTGCCGAAAATCCAGGCAGCGCTTGCCGGACAAGGCACCGTGCCGATCCTGCCGCCGTTGCCGATGGGCCGCGTTTCGACGTTGCGCGTCACGGTGCGGCCGCTGGCGCAGCCGACATACTGGCGCGCTGCCGCCTGATTCGGGCGTAACTGGCGACGCTGAACGGGATCGTCGCCAAATAGACGGCGCAGATGACGACCAATGTCGGCCAAGGCGCGGAGATCAGCGCCGCGCCGATGCCGACGATCACCACCAGCGCCTCGAAGCGGATTCGCCGCCGCAGCCGCATCGACGACCAGCTGAAGGTCGCCAGGCTCGAGACCATCAGCACTGCGACGAACGCGACCCAAGGCGCCACCAGCCACGGCGAGCGGAACAGATTGTCGCCGGTGATAAACCACAAATACATCGGTAGCATCGCCCCGATTGCCCCCGCCGGCGCGGGGATGCCGGTCATATAACCTGCGGATTTGCGTGGTTGATCGGTCGCATCGATCGCTGCGTTGAACCGCGCGAGCCGCAACGCGCAGAACACCGCGAACAGCAACGCGCAGGCCCAGCCGAACTTGGGCGAGTTGGTCAACGACCAGAGATAGAGAATCAAGGCGGGCGCGACTCCGAACGATATCGCGTCGCTCAGCGAATCGAGCTCGGCGCCGAAGCGGCTGGTCCCGCGCAACATCCGCGCGACCTGTCCGTCGACCCCGTCGAGCGCGCTGGCGACCAGGATCATCACCACGGCAAGCTGCCAGTTCGGCCCGTTCATGTCGCCGATCGCGAACCGCACCCCAGTCAGCCCCGAACACAGCGCCAGCGCGGTCAGCGCGTTGGGCGTAATCGCGCGCAGCGGCAGCCCCTGCGGCGCCCGCCGGATGCGGATCGGCCTCGGTGGCCTCACTGCGTAATCCCGCTCATCGCCTCGCCGCCGACCTTGCCGAGGATCGTCTCGCCGGCGATCGAGCGTTGACCGAGCACGACCTGCGGCATGGTATCGGCCGGAAGGAACACATCGACCCGGCTGCCGAAACGGATCAGCCCGACGCGTTGTCCCGCGGCAATCATGTCGCCTTCCTTGACGAACGCGACGATTCGGCGGGCGACAAGCCCGGCGATCTGGGTGAAGCCGATCAATCGTCCGTCCTTGCCCTCGACCACCAGATGCTGACGCTCATTCTCTTCGCTGGCCTTGTCGAGGTCGGCGCTGAGGAACTTGCCCGAAATATACACGACCTGGCGGATCGTGCCGGCGATCGGGGTTCGGTTCACGTGGACGTCGAACACGCTCATGAAGATCGACACACGGATCAACGGCGCGGTGCCGAGGATCGCGAGTTCGGCCGGCGGCACCATCGGCTGGATCATCGTGATCAGCCCGTCGGCGGGCGCGACGACCAGCCCGTCGCCCTTTGGCGTCACGCGGATCGGATCGCGAAAGAACGCCGCGACGAACACCATCAGGAACGCGAGCGGCCAGAACAGGAAGCGTAGCGCCGAGAAGATCAGCGCGACCAACGCCGCCACCGCGACGATGATGACGTAACGCTGCCCCTCGGGGTGCATGGCGGGAAAGCGCCATTTCACCGTGGGCGTGCCGAACTCCGGCGGATCGATCGAAGGCATGACGCGGCGTCTAGCCGCTCCGCTCGGACCGCACAATGCGCTGTCCTACAGCCATCCCGCGATGATATCGTGACAGTCGGGCCCGTCCCCGCTCTTTGACATCGTCGATCACCGTGCCGTTCGATCGTCGCGGCGAGTCTTTTCGAATCTTCCTTTGTTATATGGGCGAACATCGTGAAGTTCCGTCCCGCCGGGGCCGCTTGACCCCCTTCCCCGCTTCACCCTAGAGCGCCCTCAAACCTCCATTCAGGAAATCGAATATGGCCAAGATCAAGGTGAAGACGCCCGTCGTGGAAATCGATGGCGACGAAATGACGCGGATCATCTGGGAATGGATCCGCGAGCGCCTGATCAAGCCGTATCTCGACATCGATCTCGATTATTACGATCTCGGCATCGAGCACCGCGACGCGACCGACGACCAAGTCACGATCGACAGCGCGCACGCGACGCAGAAATACGGCGTCGCGGTGAAATGCGCGACGATCACCCCCGACGAGCAGCGCGTCGAGGAGTTCGGCCTGAAGAAGATGTGGAAATCGCCAAACGGGACGATCCGCAACATCCTGGGCGGCACGATCTTCCGCGAGCCGATCGTCATTTCCAACGTCCCGCGGCTGATCCCCGGCTGGACCAAGCCGATCGTCGTCGGGCGCCATGCGTTCGGCGACCAGTATCGCGCGACCGACTTCCGCGTGCCCGGTCCGGGCAAGCTGACCATGAAATGGCAGGGCGAGAATGGCGAGACGCTCGATTTCGACGTGTTCGACTTCCCGAGCGCCGGGGTCGCGATGGGGATGTACAACCTAGACGATTCGATCCGCGATTTCGCGCGGGCGTCGATGCATTACGGGTTGAACCTGAAATGGCCCGTGTATCTGTCGACCAAAAACACCATCCTCAAGGCCTATGACGGCCGCTTCAAGGACCTGTTCCAGGAAGTGTTCGATGCCGAATTCAAGGATAAGTTCAAGGAAGCGAACATCGTCTACGAACACCGCCTGATCGACGACATGGTCGCCAGCGCGCTGAAATGGTCGGGCGAGTTCGTGTGGGCATGCAAGAATTACGACGGCGACGTCCAGTCGGACCAGGTCGCGCAGGGCTTCGGCTCGCTCGGGCTGATGACCTCGGTGCTGCTCTCGCCCGACGGCAAGACGGTCGAGGCCGAGGCCGCACATGGCACGGTTACACGGCACTATCGCCAGCATCAGCAGGGCAAGGCGACCTCGACCAACCCGATCGCGTCGATCTTCGCGTGGACGGGCGGGCTCAAATATCGCGGCAAGTTCGACGATACGCCCGATGTGACTCGCTTCGCCGAGGAGCTCGAAAAGATCTGCATCGAGACGGTCGAGAGCGGCAAGATGACCAAGGATCTCGCGCTGCTGATTGGGCCCGACCAGGCGTGGATGACGACCGAGCAGTTCTTCGAGGCGGTCCGCGAGAACCTCGAGACCAAGATGGCGACCTGGGCCTAATCGAATCGGGCTTCCGGCGACCGGACATGTTCCGGCCGGAAGCCCATCCCGATCACTTGCGCCGGAATGCGGCGCAGCAACGGGATGCGATCGAGCAGTTTCGCGACGAGCGGTGGGCCGTCCAGCGGCGCGGTGCTGGCAAGGAGCGGCGCGATGATCGCATCCTGCGCCAGCTTCTGCATCCCCTGAGTCAGCTTCACCGCGCGAATGCGCCGGTCGTGGACCTTGTGGAGCAGCGGGTCGGGATCATCCTCCGCCGCCATCGGCGCGGCGAGAATATTGGCGGCCGCCACCGCATCCTGCACCGCCAAATTGATGCCGACCCCGCCGATCGGCGACATCGCATGCGCCGCGTCGCCGATCACCAGCAAGCCCGGCCGGTCCCATTTTTCCAGCCGGTCGACCGTCACGGTGAGCAGCTTGATGTCGTCCCAGCTGGTGACGCTTTGGTCGACCGTCGCGGTTTCCGGGCCGACCTTGCGAACCCGGGTCCGGAACGCGTCCAGTCCTTCGCCGCGGATTTTCTCCGCCCCGCCCTTCGGGAAGACGAACGCGCATTGATAATAATCGCCTCGGTCGATCATCACGAACAATGTGCCCGTGTCGAACACGCCCATCGTCTCGTTATCGGGCTGCGCGACCTTGGGAATGCGGAACCAGAAGACATCCATCGGAGCGCCGATCACCGTGACGGGCAGGCCAGCGCGATGCCGCGAATCGCGCCCGTCGCACGTGATGGTCAGGCGAGCGCGGATTTCATCGCCGTCAGCGGTGCGCACGCCGCGTACCCGCCCGCTTTCCTCGATCAGCGCCGCGCCCTCGCAATTCTGGCGCAACTCGAACGTCGGATAACGCCGCGCCGCATCGGCCACGAAATCGAGGAAATCCCATTGCGGCATCAGCGCGATGAAGGGCGCCGGCACACGGAGGTGCGACATATCGACGACCCGCATGTCGCGCCCCGCGATCCGTGCGCTCAGCCGGTGCAATTTCTGGTGCGGCCGCTCGAGCAGATCGTCGAGCAACCCAAGTTCGCTAAAGATCCGTAGTGTCGACGGATGCACCGTGTCGCCGCGAAAATCGCGCAGGAAATCGGCATGTTTTTCCAGCACAATCGTTCGCACGCCAGCGCGCGCGAACAGCAATCCGGCGACCATTCCCGCCGGCCCGCCGCCGATAATGCAGAGGTCGGTGTCAGTCATAGCCTGACAAACGCGTCCAACCCTGCTTTGGTATGGCCATGGCGATGGGTCTCGAAAATACCGGTTTCAGCGACGCGCTGGTAATCCTTGGCGCCGCGGGCATCGTGATCCCAACCTTCGCGCGATTCAAGGTAAGCCCGGTCATCGGATTCATCCTGGTCGGGATGTTGGTCGGACCAGCGGGATTGGGCACGCTGGTGAGCAAATATCCGTGGCTCTATCACGTCACGATCACCGACCCGCACGCGATCGAGCCGTTCGCCGAATTCGGCATCACGTTGTTGCTGTTTTCGATCGGGCTGGAACTGTCGCTGAAGCGGTTATGGGGGATGCGCCGCGCCGTGTTCGGAGTCGGCGCGGCGGAATTGTTCGGCTGTGCGGCGGTGATCGGCGGCGCGCTGCTGATATTCGGCAATGGCTGGTCGGCGGGGCTCGGCCTCGGCCTCGCGCTCGCGCTGTCATCGACGGCGCTAGTGCTGCCGATCGCCGGCACCGAGAGCCCGGTCGGACGCAGCGCGTTCGCGATGCTGTTATTCGAAGATCTGGCGTTGGTACCGATCATCTTCGTCCTCGCCGCGCTGGGTGGGGGCGCGGCGAGCGGCGTGTTGAACACCTTGGCCTGGGGGGCGGCCAGCATCGCGGCGATCTTCCTGGTCGGGCGCTTCGTGCTTCCTCGCCTGTTCGCGCAGGCCGCGCGGACCAAGAGCCCCGAGCTGTTCCTCGCCATCTCGCTGCTGGTGGTGATCGTCGCCAGCCTCGCTACGTCGGCCGCCGGGCTGTCGCCGATCGTCGGCGCATTGCTCGCCGGACTGCTGATCGCCGAAACCGAATATCATAGCGAAGTCGAGGTGATCACCGCGCCGTTCAAGGGGCTCGCGCTCGGCGTGTTCCTGATCACGGTCGGGATGAGCCTCAATCTCGAAACCCTGCTCGCCAATTGGAGCGATTTCGTTTTGGCGCTGGCCGGCGTCGTCGCGGCCAAGTCGCTCGTCACCTTCGGACTGCTGCGGTTGTCCGGCGCACGTAGCGGGATGTCGGCAGAAACCAGCCTGTTGATGTCCAGTCCTTCCGAAACAACGCTGATCGTTCTCGGGACAGCCGCCGCCGCAGGACTCATCGACGCGGGCGATGCCGCGTTCTGGCAGACGGTGACGGCGCTGGGTCTGACCATCACCCCTGCCCTTGCCGAGGTCGGGCGACTTATCTCCCGGCGAATCGAGGCAGGCGAAAAGCTGACGCCCGATCTGCAGCTCGACGATGAGGGCCCGGGCACCGTCGTAATCGGTTTCGGTCGCGTCGGCCGCATGGTCGCCGACATGCTCAAGGAACACGACCAGTCCTATGTCGCGGTCGAGGCCGATATCGACGCTGCCAACGCTGCGCGGCGGGAAGGTTATTCGGTGATCTTCGGCGATGTCGCGCGTGGCGAATTGGTCGATCGGCTCAACCTGGGCCGCGCCAAGGCGTTGGTTCTGACGATGGACGATCCGGTGCTGACCGTACGGCTGACCAAGCGCGTGCGCGGCTGGGTGCCCGGCCTGACCATTGTCGCGCGCGCTCGCGACGCCGCCCACGCCGCCGAGCTCTATCGCGCCGGCGTGACCGATGCGGTGCCCGAAACGCTCGAAAGCTCGCTGCAATTGTCCGAAGCATTGCTGGTCGATCTGGGCATTGCGATGGGCCCGGTGATCGCGTCGATCCACGAAAAGCGCGACGAATTGCGCAAGGAAATACGCGATGCTGCCAAGCTCGACCGCGAACCGCGGATCAGGCGGGTGCGGCGGAACGAGGATAGAGGCTGATGCTGGGAAGTCTGCTCTTGCTGGCGACCTCGATGATGACGGCGCCTTCCATCGACGACCCGCTCGCACCCGCGAGACGCGGCCTGATACGATGCAGCATTCCCGACACCGCACGTAAAACTTGTCGAACTTTCGGACGATATTCGCTGAAATCCGGCGATCGATATTTGGTCGACGTCCGCGGCCTGACGACGAATGACGGCCTGGTAATCGAGTATCGCGCGAGTGGAGCGGTCGAGCGAGGAGCGATTTGCCTAACATTGACCGAGAATATAATTGGCCAAGCCCAATTTATCAAAAGTGGCGTGACGCTGACCAACGCAGCGTTGGCGGCTGCGCGGCAACGAACCATCGATTTTCTCTACCCGTTATTGGGTAAGAAAATATGCAGCCGCGATCGCCGGGACGGCACGGGCACTCGTGCCGAAGTCTCGGTTGACGATGCTCGAATTCCCGAGCTCGACAAGCCGGTCCGGTGGATCAGCGAAGGCGACGGCTATACGATCGCGCCGCCGGATGGCGAGGCGATCTAGCCTGTTGCCAACGCTGCCCTGACCGCCACCACCGCAGCGTCACCCTTAGTGCCATCCGGCCCGCCGCCCTGCGCCATGTCAGGGCGACCACCGCCGCCCTGTCCGCCAAGCGCCTCGACCGCTTTCTTGAGCAGATCAACCGCGTTGAAGCGTGCGGTCAGATCGTTGGTGACGCCGACCGCGACCGACGCACGGCCATCATTGACCGCAACGATCATCGCGATCCCCGATCCGATCCGCTGTTTGGCTTCGTCGACCACGCCGCGCAGGCCCTTGGCTTCGAGACCGTCGATCACCTGGCCGACGAAATTGACCCCGCCAACTTGTTCCGGTCCGGCCGGCGCGGCACCACCGCCGCCACCGAGCGCCAGCGCCTTCTTGGCCTCGGCCAGTTCGCGTTCGAGGCGGCGGCGGTCCTCGACCAGCTGCACAACGCGCGCCGGCACTTCATCGGGCGACGACTTCAGTGCCGCCGCCGCCTCGCGCAGTTTCTCGTCGCGGCCCGCCAGATACGCGCGCGCCGCTTCTCCGGTCAGCGCCTCGACGCGACGCACGCCAGATGAGACAGCGCCTTCGCTGACCACCTTGAACAGGCCGATATCGCCCGTCGCGTTGACGTGGGTGCCACCGCACAGTTCGAGGCTGTAAATACCGTCGCCGCCGCGGCCCATCGACACGACGCGAACTTCGTCGCCATATTTCTCGCCGAACAACGCCATCGCGCCCTCGGCGATCGCTTCGTCGGGGGTCATCAAACGAGTCGAAACCGCGTCGTTCTGGCGGATGTATGCGTTCACGTCGGCTTCGACTGCCGCCAGCGCATCGGCCTCGACCGCGACCGGTTGCGAGAAGTCGAAGCGCAGCCGGTCGGGCGCGACGAGGCTGCCCTTCTGCGCGACATGCGTGCCGAGCCGCTCGCGCAACGCCGCGTGCAGCAGGTGAGTCGCCGAATGGTTGGCGCGGATCGCGTTGCGGCGCTCGCCATCCACCACCAGGTGCACGGCATCGCCGATCGCGATCTCGCCCGCCTCGATCTTGGTGCGGTGCGCCCACACGCGGCCGAGATGCTTCGCGGTGTCGAAGACGCGACCCTTGAAGCCCTTGCCGTTGCTCGCGATGCCGGCATCGCCGACCTGCCCGCCGCTTTCGGCGTAGAAAGGGGTTTGATTGAGCACGATGTCGACTTCGTCGCCCGCACCGGCGCGGTCGATCCGCACGCCGCCTTTGATCAGCGCGACGACCTCCCCCTCGCCTTCCTCCGACGTATAACCGGTGAATTCGGTGCCGCCCTTTTCTTCGACCAGATCGAACCACAGTTCGTCCGAACCCTTGTCGCCCGATCCCTTCCACGCGGCGCGTGCGGCGCGTTTCTGTTCGGCCATCGCGGCATCGAAGGCTTCGCGGTCGACCTGCAGGCCCCGCGCGCGCAACGCGTCTTCTGTCAGATCGTAGGGAAAGCCGTATGTGTCATAGAGCTTGAACGCGGTTTCGCCCGACAGCGTCGAGCCCTCGGCCATCCCCGCGGTTTCTTCATCGAGCAGCTTCAGCCCGCGGTCGAGCGTCTTGCGGAACTGCGTCTCTTCCTGCCGCAACGTCGCCTCGATCAGCGGTTGCGCGCGGACCAGTTCGGGATAGGCAGCGCCCATCTCCGCGACCAAGGCTGGCACCAGCCGGTGCATTAGCGGATCCTTCGCGCCGAGCAAATGCGCGTGCCTCATCGCGCGGCGCATGATGCGCCGCAGTACGTAGCCACGCCCTTCGTTCGCGGGAAGCACGCCGTCGGCGACCAGGAAACCCGACGTGCGCAGGTGATCGGCGATCACCCGATGGCTCGCCCGATTGTCGCCGGTCGTCGCGGTATGCGTCAGCGCGCCCGACGCGGCGATCAATGCCTTGAAGGTATCGGTGTCGTAGTTGTCGTGGACGCCCTGCATCACCGCGGCGATGCGTTCGAGCCCCATGCCGGTGTCGATCGACGGCTTGGGCAAATCCCCAACGATCTCGTCCGCCTCCTGCATGAACTGCATGAACACCAGGTTCCATATCTCGACGAAGCGGTCGCCATCCTCGTCGGGGCTGCCCGGCGGGCCGCCCGGGATGTGATCGCCGTGATCGTAGAAGATTTCGGAGCACGGCCCGCACGGGCCGTCCGAGCCCATCGCCCAGAAATTGTCCTTGGTCGCGATGCGGATGATGCGGCCGTCGGGGAGACCGGCGATCTTCTTCCACAGATCGAACGCCTGATCGTCGGTGTGGTAGACCGTCGCCGTCAGTTTTTCGGCCGGAAGGCCCCATTCCCTGGTCAACAATGTCCAGGCGTGATGGATCGCCTGTTCCTTGAAATAATCGCCGAACGAAAAATTGCCGAGCATTTCGAAGAAGGTGTGATGGCGTGCAGTGTAACAGACATTGTCGAGGTCGTTGTGCTTGCCGCCCGCGCGGACGCATTTCTGGCTAGACGTCGCGGTCGAATAGGGCCGCGTTTCGAGGCCGATGAAGACGATCTTGAACGGCACCATGCCCGCGTTGACGAACATCAACGTCGGGTCGTTCTGCGGCACCAACGGTGCCGACGGCACGATCGTGTGGCCTTGTCCGGCAAAATAATCGAGGAAGCCCCGGCGGATGTCGTTGGTCGATGTCATGGCGAGCGACTTAAGCGGCGACGCGCGCCTTGCCAAGCGAGGTCAGCCGAACGGCTGGTCGATCGACGGCGGCGGCGTGCTGAACCAGCGCGGGCCGTCCGCGGTCATGTGGAAGCAGTCCTCCAACCGGACGCCGAACTTGCCGGGGATGTAGATGCCGGGTTCGTTCGAAAAGCACATGCCCGGCGCCAACTTCGTTGCCTCCCCGCGCACAAGATTGACCGGCTCATGCCCGTCGAGCCCGATGCCGTGCCCGGTGCGGTGCGAGCAGCCGGGCAGTTTGTAGCCGGGGCCGTACCCGAACCCTTCGTAGAGCCGTCGCACGGCATCATCGACGCTGCCCGCCGGCATGCCCATCAGCGCCGCCGCGATCGCGGTCTGCTGGCCTCGATGGACCTGGTCCCACACCGTGCGCTGCTCCTTGCTCGCGCTCCCGAAGGCGAAGGTGCGCGATATATCGGACTGATAGCCCTGAACGGTGCAGCCGCAGTCCATCAGCACGATCTCGCCGTCGGCGACGCGGTGCACCGCCTGGGTGCCATGCGGATAGGCGGCGGCTTCACCGATCAGGATCAGGCTGAATTCGGGCTCCCCGCCCAGCTTCGTCGTCGCGGCATCCATCAGCGCGCCGATATCGCGCCCGGTCATGCCCTTTTCGACGCGTGGATAGGTCCAGCGATAGGCGGCGATGGTGATATCGGTAGCACGCTGCATCAACGCGAGCTCGGCGGGGGTCTTGATCATTCGGCACCCGCGCACGACCGGATTGGCGGAAACGATCTTCGCGCTCGGCAACGCCCGCGCGAGCATGTCGGGGATGAAGAAGCGCACCGTTTCCTCGATCCCCACCGACCGCATGGTCAGCTTGCGATCGTTGAGGAAGCCGGCGACCACCTTGAGCGGGTCCTCATCCTCCTGCCACACGCGAACCTCGGCGGGTATCGCGAGCGTCTCGCGCATCCGCGGTTCCTCGAAGAACGGCGACACAATGCACGGCTCGCCCTCAACCGGCAGGACGGCAAGCATCGCGCGCTCGCTGCGGCCCCAGCGGATACCAGTGAAATAGATCAGGCTCGATCCGGGTTCGATCAGCACCGCGCCGATCCCGCTCGCCTTCATCAGCGCTTGCGCCCGGTCGAGCCGCCGCCGCCGCTCGTCGGCACCGATCGGGACGACGCCGGCGGTCATGTCCTTCAGGGCAGACAGATCGGGCGTCGCCGCGCGTGCAGCGGCGGAGGCGGCAAACGGCGCAACCGCCGCGGCGGCGAGCAGAGCGCGGCGGCCGGACGAAAAGCGGGGATCGGGCATGAGGCGAACGATAGGGCGCTTGACCCGGCGGCGACAATCCCCTTCCCTGTCCGGTGATTTGGGGAGAGCGACCTTGGCGAAGCGGCTGACCACCTTCATTCTGATCGGGCTGGTACTCGGGCTTGTCGTGGGCTGGCTGCTCAACGCGCACTACAATGCCGACACACCCGCCTCCGCAGCGCAGTTAAAGACAATTGCCGGCTATTTCGGAGTCGTGACGACGATCTTCCTGCGGCTGATCAAGATGATCATCGCACCCTTGGTATTCACTACGCTGGTCGTCGGGATCGCGCATATGGGCGATACCGGCGCGCTCGGGCGGGTCGGGTTGAAGGCGCTCGGCTGGTTCGTCTGCGCGAGCCTGATGTCGCTGACGCTGGGACTCCTTTTGGTGCATATCCTCCAGCCGGGTGTCAGCCTCGGCCT
>NZ_JAQGKZ010000127.1 GCF_028289855.1 Sphingomonas bacterium | reverse complement strand
GCTATGATATTCTGTAGGCGGTCGGGTGGGGGAGCGGGCCGGTGCCGTCTCTCGCCATGAGGCGAGCAAATCAGACTCCGCGCTGCTCCAGATCGAGCAGGTATTTCTTCCCGTCCAATCCGCCCGCAAACCCGGTCAGCGATCCGTCGCTGCCCACCACGCGGTGGCAGGGCGCGATGATCGAGATCGGGTTCTTGCCGTTCGCAGCACCCACCGCGCGGTATGCGGTCGGGCGTCCGACCTGCTGCGCGATCTGCGCATAACTGCGCGTTTCGCCCGCGGGAATCGTCAGCAACGCCGCCCACACGCTTTTCTGGAAATCGGTGCCGCGAAAATCGAGCGGCAGGTCGAACCGCGTACGCGTGCCGGCGAAATACTCGCCGAGCTGGTGCGCGGTCTCGACCAGCACCGGGTGCTCGCGATCCTCGGTCATGTCGCCCAGCCGCACGCGATCCTCGTGGTCGTTCTCCCACAGGATCGCGGCGAGCCCTTTATCGCTCGCGACCAGCTTGAGCGCGCCGACCGGTGAGGGGAAAATGGTGTATGCAAAGCTCATCGAACGATCCCTAATTGCCTGAACCAGGCTTCTAGGCGCACCGCCAACCGCGAGCTTCCCGCCGCTTGCGGTCAATCCGCTCAGCGGCCCAGCCCCATCCGCTGCAATTCGCGATTGCCCTCGACCTGGTGCTTCAACGCGCCCGCGATGTGGAGGAGAACCAATGCGTAGACCAGCCATGCGATCAACCCATGCGCCGCGCCGAATGTGTCGTGGACCCATAGCTTGCTGCCGGGCGGCAAGTTCATGATGAAGCTAAGGCGCGGCCATTCGAACGTGCCGAAATAATGGTTGGGATGGATCGCCGCGTCCTTGTACGCCGAATCCATCACCCAGCCGGTGACCGGCATCGCGAAGATGACGAGATACAGTCCCCAATGGACGATGTGCGACGCGGTCCGTTCCCACGGTTTGTAGCTCAGCGGATAGGCCGGCGGCGTGTGACCGATGCGCCAGAGCAGCCGGAGCAACGCGAGCGCCAGGATCGTGATGCCGATCGATTTGTGCGTGTCGATCATCGGCCGGACATAGGGCGCGAGCGCATCGTGGCTGTCGCCCAACGGCCAGACCCATGCCAGCGCGATATTGGCGATCACCCCCAGCGCCACCAGCCAGTGCAGCCAGATCGCGATCTTCGTATAGCGTTGCGGCTCCACCGACGTCCCTTTCGTCATCCTGGGTTCAGGCTAGTCCGCCCACGAAGCGGGCGCTAGTAGGCGTATCCCCCCACCGAGTTTTCCGATGCTGCAACGCACGGCGGCCGATGCGCTCGCCCAGACCTTCGCGATCCTGTCGCCCCGCCTCAACCCGCGCCGCGTGCATTTCGCGAGCCGGGCGATCACCTCGCTCGTTTACACCGCACTCGTCGCGCTGGTGGCGATGGCGTTCCTGCGCCAGGGCATTTTGGTGTGGTCGGTCGGGGTCGCGTACATCCTCTACGACACCGCGCTGCTGATCTTCACCGCGATCGAGATCTGGCCGTTGCGCCATGGGACGAGGGTGCAGGTCACCGATGCCCCGCAGCCAAGCCTCGCCGTCATCGTCGCCGCGCGCAACGAAGCGGCGGTGCTCGACGTGACGATCGACCGGCTGGCGCATCAGGACGGTGCGCCTGACCTGATCCTGATCGCCGATGATGGATCGGACGATGCCACCGCGGCGACGTTGGCGCGTTACGGACTGGAGCAACCCGAAGTCGGCGCGATAAGCGGCCCCGCGCGCGACTTGCCGAGCTTGCGCTGGCTGCGGCTCCCGCACGGCGGCAAGGCGCGCGCGCTCAACGCCGCGATCCTCCACGTCGACGAGGAAATCGTCATCACCGTCGATGCCGATACCTTGTTGGAGCCTGGCGCGATCGCTGCGATGCGCGCCGCCTTCGCCGCCGAGCCCGAATTGGTCGCCGCGACCGGGGTGATCCGCCCGATGTGCGGGCCGAGCTTGTCGGGTCGGCTGTTCGAATGGTTCCAGACCTACGAGTACGTGCGCAACTTCCTGTCGCGCCACGCCTGGGAGCAGCTCAACGGGCTGTTGCTCGTATCGGGCGCGTTCGCCGCGTTTCGGACGAAGGCAGTAGTTGAGGTCGGCGGGTTCGACCCCGATTGCCTGGTCGAGGATTACGAGTTGATCCACCGCCTCCACCGCTTCGCGCACGACAGCGGGCGGGATTGGCGCGTGCGCGTGATCGGCGGCGCGCTGGCGAGCACCGACGCGCCGGCGACGCTCCCCGCGTTCCTGCGCCAGCGTCGCCGCTGGTTCGGCGGGTTCCTGCAGACGCAGCACTGGAACCGCGACATGGTGGGCAATGGCCGGTTCGGAAAGCTTGGCACCGCGATGCTGCCGGTGAAAGCCGCCGACACCGTCCAGCCGATCTTCGGGCTGGCCGCGTTTGTCATCCTGCTCGTCGTGCTGTTCAGCGGACGGTTCCATATCGTGCTGCCGATCCTGATCATCATGGGGGTCAAGATCGCGATCGACCTGACCTTCCATCTCGCCTCGCTGAGCCTGTACTCGCGCTGGACGGGGCAAACCAAGGGTTTGCGGCTGGGGCCGGCGCTGGCCGCGGCGTTGCTCGAACCGTTCAGCTTCCAGCTATTCCGCCACTGGGGCGCGATCCTGGGGTGGAAGGCGTTCCTGACGGGGCGGGAGACATGGGCGCGGCAGAGCCGGACGGCGATCGCCGAGGTGAAGCGGGAGGGGTGACGCTCAATCCTCCCCCGCCAGGGGGAGGTGGCGCCGAAGGCGACGGAGGGGGCGGAAGCGAGACGATGGTTAGTCGCGGACCTCCCCCTCCGTCAGCTACGCTGACACCTCCCCCTGGCGGGGGAGGATTACTGGACCAAAAACGGCGCCGCTATTTCCGGGCGCACGCGCATCAGCCTGCCCGTCGCGCGGTCGATCAGCGCCCAGGTGGTCACCGCCTGAACCTTCACCTTGCCGTCGGCGCCGGTGAATTTCACGTGCCGGTCGAACCGCGCACCCGCCGGTTGATCGCTCACCCACGTCTCGGCGGTCACCGTCTCGCCCGCCGATACGTTGCCGCGGTAATCGATTTCGTGGCGCGTCACGACCCAGATCATCGCGTCACGCTGCTCGGGGCTGGCGATGCTGTTCCAGTGCGCGACCGCGATGTCCTGAATCCACTTCACCCACACCGCATTGTTGACGTGGCCGAGCTCGTCGATGTCGGCCTCGGTCGCGGTGATGGGATAGCTCAGCCCAGCCACTATACCGTCACCCCCGCGAAAGCGGGGGCCCAGCTTCTGCCGGCGCAACCCAGACTGCCGTATCGTTTATCTAAAGTGCGGGAGCTGGGTCCCCGCTTTCGCGGGGATGAAGATCGGGGAGAAATCACCCCTCCACGCCCAGCTGCCACAGCACGAAGGCGTGCTCCTCGGCGCCCTCGTACAGGCTGTCGAACCGCCCCGATTTGCCGCCGTGTCCCGCGCCCATGTTGGTCTTGAGCAGCAGGATGTTGTCGTCGGTCTTGGTCGCGCGGAGCTTGGCGGCCCATTTTGCCGGCTCCCAATAGGTCACGCGCGGGTCGTTGAGGCCGCCCGAGATGAACATCGGCGGGTAAGCCTGCGCGGTGACGTTATCGTACGGCGAATAGCCTCGGATCAGGTCGAACGCGGCCTTGTCCTCGATCGGATTGCCCCATTCGGGCCATTCGCCCGGCGTCAGCGGCAGGCTTTCGTCGAGCATCGTGTTGAGCACATCGACGAACGGCACGTCGGCGATCACCGCGCCCCATAGTTCGGGGTCCGAATTGACCACCGCGCCCATCAGTTCGCCGCCGGCGGAACGCCCTGCGATCGCGATCCTGCCGGCGCTGGTCCAGCCGTCGGCAACCAGCGCCTTCGCCACGTCGACGAAGTCGTTGAAGGTGTTCTCGCGCTTTTCGAGCTTGCCGTCGTGATACCATTGCTGGCCGAGGTCGTCGCCGCCGCGGATGTGCGCGATGGCGTAAGCGAAGCCGCGGTCGAGCAATGATAGTCGCCCGGTCGAGAAGCTTGGCGGGATGGCGTAGCCGTACGCGCCGTATGCATAGAGGAACAGCGGGC
>NZ_JAQGKZ010000124.1 GCF_028289855.1 Sphingomonas bacterium | reverse complement strand
TCCGAACGCGGTCGCGCCCATCGTCATGCCGGGCATCGCGCCGTTCTTCATCTCCATGCCTGCCATCGGTTGGGCGGGAGCGGAGGCTGGCGGCGTTGCCGGCATGTCCATCCCCGCCATCGGCGCGACGGGCGCGGGAGCATCGACAGGGGCGGGGGTGGGGGCGGGGGTGGGGGCAGGAGCGGGGCTCATGTCCATTCCCGGCATCGCATCGGGCTTTGGCTTCGGTGCGGGCGCGGGACGCGGCGGGCCGGGGCGCGGCGCGGGCTTCGCCGCCGGTTTCGGCTTTGTCGCGGGTTTGGGCTTGGCCTTGGGCGGGGCCGGCATCTTCATCCCGGGCATGCCGGGCATCGATTGCGCCACCGCCGGTACCGGCAACGCGGCAGCGGCCAGCAATACGATCAACCTTGTCCGATCCTTCATGACCCGCCTATAGCATCCGTACCATGGTACGGAGTCAAGCATGACCGCAATGACGATCGGCCGGCTGGCGGGCGCGGGCGGCGTCGGGGTCGAAACGGTGCGCTATTACCAGCGCCGCGGCTTGCTCGACACGCCGTCGCGCGCGGGCGGCGGCATCAATGGCGGCGTTCGCCGCTATGGCGACGACGATGTGCGGCGGCTCAAATTCATCCGCGTTGCGCAAGCGGCGGGGTTCACGCTCGACCAGATCGGCGAACTGCTCGACCTCGACGCGAGCGAGGATCGCGCCCGCGCGCGCTCGCTCGCCGAGCGGCAGATCGCGGTGCTCGACGCCAGGCTGGCCGAATTGACCGCCGCGCGCGCCTCGCTCGAACGCTTGGCGCGCGATTGCCGCCATGGCGCGGCGGGGCCATGCCCGATCCTGCACGCCTTCGAACAAGGATAAGACGATGCTTTACCTGTTCATCAAGGCGACGATTTCGGGCGTGTTGATCGCCGCGGCGTCGGAAGTCGCCAAGCGCTATCCCGGGATCGGCGCGCTGATCGCGTCGCTGCCGCTGGTGTCGGTGCTCGGGATGATCTGGCTGTGGCGCGACAAGCCCGATGCGGAGAATATGGCCGCGCATGCCGGCGCGACCTTCTGGTACGTCTTGCCGTCGCTGCCGATGTTCCTGCTGATCCCCGCGCTGCTCCGCCGGGGCGCGCCATTCTGGCTCGCGCTGTCGGCGGGGTGCGTGCTGACCATCGCGCTGTACGCGACGATGACGTGGCTGGGCCCGCGCTTCGGGTTGCAGCTCTGACGACCGCAGAATTGACTTTGGCGTTGTTCTCGCCTTCCATCCAAAACGGATAGACCGTTGCGGAAACAACGGCTTCGGGGAGCGCGTCGAGCATGTCGGGCCAAATCGAGGCCGCCGAAGCGGCGGGGCGTGATTCGTCGGGCACGTCGGTTCGGATCTATCTGCCCGACGAACGGCTGCGCAGTTTCGCGACCTTCTATTATTTCGTCGACTGCACCGGGCCGCTGGAGGACTTCCTCTACCCAGAATGGGGCAATGTGCGGTTCACCACGCGCGGCGAATGGCGGGTGCAGATGGGGCGCCGCTATCCCGATCAGCCGCTCAATACCGCGCTGTTCGGCGCGACCGATCGTGCGGCGCAAGTGGTTAGCCCCGGGGGCAAGACCGTCGGTTTCGGCCTGACGCCATTGGGGTGGCAGCGTTTCCTGGCGATCCCCGCCGATGAACTCGCCAATCGCGTGGTGCCGGTGGGCGATTTGTTCGGCGTGTCAGGCGATGAATTGCTGGCCCGGCTGATTGCCGTTGACGACGACGATGCGGCGGGCGTGGCGTTGTTCGACGATGTGCTGCTCGGCCGCCTCGCGCACACCCGTCCCAATCGCGACTGGGCGATCGAGCTCGATGCGATCCTGCGCGACCGGCCGGCCAGCGTCGAGCGCTTCGCGGCCAGCGCGGGCCTGCCCGAACGCACGCTCGCGCGGCGCTGCAAGAAGCTGTTCGGGTTCAACCCCAAGCGGCTGTTGCGGCGCCAGCGGTTTCTCGACACGCTGGGCAAAATGCGCGTGATGGAACAGCGCCACTATAATTCGCTGATCGACCCGGAATATTTCGACCAGGCGCATTTCGTCCACGAATTCCGCGAATTCATGGGGCTGTCGCCGACCCAATTCCTGTCCGTGCCGCGCCCGCTGATGGGCAAGGCGGCCGAAGCGCAGGTCGCCGCCGGGATCACTTTATCGTTCCAGCTGCCGCCCGCGCCGGAGGACCGCGCCTAGCGGGTGGCGGAACTCGCGTCGTGAGGCTCGCGTTTTCCCCTTCCGTAACATCATGCGGAGAGGAACGATGAAGACGATGACGTGCCGCGAACTGGGCGGCGCTTGCGATCAAAGGATTTCGGCCGAAACGTGGGATGACATGGTCAAGAAAATGACCGCGCATGTCATGGAAAAGCACCCCGACGTGGCGGAAAAGATGAAGAAAATGCACGAGGAAGACCCCGATAAATGGGGCAAGGAAATGAAACCGAAATGGGACGCCGCGCCCGAAGAGTGACGACTGCCTCAGCTATGCAGGAAATGCATTACGTCGCCGTCCTGGACGACATAGCCTTTGCCTTCTGCGCGTAATTTGCCGGCCTCGCGCGCGCGGCTTTCGCCGCCGAGCGACACATAATCGTCGTACGCGATCGTCTCGGCGCGGATGAAGCCTTTCTCGAAATCGGTGTGGATCTCGCCCGCCGCCTCGGGCGCGGTGGCGCCGGTGTGGACGGTCCAGGCGCGCGCTTCCTTGGGGCCGACGGTGAAGAAGGTCAGCAAATGTAATAATTTATATCCGGCGGTGATGACGCGGGCGAGGCCGGTTTCGTGCAAGCCGAGTTCGGCGAGGAATTCGCCGCGATCCTCGGCTGGCATCGTCGCGATCTCGGCCTCGATCGCCGCCGATACCACCACCGCCTCGGCGCCTTCCGCTTTGGCCTTCTCGAACACCCGCGCCGAATGCGCGTTGCCGGTCGCCGCGTCGCCCTCATCGACGTTGCAGACGTAGAGCACCGGCTTGGCTGTGATCAGCTGCGCCTGGCCGAACACCCGCGCTTCCTCGACATCCTTCGGCTCGGTCAGCCGCGCGGGCTTGCCGTCGCGGAGCAAATCGAGCGCCTGACCCAGCACGCTGGCGGCGATCTTGGCTTCCTTGTCGCCCTGCGCTGCTTTCTTGGCGAAGGCGGGGACGCGCTTTTCGAGGCTTTCGAGGTCGGACAGCATCAATTCGGTCTCGACCGTCTCGGCATCGGCGATCGGATCGACCTTGCCCTCGACGTGCGTCACGTCGCCATCCTCGAAACAGCGCAGCACGTGGACGATCGCGTCGACCTCGCGGATGTTGCCGAGGAACTGGTTGCCGAGGCCCTCGCCTTTCGACGCGCCGCGCACCAGCCCGGCGATGTCGACGAACGCCAATTGCGTCTCGATGATCTTGGCCGACCCGGCGATTGCCGCCAGCTTGTCGAGCCGCGGGTCGGGGACGCCGACATTGCCGACATTGGGCTCGATCGTGCAAAACGGATAGTTCGCCGCCTGCGCCGCCGCGGTCTCGGTCAGCGCGTTGAAGAGCGTCGACTTGCCCACATTGGGAAGCCCGACGATGCCGCATTTGAAGCCCATGATGCTCGCTTTTGGGATGGGGAAAGCGCGCGCTGTAGAGCCGCCGCCGCGAAAGCGCCAGCCGGCTGGATCGTGCGGCGCCTGCCACAATCGTTAATTATGCGTAAAAATTAGGTGCGGGATCGAAGCTGTGGCATCGTCTTTGATTAGAGGGCTGCGGGGGACAGGCGGCGCTCACACGGGGGGGAAGCCATGGGAATCGCGTTCAGGGGCGCCGCGATCATCTGCACACTGGCTGGCGCGGCGTGCATCGCACAGCCGGCGGCAGCGCGCGAACGGGTCTTTCCTTCGCATTCGGTTGCAAAAGCCCGGTTCGGGCTGATCGGTTCGCGGAGCCCACGCATGGGGCCGCAGCTGGTCCGGCGCGGCGGCTATACCGCGATCACCGATATGGTCCGCCCGCGCTTCGTCGGTGGGATGATCGACATTTATCCATCGACCAAGACGGGGTTCCGCTTTTCGATCGGCGACCGTTACTTCGCCAAGACCAATTTCTGGCGCGATGCCGAACAGGCGACCAACGGTTTGTTGTTCGATCCGCGCATGGTGCGCTTCGGCATCGGGTTGCAACAGCGTGTCTATCGTCGGCGTACGCCCGCCGCCGTCGTCGGTTACGATACCGAACTCGCGCCGGGCCTCGTCGCGGGGATCGAGGGCGGCACATTGGTTGGCCGCGCGATCACTCGTGGCCCGCGCGTGCGCATGTCGGGCGCCGACGACCGCGCCGTCAATCGCGCGGGGCTCAACCCGGTCGCGACCTTCGCGGTCCGGTTCGCATTTTAGTTGGTCGCGGTACCGGCCCGCTCCCCCACCCGACCGCCCAATTACGATATATTCTATGGGCGGTCGGGCGGAGGAGCGGGCCGGTACCGCATCCGCGCGCAAGTGCGGCAAAGACTCAACGATAATTGAAGCTGATGCTGATCCGGTCGCTTTTGGCCGCGTTGGGCATGACTTCGTGGCGCAGCCAGCTTTCCCATAGCAACACGCTGCCCGCTTCCGGCTCGACATAGACGAACGTGTCGGGCCGCGACGGCGCCGCCATCATCAGCGGCAAGCGCGGGTCTTCGAGCTTCAACGCGCCCGACCCCGGCGGCACCGTGACGTAGATCGTTCCCGACACGACGCTGTGCGGGTGGATATGCCCCGAATGCATGCCGCCGGGCTTGAGGAGGTTGACCCAGACGCTGTCGAGCTTGAGTTTCTTGCCGAGCTCGAACCCGCACTCGCTGGCGAATGCCGCGACATGCTTGTCGAGCAGCTTGGCGAGATCGGCGAAACGCGGATCGCGGTGCGGCAGATCGTTGAGCGACGCGTAGGAGGTGTAGCCGCGATAGCCGTGCTCCTTCGACCAATGTTGTCCGGCGCGGTCCTGCGCCGCCACGTCGCGGCAGGCATCGGCAAGCTCGGAGACGAGTGTTTCATCGCCAAGCGGGGCTTCGTAGAAGTGCGTTGGGAACAGTGCGCGGACGGTCATCAGCAAACTGATATCATGAGAACGTGTCTTGCAGATTGGGCATATTTCCTTTGCGCCTCATCCAGGCGCGCGCGTTTGGCGTGAAAAGAAGACCAAAGGCGACGAACTGCGTTAGCATCTGGATCGCTGGAATTATCACCGATCCAACGAACTGGTTGTGAACCAGCATCAGGATCGACACCGGAAGTCCGAGTGCGGTCAGAACGATCGATACCCACATCGCGATCCTGCTACGGCGCCGTGATGTAAGCAGCGTCAGGCCTATAATCATCGCAAACGTCAACGTTTGCACGATCAAGACGAATGCCACGGGACGGGACTCGGTGAGCGCGGTTCGGGCAACGATGGAATCCCAGTTCAATATGGTGCTGAACATGCCCAAAATCAGCGTGACAAAAATCAGACGCTCGAACCAAATGATTGATCGGGGACGCATCAGTTTCCCATCCTGAGCGCGAGGTCGTTCATGAAGCGCACATCGTCGCCCTTGGCCAGCCAATCCGCTTCGGCGGCAATCGCGCCGAGCAAATCACTTAGCGGCTCGATCTCGCTCTTGGCGTAATTGCCCAGCACATGCCCGGTGACGCGGTCCTTGTGCCCCGGATGGCCGATGCCGATCCGCACGCGGCGGAACGCGTCGCCGATATGCTGGACCGCCGATCGCATGCCGTTATGCCCCGCGGTCCCGCCGCCGCGCTTCACCCTGACCTTGAACGGGTCGAGGTCGAGCTCGTCGTAGAACACGGTCACGTCTTCGGGTTCGAGCTTGTAGAAGCGCATCGCCTCGCCGATCGAGCGGCCGCTGTCGTTCATGAAGGTCGCGGGCTTGAGCAGCAGCACCTTCTCGCCGCCGACGCGCCCCTCCTGCGTCCAGCCCTGGAATTGCTTCTTCACGCTCCCGAAATCGTGCACCTCCGCGATCGCGTCGGCCGCCATGAAGCCGACGTTATGGCGATGCATCGCATATTGCGCGCCGGGGTTACCCAGGCCGACCCAGAGTTGCATTATTTTTTCAGCAGAGCTTGCTTCACCAAGCCAATCTGAGTGCGCACGTTAGCTAGGCAATCGGGCACGAGTTGCTGCTGATCCTTCACTGGCAGCGCCGCCACGGCTGTTCTTGCGGCGCTCACCGTTGCGTCTAGTTCGGCACCGCTCAGGGTTCGGGTCAGGGATCCAGTATAAAACGTAAGACCGTTCTCGAAATCTTCCTTGAGAAGATGCATCTCCTTTTGGTCCGCTTCGGTTTCCTTGTAAAAATAATAGAGCGCCGCGGTTACTGCTGACAAGCACACGGCATCTTTATCAACATTGGGAATCGCAGCGGTTCCCGATGTCGCCAATAGCAGCAGACTAAACATGAAAACCTCCCCGAATCGCTTCGGGGAGGTTTCTAGGATCGATCGGCGCGGGGCGCCATCGGCCGGTGTTACTCGGCGTCGCCCTCGGCGGCGGGAGCCTCTTCGGCTGCGGGGGCCTCGCCCTCGGCCTCGGCGGTCTCGGCCGGAGCCTCGGCGGTTGCCGCTTCGGTCTCGGTGTCGCCTTCGGTCGACTTGAGCGCCGACGGGGCGACGATCGTCGCGATGGTGAAGTCGCGGTCGTCGATCGCCGACTTGGCGCCCTTGGGCAGCGTCACGTTCGAGATGTGGATCGAATCGCCGACCTCGAGCCCCTTGAGCGAAATCGCGATCTCGCCGGGAATGTCGGCGGCGTCGCAGATCAGCTCGAGCTCGTGGCGAACGATGTTGAGCACGCCGCCGATCTTGATGCCCTTCGATTCGTCTTCATCGACGAAGTGCACCGGCACGTTGACGTGAACCGTCGCGTGCTCGCTGATGCGCAGGAAGTCGACATGGATCGGCCGGTCGCTGACGACGTCGAACGCGACGTCCTTGGGCAGCGTGCGCGTCGCGGCGCCCTTGCCGGTGTCGATCATCACGACGGTATTCATGAAATGCCCGGTCATCAGCATCTTCAACAGCGCCTTTTCCTCGACGTGGATCGAGATCGGGTCCTGCTTCATGCCATAGATGACGGCGGGCACGCGGCCGTTGCGGCGCAGATCACGTGAGGCTCCCTTGCCTCCACGGTCGCGCGTCTCGGCGGCGAGCGTCAATTGGTCGCTCATTGTTAGTCTCCGAAATACGTTGGTTCAGGTAAATCCGCGCACGCCTCCAGGGATGACCACGCTGCGGAAGCGCGCGCCACTAGCCGAAAGGGGGCGGGGAGGCAAGGGAGGTGGTTAGCCCGTAGTGTAGCAGTTTGAATTTAGCCGCCTAAATCCGTAGCGCCCCGGCGCTCGCTGCCCTATATTTAGCACAAAGCTTGGAAGCCCGATGTACCAGATCATAGGCGTGGAGAAAAATCGGACCCGCGTGGTGGTGGCAACGCCAGCCAGTCCGGGCGAGGCGCTTACTCATTTCCGCGCGGCACAGAACCTCTTTCCCCAGATCATCGTGATTTCGCCGGAAGGCGAGGAAATTGATGGGTTCGAGTTAAGCCGTCGCTATCAAAAAGAGGAGGCTCAGCGCAGTGCCTAAGGGACCCCGCAGCTAATAGCGCCCCGCCGAATACCACGGCTCATTGCACTCGCTCGACCTGGAACCCCTTGGCCGCGAGCAGATCGACGATCGACTCCTTTCCCGCGAGATGCCCCGCGCCGACCGCGACAAGCAGCTTGCCCTTCTGCCCCATCCGCTTGGCGATCCAGTCGGCCCAGCGGCGGTTGGCGGCGGTGACGAGGAACGGGCGCAGTTCCTTCGACGCGCTGGCCTTGTCGAGCGCGGCCAGGTCGCCGCGGCTCCACGCGTCGAGCACACTTTCGTAGCGCGGGCCGTCGATCGTCTCGTCGAGCATGCGGCGCTGGAGCTGCGGCGGCAATATGTCGAGCGCGCGGACTTGCGCGCCGGGTTGTTCGAGCGCGACGCGTTTCTTCGTGCGGAACGCGGCCCACAACACCGCATCGACCCCGTCCTTCGACGTCGCGCCCGCATCCGTCGCATCGCCGGTGTCGAGCATCACCGCCGCGCCCCAATCCTTGTACCCGTCGAACGCGTCCGCCGGCTGCCCGGTCCGCGCGATGGCCTTGTCGAGCGCGGCGCGGCGGTCGGGGCCGAGCCGCTCGGTCAGCGGGGGCAGGCCCGGCGCCTTGGCGAGCACGTCGAAGCCGCTCTTCGCATCCGGATCGCTTTCCAGGACCAGCGTGTCCGCTTCGCCGATCGCGCGCTCGACCGCCGCGTCGCGCCAGTCGGTCCCGGACGGCAGCAGATGCATCGACCCGAGCAGCCACACCGTCGTGTCGCCGTCGCTGACCTTCCACATCGGCGGCGTCGCCGGCTCGGACGCCAGCGAGCAGGCCGCGAGCGCCGCCGCAAAAGCCGCGACAATCAGGGTGCGAAGGCATTTGATGGCTGGCCGTCGCATCCCTTCTCCTTCGTCACCCCGGCCTAATGCCGGAGTCCGCCGTGCCGCAAATCAAGACTGTCCGGCTCCTGCCGCTCGGCGGACCCCGGCACAAGGCCGGGGTGACGGACTCAATACGCGACCCGCGTGGCGGTCAGCTTGAGCGCTTTCAATTGCTCGATCACGCTTTGTTGCCCCGCCAGATGCCCCGCGCCGACCGCGATGAACACCGTGCCGGGTTTCGCCAGCCGCGCCTTGATCCACTGCGCCCAGCGCGCGTTGCGGTCGAACAGCAGCGTCTTCGCCAGTTCGGGCGAATCGGTCAGCCCCTCGTTCATGATCTCGCCGAGCTTGGCGGGGTCGCCGCGCGACCAGGCGCCGACCATCTTGTCCATATTCTCGGCGGTCTTGGGCAGATCCTTGAGCGTCGATTCGAGGAACTGAAGCTGCGTGCCGTCAGACAGATTGGCGAGGAAGCCGATCTGCTGCTCGGGCGTCTCCAGACCCGCAACAGGCTTCTTCTCGGTCGCGGCGGCCGCGGTCAGCACGCTTTCGGGGCCGCTCGCCGGATCGTAGCCGAGCTTCATCAGCGGCAGCAGCGACAGGTTGGTCGCGGCGAACCACGGTTGAGCGCGGTCGAACATGGGCGCGGGGATGCCGAGATCGGCCAATGCCTTCAGGTAGACCGGGCGGTCGGCGGCGGGGAGTTTCTCGGGCAAGGTCGGGCCGGTGGTGCTGAACGCCTTGCTCATCACCAGCGACTGCATCGCGGCGGGATCGGGCTGGACCATCTCCAGCACCAGTTCGTCGGACGAATCGAACGCCTTCTTCACGCCCTCGTCGAACCACGACAGGCCGGGCTTGAGCACATGGATCGTGCCGAACAGATAGATCGTCGTGTCGGCATCCTTGACCACCCAGAGCGCGGGGTCGGCATCGGTCGTGGCGGCTGGTGCCGTGACCGGCGCTGGCGCGGGGGCGGTCTGCGCGACGCTCGGCGGGGCAAGCAGGATGGCGGGGGCGGCGATCAGCCGGCGGAGGAATTTCATGTCCATGCGGCCTTAGGTAGCGTGGCGCCCGCGCTTCTCAACCGCGGATGCGTTGAAAAACCACCACCGCCGGCACCGTGAGCACCGCGATCACATAAACGACAAGAAAGGGTTGGCGCAGCCCCAGCAGCGGCCCGATGCCGCCGGCCAGCGGCATCAGCATCAGGCACGTGAGCCCCATCACGGCATAGGCGTTGATCGCGATGCGTCGCCGAACCTCGTCCTGGCGCTGCCACGATACCCATCCCACCACCGCGACGATCGCGACGAAGGCCAAAGCGAAGAGGGCCGTCGTGCCTTGGCCGATGGCATGCGCGGCAACGAGCGATCGTACGCCGATCACGAATACGATTCCCAGCGCGATCAGCGATCCCCTAAGCAGCCATTGCTGCCGATCGCGGCGCTTAAGCTGTCGTTCGCCCCAATGATTATCAGCCGGGGTGTCGGTCATCGAAAATCTCCTCAATCGCTTGGTCGAACAATCGTGCGATGCGGAACGCCAGCGACAGCGACGGGTCATGCTTGCCCGTTTCGATCGCGTTGACCGCCTGGCGCGACACGTCGAGCCGCCCGGCCAGTTCGGCCTGGCTCCAACCGCGTTCGGCGCGCAGCACTTTCAGGCGGTTCTTCATCCGGCCGATCCTCCCCCGACTCGTGTCAGGTTGACCTGACATCTGGCTGTTATTCACGACCATGTCAATACAACAGGGGTCATTATAGATGACGTACCCAGACACTAGTTGTGGTAATGCTCTAACGGTGAGGGGGTGCAGCGTATCGAGTCGCGCGCTCGGTTTGCTAGGGAGCACGGCAGTGCCAGATCTAAGTTTCGCCCAAGAAATGCTGTCCGCGACGGTATTCCTTTACCCAACGGTCGAAGATGCGGAGCATGGCAAAAAGTATGGCGGCAGCGGAGCGGTTATTGGCGTTCCCGTGCCGGGCCGTCCCGACATCTTTTACATGTATGTGGTTACAAACTGGCATGTGGCGTGTGACGGCGGAAACTCCGTCGTTAGATATACCGATCGCAACGGAGGTTCGCACATCATAGAATCCGACCCATCGGAATGGGTTTTCATTCCTGGCGGGCCGGATTTAGCTGCGATCCCCTTGCTCGCGCCTGTATCGCAACCGAGGCCGATGACAATTCCGGCCACTAAGTTCGTCGGCGATAAGTACGAGGTTTTCATAGGCGAGGACGTTTATATGGCCGGTCGATTTGTCGACTATGACGGCCATCTTACAAACAAGCCTGCACTGAGGTTCGGCGCGATCAGCATGCTAGAAGCCGATGTGCTTCAACCAACGGGTTATCGAGGCCCGTCTGTGGTTGTTGATATGCACAGTCGATCCGGTTTTTCGGGAAGCCCCGTGTATGCCTACCGACCAATGGGCATGACGGTAGATGGCCGTATGGCGAACCAATTAATTTCCGATGGCAAGGAGCAGCCAATCGTTTCGAAGCGCACGTGGGGCACTGGGACACAAACGCAGATAAGGTTTCTTGGGCTTCAGTGGGGCCAGTTTCCCGAAAGTTGGGAAGTAGGGCCACACCGGAAGCCTGAGGAGGCTAGTCTCGTAGAGAGCGGAGGAAGCATTACCGGCTTTAGCGGTATGAGCTGTGTCGTCCCCGCGTCTGACATCACGCGGCTGCTAAACTTGCCCGCGCTGAAGAACGTCCGAGACAACCTGCCGCAAGCCGTCTTAAACGCTATACCTATCCCCGAGGGCGAGGGCGCTTAGTTGCTTGAGGCAGAACCTTTTGCACTAGGTCGTTAAATCGCCTTTCGGCGTCGGTGAGGCTTGGTTCGCCATCGCCCACGTGCTCGCGCGCGGCTTCCTTGAACCGCTCGCTTTGCTCTTCGGGCGTCATCTGATCGCCCTTTCTCTTTGGCATTATTCCCTCACACTGTTGCCGCATAAGTCAGGCGTTTGCCAACGACACCCGCCAGCAGACGGTCGGCGCGATCCGCATCATTATACCCTAGCGCGACGCGGTTGCTGTAGCGGAAGTCAAACTCTGCCAGATAGCGGTGCAGATGCTGCGATCCGCAATGCTGATAGACGCCCTTCATCCCGCGCTTAAAGATCGAAAAGAAGCCTTCAACGGTGTTGCTGTGGATAGTCGCATTACCCTTGCGCACGTATTCGCCGCGAACGTGATTGACGCTATGATGAGCCGCATAGCGGGTGCCAACGTCCTTATAGTGGTTGGCTTCATCGGTCATCAAAACGGCTTCCTGCGATAGCTTAGGACCAATGGCCGCGCCGATGCTGGCGCTGCTAAAGAAGCCGGTGAAAACGACCGAGGAAGCACGCCCGGTGTTACGGTCGATCAGGCTAACGACCTTGTTCATGTTGTGGATCGCCATACGGCTAGTGCCGCCAGTGTGACCGATGAAAGTCTCGTCGGCCTCAACAAAGCCGCCCCCGGTGCCGAACAGATCGCCGCCCTCGACCTTCATGGCTTCGCGGATACGATGAGACATAAACCAAGCGGTTTTCAGGGTGACACCCAAGGTGCGGTGAAGCTGATTGCTCGAAATGCCCTTCTTTGATCCGGCGATCAGATACATCGCCTGCAACCAGATGTGCATGGCAACCTTGCTGTCCTCAAAGATGGTCCCAATCTTGACGGTGAAGGGCTTGCGGCACTGGTAGCACTTGTAAGCGCCGACGCGGGTGGACTTGCCCTTCATGGCGCTGATCCGCTCCACGCCGCCACAGTGAGGGCAGACCGGACCCTGCGGCCAGATACGCGCCTCAACGTAAGCGTAGGCCGCTTCTTCGCTGTGAAAGTGGGGTGCTGACAGTGCCGAAACCATGACGCTTTCTCCGTTGCATCAATCCCTACAGATTGTGCTTGGGTACGTCAAGTATAATAACGCCATACAACATGACAAAAAGACATGTCATGCTGACTTTTGGGGGCGCTGCTTGACCGTGGGGAGGGGGTTCGCCAAAGCCGCCCCGAGACACCATGACATGACCCAGCCGCTCTCCTTCCAGCGCATGATCCTGACGCTCCACGATTACTGGAGCGATCGCGGCTGCCTGATCCTGCAGCCGTACGACATGCGGATGGGGGCGGGGACGTTCCACACCGCGACGACCTTGCGCGCGCTTGGCCCGGACCCGTGGAACGCGGCGTTCGTGCAGGGCTGCCGCCGCCCGACCGATGGGCGCTATGGCGAGAACCCCAACCGGCTCCAGCATTATTACCAGTATCAGGTCATCCTGAAGCCCAGCCCGCCCGATCTGCAGGATCTCTACCTCGGCAGCCTCGCGGCGATCGGTATCGACACCGCCAACCACGACATCCGCTTCGTCGAGGACGATTGGGAATCGCCGACGCTCGGCGCCTGGGGGCTGGGCTGGGAAGTGTGGTGCGACGGGATGGAAGTCACCCAGTTCACCTATTTCCAGCAAATGGGCGGGTTCGATTGCAAGCCGGTCGCGGGCGAACTGACCTACGGGCTGGAGCGGCTCGCGCTGTATCTGCAGAACAAGGATTCGATCTACGACCTGGCGTATAACGACGCGGGGGTGACGTACGGCGACGTGTTCCTCGAAAACGAGATCGAGCAATCGACCTGGAATTTCGAGGTGGCCGACACCGAGACGCTGTTCGACCTGTTCCGCAAGGCCGCCGCGGAGTGCGAGAATTGCCTGGCGCATCAGCTGCCGATCCCGGCGTACGAACAAGCGATCGAGGCGAGCCACATCTTCAACCTGCTCAACGCGCGCGGGGTGATCTCGGTGGCGGAGCGGCAGGCGTACATTGGGCGGGTGCGCGATTTGGCGAAGGGCGCGTGTCAGGCGTGGATGGACAAGAACGGGTGGGCGGCGTGAGCGGGCTCCAAGATCCTCCCCGGGACGGGGAGGGGGACCGCGCGAAGCGCGGTGGAGGGGGTTCGCCTTCGCTCCGCCGGCCCGAAGTATACGAAGCCCGTCGCGCCCGCCGCGAGATGAGCCTTCCGGAAGTGCTGCTTTGGCAACGCCTCAAAGGCTCCCCGCAAGGCATCGCGTTCCGTAAGCAGCATCCGATCGGTGGTTATCGCGCTGACTTCTATTGCGCGGCGGCCAAGGTGGTGATCGAGGTCGATGGCATCGCTCATGATATGGGTGATCGACCCGAGCGCGATATCCAGCGAACCGCATGGCTCGAAAAGCAGGGCTATCAAATCCTCCGCGTCCCGGCGGCTGACGTCCTGAAGGATGCCGACGAAGCGGCCCAATCGATCGTATCGTTTGCGGCCCGCCCCCTCCACCATCCTTCGGATGGTCCCCCTCCCCGTGCCGGGGAGGATTTGGAATGACCGATTTCCTGCTCGAACTGCGCTCCGAGGAAATCCCCGCGCGGATGCAGGACAAGGCGCGCGACGATCTCGCGCGGCTGTTCACCGCCGAGCTCGAAAAAGCCGGGCTGCGCGCCGACGCGGTCGTCACCTTTGCGACGCCGCGCCGCCTCGCGCTGATCGCGCGCGATCTGCCCGCCGCAACCACCGCGGTTAGCGAGGAAGTGAAGGGCCCACGCGCCGGCGCGCCGCCGCAAGCGCTCGAAGGGTTCCTGCGCAAGACCGGCCTCAGCGCCGACCAATTGGTCGAGCGCGACGGCGTGCTGTTCGCAGTGATCGACAAGCCGGGCCGCAAGACCGCCGATGTGCTCGCCGAGGCGATCCCCGCGATTATTCGCGCGTTTCCCTGGCCCAAGTCGATGCGCTGGGGCGCGGCGTCGGCCAGCACCGAATCCCTGCGCTGGGTCCGCCCGCTGCACGGCATCGTCGCGCTGCTCGGCGAAGAGGTCGTGCCGTGCGAGATCGCTGGGGTGCAATCGGGCGCGGCGACGCTCGGCCACCGCTTCCACCATCCCGGCGTCATCACGATCGGATCGGCGAGCGATTATGCGGAGAAGCTCCACGCCTGCCACGTCATCGTCGATCAGGACGAGCGCCGCGCGATCATCGCGCTCGGCGCGACGATGGCGGTGCGCAAGGCGGGGCTCGAACTGGTGCAGGACGAAGGCCTGTTGAACGAAAATGCCGGGCTCACCGAATGGCCGGTGCCGCTGCTCGGACGGTTCGACGAGGATTTCCTCAGCGTCCCGCACGAGGTGATCCAGCTCACCGCGCGCGTGAACCAGAAATATTTCGTGTGCCGCGATGCCGCAGGAAAGCTCGCCAACGCCTTCATCTGCACCGCGAATATCGACGCGGCGGACGGCGGCGCGAAGATCGTCGAGGGCAACCGCAAGGTCCTCGCCGCGCGGCTGAGCGATGCGCGGTTCTTCTACGACACCGATTTGAAGGTGCCGCTCGAGGAGCAGGCCAAGAAGCTTGAGAAGATCGTGTTTCACGAGAAGCTCGGGACGGTCGCCGACAAGGTCGAGCGCGTCGCCAAGCTCGCGCGCTGGCTGGTCGAGGAAGGGATTGTCGGTAGCCGTGCTCCGGCGAAGGCCGGAGCGTTGGAGAGCGAAGCGCGGCACGACCCAACGCTCCGGCCTTCGCCGGAGCACGTCGCGCTCTTGGCCGGCCAGGCCGACCGCGCCGCGCGGCTGGCCAAGGCCGACCTCGTCACCGGCATGGTCGGCGAATTCCCCGAGCTTCAGGGCCTGATGGGCGGCTATTATGCCGCCGCGCAGGGCGAGGACGCGGCGGTCGCCGAGGCGGTGCGCGATCACTACAAGCCGGTCGGGCAGGGCGACGACGTCCCGACCGCGCCGGTGACGGTGGCGGTTTCGCTAGCGGATAAGCTGGATACGCTTTCGGCGTTTTTCATCGGGGAAATGCCGCCGACCGGCTCGAAAGATCCATTTGCGCTTCGTCGCGCTGCACTCGGCGTACTTGACCTATTGCAGACCAACGGCCTGCGAACTCGGCTTGAATTACCGCTATCGCTTAGCGTTGCCCGTGTAGCGGCCACCATGGCCGGTGCCGAGTGGGCAAAGAGGTTTGACGATCTCGTCAAAGCGCGCCACGCCGGTGGCGACCCGATGTCGCTTGATGAGTTTGAGCGGACGCGGGCAGAGTACATTGAACGGGCTCGGTCGCCTGAAGAACTGGCGAATTTTAACAAGCGCGCAAATGGCGCAATTCGCGCACTCCTCGTTTTCTTCGCCGACCGCCTCAAGGTCCAGCAGCGCGAAGCCGGGGTCCGCCACGACCTTATCGACGCGGTGTTCGCGCTCGGCGGGGAGGACGATCTCGTCCGCCTGCTCGCCCGCGTCCGCGCGCTGCAATCGTTCGTCGGGACCGAGGACGGCGCGAACCTGCTCGCCGGGTACAAGCGCGCCGCGAATATCCTGAAGAAGGAAGCGCCCGGTGCTCCGGCGAAGGCCGGAGCGTTGGCGAGCGAAGCCCCGGACGACGCAGCGCTCCGGCCTTCGCCGGAGCACGGAAAGATTTCGCTGTCCTACACGCCCGAAATAGCGGAAACCGACCTCATCGCCGCGCTCGACGCCGCCGAGCCTGCCGCTGCCGATGCGGTTGCGCACGAGGATTTCGAAGCGGCGATGGCGGCGCTCGCGACGCTTCGCGGACCGATCGACGCCTTCTTTGACAGTGTGACGGTGAACGATCCCGATCCCGACAAGCGGGCGGCGCGGCTGGCGCTGCTCGCGCGGGTGCGCGACGCTGTGCACACCGTCGCCGATTTCTCGAAGATCGAGGGCTGAGCCTCGACCATAGTGTCTACTTTGTCTACTTCCGCCTGGCTTTCCCAGCAGGATTGGACATCTGAGGGAATGGCATGACTCAGTACGTGTATCGCTTCGGCGGCGGGGTGTCGGACGGGGGCAAGGGCGACAAGAACCTGCTCGGCGGCAAGGGCGCGAACCTGGCGGAGATGGCCTCGATCGGCCTGCCGGTGCCGCCGGGCTTCACGATCGGCACGCCGATGTGCGCGGTCTATTATGACGAAGGGGCGCAGTTTCCGGAGAGCCTGAAGGCCGAGGTCGCGGACGGGCTCGCGCATATCGAGGCGGTGACGGGGAAGAAATTCGGCGATGCGAGCGATCCGCTGCTCGTCTCGGTCCGTAGCGGCGCCCGCGCATCGATGCCGGGGATGATGGACACCGTCCTCAACCTGGGGCTCAATGACGCGACGGTGGTCGGGCTCGCGACGGCGTCGGGCGACGAGCGCTTCGCGTGGGACAGTTATCGTCGCTTCATCCAGATGTATTCTGACGTCGTGCTCGAGCTCGACCATGACGCGTTCGAGGATGCGCTGGAGATCGCCAAGGAAAACAAGGGCTATTATCTCGACACCGACATGACCGCCGCCGACTGGCAGGCGCTGGTCGCCGAGTATAAGGCGCTGGTCGAGCAGCAATGGTCGAAGCCCTTCCCGCAGGACGTCCACGACCAGTTATGGGGCGCGATCGGCGCGGTGTTCGGGTCGTGGCAGTCGGAGCGCGCCAAGGTCTATCGCCGGCTCAACGACATCCCGGCCGCCTGGGGCACCGCGGTCAACGTCCAGGCGATGGTGTTCGGCAATATGGGCGACACCTCGGCCACCGGGGTCGCCTTCACCCGCGATCCGGCGAAGGGCGACAATGCCTATTACGGCGAGTTCCTGATCAACGCGCAGGGCGAGGACGTCGTCGCGGGGATCCGCACGCCGCAATATCTGACCTTGGCGGCGCGGCAGGCGGCGAATGCCAAGCCGCTGTCGATGGAAGAGGCGATGCCCGAGGTTTACGGCGAGTTGGCCGGCGTGTTCGACATCCTCGAACGGCATTACCGCGACATGCAGGACATCGAATTCACGGTCGAACGCGGCAAGCTCTGGATGCTCCAGACGCGCTCGGGCAAGCGTACCGCCAAGGCCGCGCTCAAGATCGCGGTCGATATGGCCGAGGAGGGCCTGATCACCCGCGAGGAAGCGATCGCGCGTGTCGACCCGGCGGCGCTCGACCAGTTGCTCCACCCGACGCTTGACCCCGCCGCCACCCGCGATGTGCTGACGCGCGGGCTGCCCGCCTCGCCGGGCGCTGCGAGCGGCAAGGTCGTGTTCGACGCCGACACCGCAGAGAAGCGCGCGGCGGCGGGCGACGCGGTTATCCTGGTGCGCACCGAGACCAGCCCGGAAGACATTCACGGCATGCACGCGGCGCGCGGCATCCTGACCGCGCGCGGCGGGATGACCAGCCACGCTGCGGTCGTGGCGCGCGGCATGGGCCGGCCGTGCGTGTCGGGGGCGGGGACGCTGTCGATCGACGCCAAGGCGAAAGTGATGCGCTGCCCAAGTGCGAACGGCACGCGCGAGGTGAACGAGGGCGACGTCATTACGATCGACGGCGCGTCGGGCGAGGTGATGATCGGCGAAGTCCCGACCGTGCAGCCTGAATTGGCGGGCGATTTCGGCACGCTAATGGAATGGGCCGACGGCGTGCGCCGCCTGAAGGTGCGCGCCAACGCCGAGACTCCGCTCGACGCGAAAACCGCGCGCGAATTCGGCGCGGAAGGGATCGGGCTGTGCCGCACCGAACACATGTTCTTCGACGCCGCGCGGATCACCGCGGTGCGCCAGATGATCCTGGCCGAGGACGAAAAGGGCCGCCGCGCCGCGCTCGACAAATTGTTGCCCGAACAGCGCAGCGACTTCGTCGAGATTTTCGAGGTGATGGCGGGGCTGCCGGTGACGATCCGCCTGCTCGACCCCCCGCTGCACGAATTTCTCCCGCACGAAGAGGAGGAGTTTGCCGAGGTCGCCGCAGCGGCCGGAGTCGAGGTCGACTACCTCAAGCGCCGCGCCGCCGAGCTCCACGAATTCAACCCGATGCTCGGGCACCGCGGCTGCCGGCTCGGCGTGACCTATCCCGAAATCTATGAAATGCAGGCGCGCGCGATCTTCGAGGCGGCGGTGAGCCTCGACGTGGCGCCGGTGCCGGAGATCATGATCCCGCTTGTGGCGACGCGGCGCGAGTTGGAGCTAATGAAGGCCGTCGTCGACAAGGCTGCCGAGGCGGTGTTCGCGGAGACCGGCAAGCGTGTCGAGTATCTCGTCGGCACGATGATCGAGCTGCCACGCGCCGCGTTGCGCG
This sequence comes from Sphingomonas bacterium, assembly GCF_028289855.1. Classification (GTDB taxonomy): domain Bacteria; phylum Pseudomonadota; class Alphaproteobacteria; order Sphingomonadales; family Sphingomonadaceae; genus Sphingomonas. The sequence goes on along the minus strand of NZ_JAQGKZ010000124.1, from coordinate 5,031 downwards.
CCGGGGAGATCGCCGAGGTCGGCGAATTCTTCTCGTTCGGCACCAACGACCTCACGCAAACCGCGCTCGGGGTCAGCCGCGACGACGCCGCGCGGTTCCTGCAAGTCTATGTCGAAAAGGGCATCTACGCGAAGGATCCGTTCGTCAGCATCGACGTCGAAGGCGTGGGTGAGCTGATCGAGATCGCCGCCCAGCGCGGCCGCGCGACCCGCGCCGATATCAAGCTCGGCATTTGCGGCGAACACGGCGGCGACCCCGCCTCGATCGCGTTCTGCGAAAAGGTCGGGCTCGATTACGTCTCTGCCTCCCCATATCGGGTACCGATCGCTCGCCTCGCCGCCGCGCAGGCGGCGCTAGGGCAGCGCGGGACTTGACGGATTCGCCGCTCCGCTACACTCCTGACGCCATGACGCGGGTCGGGGCATTGTTGATCGTGACGCTGGCGCTGTCGGCGTGCAGCGGGCTGGGCCAGGACGGGCCGTCGCAGGACGAGATGATCGACGCGCTCGCCAGGCGCGGTGAGAAGGTCCAGTCGACCGAGCGCATCGCGTGCAAGGCGGCGCCGTCGCTGCCCGGCTATATCTGCGATTTCAAGTCGGTGGCGTGCAGCGCCTACACCAAGAAATGCGACAAATCGTCGCAGCGCACCGGGCGCTTCGTGCAGGTCAGCGGCTCGTGGATGTTCATGGGCGACGTCAACGATCCCGGTCGCGGTACCGTCGCGGCGCCCGAGCCGATGCCGAGCGCGCCGCCGGTGGTGACCGACCTTGGCGGGACCGACGGCAACGCCATGGTCGCGCCCCCGACGCCCGTGCCGAGCCCGACGACGTTGCCCAGCCCCAAGCCATCGCCCACGCCGACACCCAAGGCGACGCCTACACCCAAGCCCACGCCCGCCGGGGTGAACCGCACTTGGCTGAGCGGCCGCTGGGGCGCTGGCGAAGGCGATTGCTCGGCGCGGCGCGCGGTCAATTTCGGTGCGGGTGGCGGGTTCTATGGCAAGCGCGGGATCGGTACCTGGACCCTCAAGGGCAAGACCGTGACGGTGACCGGCAAATATACCGAGGACGACAAGCCATTCACGCAGAATCTGGGCGTCGAGCGCAGCGGCGACGACGCGATGACGATCGAGGGCAAGCGCTACCACCGCTGCCCCAATTGACGAGAGGGGCCGATGCAACCTTGGGTCCGGTATGTGATTTGCGGCGTGGCCGGGCTCGCGCTCGGCGCGGGGGCGGCGGTGCAGCGGGTGCGGAGCGGCGCGTTCGGCGCGAGCATCGCGATCGGGCCGTGGACGACGGGCAAGGATTTCGGGACGACCGGCGCCGACGCCTATACGCGCGCGACGGTGGCGTGGCGCGGGCTGCTCGCGCTGCCGGCGCACGAGGTGCGCTATTACACCGCCGCGGTCGATAGCGCGGGCGCGCCGCTCGACGGCAAGTGCCGCTATCGCGTGTCGGGCCGCGCGGTCCCGGCCAAATGGTGGAGCGTCACGTTGTACGGCGACGACAGCTATCTTGTCCCGAACCAGGCGAACATCTTTTCGATCGAAAGCGCGCACGTCCCCGATCCGGCGGGCTGGGCGATCGAGGTCGCGCCGGCGCAACAGGCCGGGCTATGGTTGCCGACCGGACGAGTCGATCGCTTCAACCTGACGCTGCGCGCTTATTTGCCCGACGACGGCGGGGCGGGGAACCTGACGCGCGATCAACTGCCCTCGATCGTCAAGGAGGGTTGCTGATGCGTCGCTGGCTGCCCCCGCTCATCCTGGGCCTCGTCCTCGCGATCGTCGTCTACAATCTGGCGATGGTGCAGATTCCGCGCACGCTGATGAGCTTTGCGACCGGGCGGATCAGCAAGCTGGCGGGGTATAACGCGATGGCCGCGACCCCGCTCGCGACCGACAAGGCGCGGGCGATCGTGCGGCCCAGCCCCGACCTGGCCTATTCGTCCTGCCCGTATGACGTATCGAACGGGCCGGTGCTGGTCGATATCGAGCCGGTGCCGTCGCGCTATTGGTCGCTTTCGGTGTTCGACGCGCGGACCGACGTCAAATTCGTGCGCAACAATATCGACGCGGAAGGGCGGCCGATCCGCATCGCGATCGCGCTTGCCGGTCAGCCCGTGCCTGACGGGATGCAGGCGGTCAGGGTCGATGGCGCCACCGGCATCGCGCTGCTCCGCATTCTGGTCGAGGACGGCGCGCAATTCCCCGCGATCGACGCCGCGCGTAAGAAATCGAGCTGCAAGCCGCTCAGCTAGGGCGCTTCCGCCTTCAACCGCGCATTCTCGGCTTCGAGATCGCGAACATAGGCATCGCGATTGGTGGTCAGCGCCTCGCGCTCACGCCACTTCGCGTCGGCGTCGGTGCGGTACGCGGCGTGCGCATCGCGCTCCGCTTCGTATTGGCGCCGCCACCGCGTGCCCTTGGGCGCCATCAGCAGCCCGAGGACGAGACCAAGGATCAGGACCAGCCCCAATACGGCCAATTGCGTAACGTTGGTAAACAGCATCGGCGCGCCCTTTTTTCCGGTTCGTTATGCCGGAGTAACGATGCGCCGGCTTTAGCGTTCCAGTCTAGGTGGTCTTGAACGCGTCCGAGATGCTGCACGATGCCGGGCCGAGAATGACGATGAACAGCGTCGGCAGGATGAACAGGATCAGCGGGATCGTCATGATCGCGGGCAAGCGGGCGGCCTTTTCCTCGGCGCGCATCATGCGCTCGTTACGGAATTCGGCCGACAGCACGCGCAGCGCGGAGGCGAGCGGCGTGCCGTATTTCTCGGTCTGGATCATCGTCGTGACGACACCCTTGACCGCGTCGAGGTGGACGCGGGTCGCGAGGTTCTCGAACGCCTGGCGCCGTTCCGCGAGGAAGCCCAGTTCGATCGCGGTCAGCGCGAATTCGTCGCCGAGCTCGGGATAGGCCTTGCCCAGTTCCTTCGACACGCGGTGGAACGCGACGTCGACGGTCAGGCCGGCCTCGGCGCAAATCACCAGCAGGTCGAGCGCGTCGGGCAGGCCCTTGCGGATCGCCGACGAGCGCTTGCTGATCTTGTTCTTCAGGTAAATGTCCGGGCCTTTATAGGCCAGGATGAAGGTACCCGCGACGAGGCCGTAGGCTTTGATCGGCGACCAGGTCGCGAACATGTCGGTGCCGTACACCAGGTACAGCATCGGCCCGCCGAGGATGATCGGCAGGACGAGGCGGCCGAAGATGACCGCGACGGCATATTCCTTCTTGCGGATGCCGGCCTGGAGCAACTTGGTCTGCGCGACCTTGAGCTGGCTGTCCTGCAACACCTTGAGGCCCGACAACAGCGAGCGGATGCGGTCGGTCGTGTCGTTCTGGCGGACGAGCTTCGCGCGGCGCTTGCTGGTCGATGCGGTAATGCCCGCCTTCAACTGCTCGCGACGATCGTTGAGCGCCTTCAGGCGCTTGACCATCGGGTCGCGCACGGTGGTCGCGGCGTAGATGGCGAGCAGCACCGCGAACGCGGCGACCGCGGCCAGCAACGTGCCGACCCAGATGACATCGACGCCGAGCAGTGTGGGGGTATGTGGAGGAACTTGCATCGCCATCAAATCTCGAAATTGATCATTTTGGCCATGATGAATGCCCCGAGGGCCATCCAGATCATGCCACCGACCCCGGCGACGATCAGGCGTTGATCGACAAAGAAATTGCCCATGTAACCGGGGCTGATCCACATGATCAGGCCGAACACGATGAACGGCAGCGAGCCGACGATGTACGCCGACGCCTTCGATTCGGACGCCATCGCCTTGATCTTGAGCTTCATCTGGCTGCGCTGGCGCAGCACGGTGGCGAGGTTGGACAAGGTCTCGGCCAGATTGCCGCCGGTCTCGCGCTGGATCGCGATCGAGATGACGAAGAACTGGAATTCGGGCGTGCCGAGCCGATCGGCGGTTTCCTGAAGCGCGGCGTCCATTGTCCGGCCGATCTTCATCTTGTCGCTGATCGCGCGGAATTCCTCGCCGACGGGGCCGGGGACTTCCGCCGCGACCACGCCCATCGTCTCCGAAATCGGCAAGCCCGAACGCAAACCGCGCACGAGCAATTCGATCGCGTCGGGGAACTTGGCGGTGAACTTGTTGCCGCGGCGCTTGATGAAATAGCCGACCACGAAATGCGGCAGGCCCGCGCCGATGAACACGGCGATCAACAGCGACACCGCGACGGGCGCGCCCTTCATCAGCAACAACCCGCCGACCACGACGATCATGCCGACCGAGGTCATGCCGTACTGGCCGACGGTCCAGCTCTTGCCGGTCATCGCCAGGCGTTTCTTGAGGAGCGCGGGACGCGGCAGGAACCGCATCATCGCGGTATCCATGCCGCTGTCGCGCTTGCCGGTGATGCGGCGCATCTGCGCGGCCATCGCGGCCTCGCTGGCGGCGCCGCTATGACGTTCCTTGAGCGAGATCAGCCGGCGCACCTGGGCCTTCTCCGCCGAGGGACCGGCGAAGGCGAATGCCAGCAGGAGCAACATGATGCCGCCACCGACTACGATCGAGATCAGCGGCACCAACGGCATCGCTCAACGCTCCACAAATTCGGCGCCATTCCGGAAAGGAACGGCCACGATCAATTCGACTTCGCCGCCTTTTTGGGCATCAGCGACTTCAGGTCGGCGAACTTGCCCATGAACGACTGCGCCTTGCCGGCTTCCTTCTTGCCGGCCGGCTTGACCGGCACTTCGGCATTGTCGCCGATCGCCATCAGCCGCGTCGCCAGTTCGTTCAGCGGCAAGACGGTCTTCGACCCCTTGCCGGCTTCGGCCATCGGCTTGCCGAGCTTGGCCGCCTGCGCCGCCAGTTTCTGGTCATACGGTACCTGGAAATCGATCTTGCGCTCGATCGAGCCCTCGAAATCCTTGCGCTCGTTTTCCAGCGCGCCCGGCGTCACGCGGTTGGCGACCACGACGACGTTGGTCTGCGGCGCGTTCGATTTGAGCCACGACAGAATGCGGATCGTGTCCCGCGCCGCGGCGAGCGTCAGCTCGGTGA
>NZ_JAQGKZ010000110.1 GCF_028289855.1 Sphingomonas bacterium | reverse complement strand
CGCCCAGCCCCATCATCACGCCCGATTTGGTGAAGATCGACGGATCATGCCGCTTCACGCTCTCCAGCAAGCGCAGCGACGCATAGTAACGCGCGCCCGGCCGGATCGTCGGATACAGCCGCGGCACCGTCTCCAGATTATGGTTGTAGACGTCCGGCCCGGCCTCGACGATCGATTCCACAGCGGCTTGCGCCTTGTTCCTGAAATCGGGTGTGAGAATTTCGATCGTCGTGCCCGGCGTCGTACGCCGGATCGCCTGGATCACCTTCACGAATTGCGACGCACCGCCATCGGGCAGGTCGTCGCGGTCGACCGACGTGACGACGATATGTTCGAGTCCCAGTTCGGCCGCCGCCACCGCGACATGCTCGGGCTCCAGCGGATCGACCGCGCGGGGCATTCCCGTCTTGACGTTGCAGAACGCGCAGGCGCGCGTGCAGGTGTCGCCCAGGATCATCACCGTCGCGTGCTTCTTGGTCCAGCACTCGCCGATATTGGGGCACGCCGCCTCCTCGCACACCGTCGCAAGGTTGAGCCGGCGCATCAGCGCCTTGGTCTCGGCGAACGCGGTGCCCCCGGGTGCCTTGACACGGATCCAGTCGGGCTTGCGCTGGCGGGGTTCGCGGATGAGCGGCGAAATCTCGTTCATGCCGCGCAGATAGCGATCCTGCGCGGCGCTTGCCACCCCTTCCCGGCCTTGGCAGAGACAGGGGCATGACCGACTTTGTGGACTTGCTCGACGGCTATCAGCGTTTTCGGACCAGCGAGTACCGGCGCCACCGCGAACGCTGGGAGGAATTGAGCGAGGGGCAGAGCCCGCGCGTCATGGTGATCGCGTGCTCGGACAGCCGAGTCGATCCGGCGCAAATATTCGACACGGTACCAGGCGAAATTTTTGCGGTGCGCAACATCGCCAATCTGGTGCCGCCTTTTGAGCTCGGCGGCGGGCGACACGGTGTGTCGGCCGCGCTCGAATTCGCTGTGACGCAGTTGGAAGTATGCGAGATCGTGGTGCTCGGCCACGGATCGTGCGGCGGGGTCGCGGCGGCTCTGTCGCAACAGTTCAAGGGCGCGCCGCCGGGCGCGGGAGGGTTCATCGACCATTGGGTCGATATGCTCGATGAAGCGCGCGATCGGATCGTCGCGCAATACGGCACCGGGCCGGAAGCGGTGCACGCGCTCGAGCTGGAAACAGTGCGCGTGTCGTTGCGTAACCTGCGCACCTTCCCGTGCATCCCGGAACGCGAGGCCGCGGGGACGCTCAAGCTACACGGCGCCTATTTCGCTATCGCCGACGGCGTGCTCCACGTGATGGACGATTCGGGCGAGTTCGCGCCGGCCTAAAGCCCCTCGCCGCCAACCCATTGCGCGTTCGACAGGCGGCGTGCGAGGTTCCAGGTCTGCTGCCGAATGTCGGGCACCGCGACGATTTCCCAGAACGCCCCGCGCGTCATCGGGCCAAGCGCGTAGAGCCATTCGTTGGGCTCGCCATCAGCCGCGATCGTGCGCGCGCAGCCGTCGACATCGAGCCCGAGCTTTGCCGGGTCAGCGCGCACCACGCCGCGTTGCTGGAGCGTGGCGAGCAACGGCTCAGTGGTGCGGGTGAGGTCGCCTTGCGGCCCGGTGCAGTTGATGATCCGCTGTGTCGTTAAGGTTTCGGGCGAGTCGTTGCCTCGCCGGCGCCAGGTGACGACGATGCCATCCGCCGTCTCCGCTGCGGCGATGGTCTTGCCGGCAACGATCTCGAGCTGCCCGCTGGCCTGCATCGCTGCGAGCCGGTCCGCGACTTGCGGCGCGAGACGGTGGCGATGGACATCCCACCACGGACGTAAATGGCGTAGAAAGCGCTGGCGCTCGGCGTCGGTCGCGTTGACCCACATCGCCTGCGTGTACGGCCGCAACTCATCCACGGCACCTCGCCAGCCGATTGCGGCTCCCCGATCGCGCACCAAGCGGACCAGCTCCGACGGAGTCGCGACGGGCCGCTCGGCGAGCTTCGCATGCATCGGACCGGGCGCGTCGTGGCGGTGCGGCAGCAGCCCACGGCGCGACAGCGCAACGATCCGTCCCTTGAATCCGCTCGATTCGAGCAGCAATGCGATGTCGACCATCGTCAGCCCGGTGCCGATCAGCAAGACCGAGTCGTCGTCGTTCAACCCCTGCGGTACGCTCCGGTCCCACGGATCGCTCTTGTAGCGCGCATTCGACAGCGTATCGCCGAACCCGGGCGGATCGTGCGGGGGGAGGTTGCCGACCGCAAGCACCGCAGCATCCGCGTCGATCGTGCGCCCGTCGGTCAGCGTGACTCGAGCCCCCTCGCCCGCTTGCCGCACATCGCCGACATCCGCCTGAACAAGCGTCAGCCTGCCGCCCGACTTCTCCAGCGCGTCGTTCAACTGCTCGCGCAGATAAGTGCCGTACGTCACGCGCTGCACGAAGGTGGCGCCGGCATCCTGCTTGCCGTTCGCTGCCAGCCAGCGGACGAAATGGTCGGGATCGTCGGGCAAAGCACTCATATTGCCGGCGCGAACGTTGAGCACATGGTCGGGATAGGCCGCGCCGTAGGCGAGGCCCTTGCCCGGTTCCGGCGCGCGTTCGATCAGCGTCGCGCGGGGCCCATCGTGGCGCAGCAGGTTGATCGCCTGCAACGTGCCCGAAAAGCCCGCGCCGATGATGGCGACATGGCGGATCACGGCCTTAAATCTCGTATTCGAGTTGCCAGTCGGGCTCGGTAAAGGCGGGCGGGCGCTCGGCGAAGTTGGGCTGGCGCGATTTCATCCGGCCATAGAGCGTCTTGACCGTATTGCTCGCGGTTCGAGTGCAGAGCGACGGAAACACGCCATGGACCATCGCGGCAACACCGCCGGCGAGCATGTGGGCGCCGAAGCTGAAGGCGGTCGCGGCGTGTTGCGGGTAGCTTTCCCCGACGCTGCGGGGATGGCTGAGAAAGTAGCGGTCGATCATGCCAACGTTCTAGCGAAGCGTCGGTACGATGTGAACCGGCTTGCGGGTCAAGTCTTACGCGCGACCTTGACGATCCCGGCGCCGGCCAACCATGGCAACGCAATTGCCGCGACGAACGCACAGCGGATCAGCCCGACGATGTCAGGACGAATGATCGCCACTCGCCCGGCGCCGAGGTAAGCGAGCGCGAGGCATGTCGCGACGATCAGCGCGACGAGATGCGCCGACGTAGCGGACTTCTTCGCCATCGACGCGATCGCCGCGGCGACAAGGTCGATCACGATCATGCCCGGCCCGACCAAGGTCAGGATCGTGGTGGCGAGGAACGGCCAGGTCAGTGGATTGGCGCGTGGATCGAACAGTACGATCAGCCCCATCAGCACCGCCCCGAACAGCAGGATCGAGATGACGGCGTTGACGAGGCCAAGCCGGATGAAGGAAGCGAGCGTCATGCTGCTGGTCTAGCCAATGCCGGTAAACGGCCGGTTGATATTAGCCAGCGCTTGGCGCGACCGCCTCCGCGACGCCGGTCTTCGCCGAACCGGGCTGATCGATCAGCCGGATGTTGAGTTCCTTGAGCTGCCGGGGCGTCGCGAAATTGGGCGCGCCCATCATCAGATCCTCCGCCTTCTGCGTCATCGGGAAGACGATGACCTCGCGGATGTTGGGCTCGTCGGCCAGCAGCATGACGATGCGGTCGACGCCCGGGGCCGACCCGCCGTGCGGCGGCGCGCCGAACTTGAACGCGTTGATCATGCCGGCGAAATTGGTGTCGACATCGGCCTGGCTATACCCGGCGATCTCGAACGCCTTGTACATGATCTCCGGCCGGTGGTTGCGGATCGCGCCCGACGACAGCTCCACGCCGTTGCACACGATGTCGTACTGGTACGCCAGGATATCGAGCGGGTCCCTGGTCTCCAGCGCCTCGAGCTCGCCTTGCGGCATGCTGAAGGGGTTGTGGCTGAAATCGACCTTCTTGTTGTCCTCGTCATACTCGAACATCGGGAAGTCGACGATCCAGCAGAATTCGAAGCGCGAGGCGTCGATCAGCTCGAGCTGCTCGGCGACGCGGGTGCGCGCGAGGCCGGCGAGCTTGGCCGCCTGAGCTTCTTTCCCCGCCGAGAAGAAGATGCCGTCGTTGGGGCCAAGGCCGAGCGCGTCGGCGATCGCCTTCATACCGTCCTGGCCGTGGTTGTTCGCGATCGGGCCACCGAACACGCCGTCCTTCTGAGTCGCATAGCCGAGGCCGGGGAAGCCTTCGCTCTGCGCCCAGCTATTCATGTCGTCGAAGAATTTGCGGCTTTTCTCGGCGGTGTTCGGTGCGGGCAGCGCACGGACGACATCGCCGTCTTCGACCATCGAGGCGAAGCGGCCGAAGCCCGAACCCTTGAACTGCTCGCTAACGTCGGTGATCAGGATCGGGTTGCGCAGGTCGGGCTTGTCGCTGCCGTATTTGAGCATCGATTCCTTGTAGGGGATGCGCTTGAACGGCAGCGGCGACACGGTACGTCCCTTGCCCTGCCAGTCGGCGAATTCCTCGAACACGCCATGGAGCACCGGCTCGATCGCGGCGAACACGTCGTCCTGTGTGACATAGCTCATCTCGAAATCGAGCTGGTAGAATTCGCCCGGCGAACGGTCGGCGCGGGCGTCCTCGTCGCGAAAGCACGGGGCGATCTGGAAATAGCGGTCGAACCCGGCGACCATCAGCAGTTGCTTGAACATCTGCGGTGCCTGCGGGAGTGCGTAGAACTTGCCCGGGTGGACACGGCTGGGGACGAGATAGTCGCGTGCGCCCTCGGGCGAGCTCGCGGTCAGGATCGGGGTCTGGAATTCGGTGAAGCCCTGCCCGATCATGCGCTGACGTAGCGACGAAATGACGTTCGAACGCAGCACGATGTTGTTGTGGAGCCGCTCGCGTCGCAGATCGAGGAAGCGGTAGCGCAGGCGGATATCCTCGGGATAATCGGCCTCGCCCGCGACCGGCATCGGCAGTTCCTGTGCGTGGCTCTGAACCGTTACCGCGCGCGCGAACACTTCGATCTCGCCGGTCGCGAGGTTTGGGTTGGCAGTGCCTGCGGCGCGCGCTTTGACGCTGCCATCGATCGTCACGACCGATTCGACGCGCAGCGACTCCAGGATCGGCAGCGCCGGGCTGTCGCTGTCGGCCACCACCTGTGTGATTCCGTAATGGTCGCGCAGATCGACGAACAGCACGCCGCCATGGTCGCGCTTGCGGTGGACCCAGCCCGACAGGCGGACATCCTGCCCTACCTCGGCGGCGGTCAAGGCGGCGCAAGTGTGCGTACGATAGGCGTGCATTTTATCTACTCGGTGTCAGGAAACGGCATGGCGCCGGAAAGCCGATGCGCTTTCCCTTCACAGCGCACTTTGTCAACCGCGCGCACCTCGCTATGGGGCTGCGATGCATATCCATGGCCTGATCGAGGACAACGCCGCCCTCGCCAATCTCTGCTCCCGCTTGTCGCAATCGCCGTTCATCTGCGTCGACACCGAATTCATGCGCGAAAGCACGTTTTGGCCGGAGCTTTGCCTGATCCAGATCGCGGACGAGCATGAAGCCGCGGCAATCGACCCGATGCTGCCGGGGATCGATATGCAGCCGTTACTCGAGCTCCTTGTGAACAACGAGGAAGTATTGAAGGTCTTCCATGCGGGTGGGCAGGACATCGAGATCATCTACAACCTCACCGCCAAGACTCCGCATCCGCTGTTCGACACGCAGATTGCAGCGATGGCGTTGGGGCAAGGCGAGCAGATCGGTTATTCGAATTTGGTCGACTCTTGGCTCGGTATCCAGGTCGACAAGGGCGCGCGGTTCACCGACTGGGCGCGGCGGCCGCTTGAGACGCGGCAAGTCGATTACGCGATCGGCGACGTGACGCATCTGGCGAAGATATTCCCCAAGATGCTGGAGAAGCTCAAGACCACCGGGCGCGGCGCGTGGCTCGACCAGGAAATGGAGCGGATCGCCGATCCGGCCAATTACGCCAACGACCCCGAACTCGCATGGAAACGCGTGCGGATCGCGGGACGCAAGCCCGATGTCCTCGGGCGGTTGAAGGCGCTGGCGCGATGGCGGGAGATCGAGGCGCGGGGCAAGAACCTTCCGCGTGGCCGCATCATCAAGGACGAGACGCTGGCCGACCTCGCCAGCCATCCGCCCAAGAAACAGTCCGACCTGGCGCGCGTGCGGGGATTGTCGGCGACTTGGGCGGGCAACGACATCGGTGCGCGGCTGATGGCCGCGGTCGAGGACGCGCAGCCGATGAGCGCGGAAGAGATGCCGCCGCGCGACGATCGCAAGCCGGGGTTGGGCAAGGAAGGCTCGTTGGTCGCCGACCTGCTCAAGTTGCTGCTCAAGATTCGCTCGCGCGATATCGACGTCGCGTCGCGGTTGCTGGCGCGGTCGGAAGAACTGGAGTTGCTCGCCGCAGGGCATCGCGAGGGCCTGACGATCCTCGAAGGCTGGCGCTTTGATCAGTTCGGGCGCGACGCGCTCGACTTGGTCGAGGGCCGTTTGGCGTTCGCGGTGATCAACGGCAAATTGCGCATGACCCGGACGGAGGATGCCGCGTGAAACGCGCGATCCTGTTGACGCCGATACTGCTCGGTGCGTGCAACCCGCCATTGGCTGATATGCCGATGCCTCCCGGTAAGTGTGTCGACCGCATCGTGACCGAGAAGGTAGGACGCATTTACAGCGCCGCGCTCGGCAAGCGACTGATGCATGTCACGGGTGCGCGGACGCTGCGCGTGATCCGCCCAGGGCAGATGGTGACAATGGATTTCCTTGAAGATCGGCTGAACGTCCACATCGACGCGGATGGCCGCATCCTTTCGTTCAACTGCGGCTAATTCTAGCTCGTCAGCACGGGCTCGCGTTCGCACGCCGTAGACAAAGCGGCATGGCGTTTCTGCACCGCTTCGCCGTAGAGCGCGACATCGTTGCCCGCGAGGTGAAGCGTCAGCGCGGCGCCGTCCTCGCCCAGCTTCGATCGTTCGAGTGGTCCTGCGACGCCGCCGGACAGGCGCTGACCCAGCCGCATCGCCAGCCCCCATTGCACCGCGCGCTTGAGGTCGGCGGCCGATGCCAACCGAGCGAGATCGGCCGGCGCACCCGATCCGCCGCCGAGCGACGTCCACAATGCCTGCGCGACGATCGCCCGGCCGCGCGCGTCGATCGCGACCCAATTGCCGTGGAGCGCGATCTCGACCCCGCGTTCGGCGCGGAACTCCGGATTGGCGTGCCAGCCGACATCGGCGAGCAGGCACGCGGTGTGGCGCAGCCGCGCCATCACCGGCGAATCCTCGAACAGCGGCGCGATCCACGCGTCGAGCAAGTCGCCATGTTCGGCAAATCGCCCTAGCCGCTGCCCTTCCGCACGAGCCGCGACGATGAGCGGATCTTGCGCGCGTGTCTCGGCGTCGAGCGCTTCGTACAGCAGCCCTTCACGAAGGCCGAAGCTCGATACGATGGTGCGGTCGCTCCGCAAGTGCCGCAACAATGCCGCCAGCAGTGCCGCTGCGTCGTTGAGCATCGGCGCGCGCTGCGACGAAATGCCGGGGATCGCCTTCAGCGTCCCCTTGCCGACATGGCTGACCGTGCGCACCAATCGGGTGATGTCCGCCGGCGACATCGCATATTGTTGAATGACCGGTAGCGGATAGCGTTTCACCTCCATGTCGAGCCGCGCGAGGCTCCGCCACGACCCGCCGACGAGATAGAGCGGCAGTCCTTTCCCTTTGCCCGCCCAACCGGCCTGCCCAAGCAATTTGGCGACCCGGCGATCGATCGCCCCCTTCCCTTTCTCGCGCAGCGCCGCGACGCGCATCACGCCCAGGGGAAACGAGGCGCGGTCGCGCACCTTGCCGTTCTTGACGCGGACCAGTTCCAGGCTGCCGCCGCCGAGATCGCCGACGATACCGTCGGCATCGGGAATAGCCGACAAAACCCCCATCCCCGCCGCCATCGCCTCCTGCTCGCCCGTCAGCAATTCGACGGGCAAGCCGATGCGAGCAGCGGCGTCGATCAGCACATGGCCATTGGCGGCATCGCGCACTGCGGCGGTCGCGACGGTCCGCAGCGACGTCACCTCCATCTCGCGGGCAACGGCGGCGAAGCGTTCGAGCGTTTCGATCGCCAATGCGATTGCGCCTTGTGATAGCTTGCCCTCGCCGGCCAACCCCTTGCCCAGCCCCGCCATGACCTTCTCATTGAACAAGGTCGCGGGCAGTCGCGACGGTCCCTGATAGACCACCAAGCGGATCGAGTTCGAGCCGATATCGATGATCGCGGTGCGCGGCGTCACGCCCGCGTCGCCGGCGCGGACCGTGCGGAACAGGGGTTTCGCCATCGAAACGCTAACGCCGCCGCGCCAGCGATAGTTTGGGTACCGCCCCACCCTCCAGAGCCGCGCCACGTCCCGACAGCGACGGGTTGGTCATGAAATAGCGGTGGAGGTTGAACGGCCGCTCGCCGGGATCGAGCCGCGAATAGCTGCCGTCGGCGTTGAGCGCCCAGCTCTGCTCGGTGTCGATCAAATTGGCGACCATTACCTGATCGAGGATCTGATCGTGGACGGTCGGATTGAGGATCGGAAGCATATATTCGACGCGCCGGTCGAAATTGCGCGGCATCCAGTCGGCGGACGAAATGAAGATGTGCGCACCGTCGTTGGGCAACACCCTGCCGTTGCCGAAGCACCAGATGCGGCTGTGTTCGAGGAAGCGGCCGACGATCGACTTGACTCGGATATTCTCCGACATGCCGGGGACGCCGGGGCGCAGGCAGCATATGCCGCGGATGATCAGGTCGATCTCGACCCCCGCGTTGGATGCCTCATAGAGCTTCTCGATGATCGCCGGATCGACCACCGAATTCATCTTTGCCCAGATCGCCGCCGGCTTGCCGTCCTTGGCGTTGGCGGTTTCGGCGTCGATCAGCGCGGTCAGCCGCTTGCGCATGTCGCGGGGAGAAATGCCCACGTATTTGAGCGTCGGTTCGACATAGCCGGTGACATAATTGAAAATCTGCGCGGCATCGCGGCCAAGGTCGGGATCGGCGGTGAAGAAGCTGAGGTCGGTATAAATCCTGGCGGTAACCGGGTGGTAATTGCCGGTGCCGAAGTGACAGTAGGTTTTGTATTCGCCGCCCTCGCGCCGGACCACCATCGACACCTTGGCGTGGGTTTTCCAGTCGAAGAAGCCGTACACCACCTGCACGCCGGCACGTTCGAGCGCGGAGGCCCAGAGCAGATTCTGCTCCTCGTCGAACCGCGCCTTCAATTCGACCACGGCGGTCACCGACTTGCCCGATTCGGCGGCGGCGATCAGCGCGTTGATCACCGCCGATTGCTTGCCCGCGCGGTACAGCGTCTGTTTGATCGCCACGACATCGGGATCGGCGGCGGCCTGCTTGAGGAATTCGATCACCACCTCGAACGTTTCGTACGGGTGGTGGACGACGATGTCCTTGGCCTTGATCGCGGCGAAGCAATCGCCGCCGAATTCGCGGATGCGTTCGGGGAAGCGCGGCGCGAAGGACACGAATTTCAGATCGGGACGATTTTCGTCGATGATCGCTTCAAGGTTGTCGAGGCCCAGGAATGCGCCACTTTCGGTCACGAACGCATCGCCACCCGCCAGTTCGTCGCGCAGTACCGCGCCGAGCGCTTCGGGCATGCCCGATTCGAGCTCCAGCCGGATTACCCTGCCCCGCCGCCGCCGCTTGATCGCGTTGGCGAAGTAGCGGACCAGATCCTCGGCATCCTCCTCGATCTCGATATCGCTGTCGCGCAACACGCGGAATTCGGCGGCGCCCGCGACAGCGTAACCGGGGAAAATGATCGACGAAAATCGTTTTACCAGCGATTCGACCGCGACGTAGCGCGCCGGTTCGCCGGGCAAACGAACGAAGCGTGCCATCGGCGCCGGCAGCATCACCAGTTCGCGCACTTCCTCTCCGTCCGACGCGCGGACTAGGTCAAAGATCACCGCCAAGCCCTTGTTCGGCATGAACGGGAACGGGTGCGCGGGGTCGAGCGCCTGCGGCGTCAGGATCGGGAAGATCTGATCGCGGAAGTGCGTTTCGAGCCACGCCGCGTCGTCCGGCGTCACTGCCTCGTCGATCTGGCGCGATCCGAGCACCTGGACACCAGTGGCGGCAAGATCCCGGCGCAGGTCGCGCCACACGCTGCGCTGATCCTCGACCAACGCATCGGCCATTGCGATGATCTTGCCGAGTTGCTCACGCGTTGTGAGCCCGTCCGCCGACCGCCGCTCGACCTCCTGTTTCTGCTGGCCCATCAGTCCGGCGACGCGGACCATGAAGAATTCATCGAGGTTGGAGCCGGAGATCGACAGGAACCGCAGCCGTTCGAGCAACGGATGCGCCGCGTTGCACGCTTCCTCCAAAACACGGCGGTTGAACGCCAACCAGCTCAGCTCGCGGTTGAAATAGCGCTCGCCGCCCTCGCTCGCTTCGAACGGATCGTCGTCGTCATCGTCGGCGAGACGCGCGATATGGGCGGGGCGAGTCATGGGTCCTCGTTCGCTGGCAGGGCGATGATTCCCGCCGCCGCCAATGTGGACCGTGCGCGCGGGATCGACAAGCGCTTGCGATGTTCCAGCACGTCCTGATCGAGCACATCGACCGCCCGTTCGACCGCGACGAAATTGCGCTCCAACCGGGCGATCAGCCAGTCGATCAGGTCAGGCCGCGCGTCGAGATGGCGGCGCAGGAACTGTCGTTCGAGCAGTGACCGCATCAGCGCGTCGTCGGGCGCGCCGATTCGCGCGACTGAACTCGCGGCGAGCCGCGAGCGCAGATCGGGCAACGTCACGCGCCAATCGGGCGGTGCCGCCTCCGCGATAAACAGTTGCGGGCGATGATCGGCTTGTGCTGCGTTCCAGGCGTGAAACAGATCCTTTTCGGGTCTCCGATCGGCGTCGTCGATGAATGTCCCGCCGCTGCGGCTGGCGAACACGCGCGCAAGCAGGCTGCGACCCGACTTGCGCGGGCCGACCAGCAACGCGGTCATCACCGGCCAAGTCGCCCAGCGTTCGAGCAGATGGAAAGCGTGATGGTTCGACGCCGTGACCAGGAATTCATCGTCGCCTGGGCCGGGCGGCCACGCCAACGGCAGGCCGAGCTGGCTCATTCGCCCGGAGTCGCCTCCGCGCGGCGAATCCTCAGCGTGGTGCCGTTGCGCCCGACCTGGAACCCACGCGATTGGAGCGATGTGCGCAACAAATCGGGATCGCCGTTATAGTTGAGCCGCATCACCGACACGCCGCCGATCGCCATGCTGGTGGTTGCCGCGCCACTAACCCCGGGCACACCGCGCACCGCCGATTCGATCGATGAGACCGATCCGGCGGTCGGCGTGTCGAACTGAATGGTGATCGCGCTCGTAGAGGACGGCGGGGTCTCGATCGTCGTCGTCGTCGTCACGTCGGAGGGCGTATCGGTCGGCGTCGAAGTCGGCGTCGGGGTTGCCATCGGCGGCGGGATATAGGCCAGGCTGGGGTCGCTGACGAGCGCACCGTCGCGAAGCGCGTTCTGATAGATCGTGTCGAGCCGCTTGACCCCGGCGTCGAGCAACGCGGTCAGGCCGTCCTCGCTTTCGACGCGCAGCGTGAAGCGTGCGATCAACTCATTATCGGCACCGTGCCGCGCCTCGAACATGCCGATCACCGGGCCGCCGGGCCATTGCCGCGAAAGCGACACCACCGGGGCCAGAATATCCGATGCGGCATATTGGTCGAGCACGCTGCGCCACCAGCCCCGATCGCGGCGACCGATCTGGCCCTCGTTCAGCAACAGCGAATCGGGGCCGGTGCCGATCGGCCGGACATAGTCGACGCTGCTGTCGCCGGTGCGGAACCGGCCCCAGGCGTCGGCCCAAGCGGTCTTCTGTTCGAACCCGACCGCCGCGCCGCCCGACCATTGAATCGGAATCAGCAGCATCGGTGAGGACCGCGCATCCTGCCCGGCCAATCCCAGCATCCCACCGATCTTGCCGCGGCTAAACAGCACACCGAGCTTGGCGATGTAACGGTTGGGGCCGATCTGCTCATTCTCGATGACGATACCGGTGACCATCGAATCGAGTACGGCGTCGGACGGTACGCCGCCGCCGGCGCCCATCTTCTTCGCCAGCATCTGATAGCCCTTGCGCTGGGCAACCCGCCATCCTGCGTGTCTAGCGGCGTCGGCATTGGGACCGCTGACGTCGACCTGGACGCCGTCGATTTGGTAGCTGCCCGAAGTGTCGATCGGCTCGTTGGTGTCGATCGTATCGGTCGATTGCGCGGCCACCATGCCGGCGGCACCGGCGAACGCCAGCGCCACGGCAATGGTAAAAGCATGGAATGTCGGGGCGCCGCGCATGTCGGGCGCCCTTTTGGCGAAGGAGCCGTGGAAATCCAAGCGCGATATCGCTAGGCGGCGTGCATGAGCGAGGACCAACGCCGCAATAGTCCCTACACTTATGCCGATGCCGGGGTGTCAATCGCCGCCGGCAACGCGCTGGTTCGTGCGATCGGGCCGCTCGCCAGGGCAACGCGGCGCCCCGGCGCGGACGCCGATCTCGGCGGGTTCGGCGGGTTCTTCGACTTGAAGGCCGCGGGGTTCAAGGATCCTCTGCTGGTCGCGGCGAATGACGGGGTCGGGACGAAGCTGAAGCTGGCGATCGATAGCGGTCGGCACGACGGGGTCGGGATCGATCTGGTCGCGATGTGCGTCAACGATCTGATCGTGCAGGGTGCCGAGCCGCTGTTTTTTCTCGATTATTACGCGACCGGGAAGCTCGACAACGACATCGCGACTCGTGTCGTCGCGGGAATCGCGGAAGGATGCCGGATCGCCGGTTGTGCGCTGATCGGTGGCGAGACGGCGGAAATGCCGGGGATGTACGTCGCGGGCGATTATGACCTGGCCGGGTTCTGCGTCGGCGCGGTCGAGCGCGACCGGGTTCTGACCGGCAAAGACATTACGGTGGGTGACCTTATTCTAGGCCTAGGTTCGTCGGGGGTACATTCGAACGGCTATTCGCTGGTGCGGCGGCTGGCAGCGGACAAGGGCTGGAAGCTCGATCGCCCGGCGTTGTTCGACAGCGACGTATTGCTGATCGACGCGCTGATGGCGCCTACGCGGATTTACGTGAAAAGCCTGTTGCCGCTGATTGCCGCGGGTCAGATCAAAGGATTGGCGCACATAACCGGCGGCGGGTTGCTCGAAAACATTCCGCGCGTACTGCCGGACGGCGCACATGCGTGGATTGCGGCCGATAGCTGGGAGCAGCCGCGCCTGATGGCGTTCCTCCAAGCGCAGGGCGCGATCGAGCCCGAAGAAATGGCGCGGACGTTCAATTGTGGAGTCGGGATGGCAGTGGTTGTCGCGGCGGATCACGCCGACGGCGTGATCGGCGCGCTCGAAGCGGCTGGCGAAAGCGCGTTCAGGATTGGCGAAATCGTCGCGGGAGTGCGCGGTTGCACCGTTCATGGCTCGACCGAAACCTGGAGCGCACGCGCCGATTGGTCCGCCACGCACAATGCCTAAAAAAATCGGCATCCTGATCTCCGGCCGCGGGTCGAACATGATGTCGCTCGTCGATCAGGCGGGCGATGCCTACGAAGTCGCTGTTGTCGCCTCCGACAAGCCCGATGCCCCCGGCTTGAGCTGGGCGCTTGAGCACGGCATCCCGATCTTCGCGCTCTCTCCAAAAGGGATCGGCAAGCCCGCCTACGAAGCCGCGCTGACTGCGGCATTGCGCACAGCGGGCGTGGAAATCGTCGCGCTCGCCGGGTACATGCGCCTGCTCTCGAACGAATTCGTCGCCGATTGGCGCGGGCGGATCGTCAATATCCACCCTTCCCTGCTTCCGGCCTATAAAGGCCTGGATACCCACCAGCGCGCGATCGACGCGGGCGATACCGAGGCGGGCTGCTCGGTCCATATCGTCACCGGAGAGCTCGATGCAGGCGCGGTTCTGGGTCAGGCGCGCGTGCCGATCCTACCCGACGACGATGCCGAAAGCCTCGCCGCGCGCGTGCTGGTCGAAGAGCATCGCCTTTATCCGCGCGTTCTGGCAGAATTCGCCGCGCGATGAGCCCCGATTACGACACCGACCTCGCCCGCGTCCGCGCGATCTGCATGGCCTATCCGGAGGCCGCCGAGAAACTCTCGCACGGCTCGCCCGCTTTCTTCATCGAGAAGGGCAAGGTCTACGCCTATGTCTGGCACAACCATCACAATGACGGCCACACTGCGGTGATGGTCAAAACTTCGGGGCGTGAGGAGCAGGCGATGCTGGTCGAGATGGATTCCCATTTCTACCATGTTCCGCCCTATCTCGGGCCATCTGGCTGGATCGGGATGGAATTGAACGGCGATGCGACCGATTGGGACCGGATCGAGGACCGCATCGCGATCAGCTGGGAAATGGTCGCGCCGCGTCGCTTGCTCGAAGCAGGCGGGCGATGAGCGACGATACCGAAATCCAGGCCGCCGCGACCGAGGCCGTCGCCAAGGCCGAAGCCGCCGCGACTCGCCGCCGCTGGATCAACCTTGGCGAATTCGTCGCGGTCGTGGGGCTGATCATCGCGGCGGTTAGCCTATGGATGACCTGGCACGACCGCAAGGCGGATGAGGCGGACAAACAAGCCGAAAAGAGCATCGAGGCACAAGACAAGGCGCGCTACGCGGTGCGATCGTCGCTGCGCGGCAAGGATATCGTCATCGCCGCTGACGAGCGCCACATGCTGGGCGACATCAGCGTCACCTTTCCCAGTGACCTTGGCATCGACGCCGAGACCAATGCGACGCAAACGATCCCGATCGGCTGGTACGAAAAGGCGCTGCTCAAGGCGACCGATGGCGGCGCGGACAGCCAGAACGGCAAGCTGCCCGTGTTGCTGACGGTCAATTATATGAACGGCGACACGCCGCTGACCACGACGGGCGTGTTCGATATCGTGTGGCGCACGAACGGCCGGATACCGCCGCTCGGTCGCGACCTGCATATCGTCGGCATGCGCCTTCACGAACGCGGCGGCTCGCAGGCACGGATCGATGCACTGTGGAAGGCAAGCCAGCCGGCGGGCTGAGCCCGCCAGCCAGCGCCGAAATCAGCCGACGATTTCTTCGGGCTGGAAGAAATAGGCGATCTCGATCGCCGCATTTTCGTCCGAGTCCGATCCATGCACGGTATTCGCCTCGATCGATTCGGCCAGTTCCTTACGGATCGTGCCGGGCTCGGCGTTCGCCGGGTTGGTCGCGCCCATGATGTCGCGGTTGCGCTGCATCGCGTTCTCGCCTTCGAGAACCTGGACGATCACCGGACCCGAGGTCATGAATTCGACCAGCTCACCGAAGAACGGGCGTTCCTTATGCACCGCGTAAAAGCCCTCGGCCTGGTCGCGGGTCATGTGGATGCGCTTCGACGCGACGACGCGCAGCCCCGCTTCCTCCAGCATCTTGGTGACGGCGCCGGTGATGTTGCGGCGGGTGGCATCGGGCTTGATGATCGAAAACGTGCGGTTGGCGGCCATGGCGGTCGCTCGCTCCTTATTTTGGGGGATGTGGAAGACTGCGCGCGCTCTAATCGCGTGCGGCGACAGGTGCAACCCTAGGCCGCCTGCTCCCATTTGCCGGCGTCGTTCTGCTTCCAGTAGCGTCGCTCGATACCGTCGTGGTCGGCAAGCGCTTTCCAGGCAGCGCGCGCTTCGGCGATGCGCTCGGCGTCGAAGAAGTGGAACGCACGGTCGAAGCCGAGTGCTTCGTCGCGCCACTGGCCGTCGATCAGCGCAATGTTCGCCGCCTGATTGGTTGAAGCGCTTTCGGCGGCGATCAGCACCGGCTGGGCCGCATCGTCATCGCCGGTCTGCGCATGCGGCAGGAAGCTTTCGGGCGAATAATTCCACAGCAACCGGTCGATCGCGCCGCGCTGCGCCTGATTGTCGCTGACGATCAGCAACCGCCCCCCGCTTCGAACGACCTTCTCCGCAATCTGCGGCAAGGCACGTTCGAGCGGGGTGACGGTCAGATGGTAGAAATCGACTTGCATCGTTTTCCTGGCATTATTTCTCGAAATTGTCGGCGACGAAGCGGTCGAGCAACCGCACGCCGAACCCGGTCGCGCCCTTTTCGTACGTGGCGCCTGGCTTGTCGGCCCAAACCATACCCGCGATGTCGAGATGCGCCCATTTCACGCCCGCATCGATAAACCGGCCGATAAACTGCGCCGCGGTGATCGACCCGGCACCCCGCGGCCCGACATTCTTCATGTCGGCGATCGGGCTGTCGATCAGCTTGTTGTACGCGTCGGAAATCGGAAAGCGCCACAGCAAGTCGCCCGACGCCTTGCCCGCCGCGAGCAACTGGTCGGCGAGGCCATCGTCATTGGCGAACAGTCCACCATGTTCGTTACCGAGCGCGATGATCATCGCGCCGGTCAGCGTCGCCAGATCGACGATCGTCTTGGGGTGATGTATTTTCTGCACCCAGGTGATGCAGTCGCACAGCACCAGCCGCCCTTCGGCATCGGTGTTGAGCACTTCGATCGTTTGCCCTGACATGCTGGTCAGGATGTCGCCCGGGCGGATCGCATTGCCGTCGGGCATGTTCTCAACCAGTCCGCACACGCCGATCACGTTGGCCTTGGCCTTGCGTGTCGCGAGCGCCTTCATCGCGCCGACCACCGCACCCGCGCCGCCCATGTCCCACTTCATGTCCTCCATGCCCGCGCCGGGCTTTAAACTGATGCCGCCGGTATCGAACGTCACGCCCTTGCCGACGAAGGCTAGCGTGGGATCGCCCTCCCCCGCGCCACTCCACTTGAGCGCCAACAACCGCGCATCTCGCGCCGAACCCTGGCTAACCCCAAGTAACGAGCCCATGCCGAGATCGCTCATTTCTTCCTCGCCGAGCACCGTAGCTTCGAGGCCGAGGCCCTCGATATCGGCGAACACGCGCGCGACGAAGGTCTCGGGGTAGATCACGTTGGGTGGCTCGGCGACGAGCGTGCGGGTGAGCTCGAGGCCACCGGTCACGGCATCTTGCGCTGCCCAAGCGGTGTCGGTGCCGTCCGGCGCACCGGCGATGGACACGGCAGCGAGTTGCGGCTTCTGCTTTTCGGGCAATTTGGTGCGGTAGGTGTCGATTCGCCACCCGCGTTGCGCGATCGCCGCGGCAAAGCGCGCCGCAGCAGCGGGGGACGGTGCGGCACCGGACAGATCGACCGCGGCGCTCTTCGCGTTGGTCAGCAAGCGCGCGGTGACCGCGCCGCCGGCTTTCTCCCAATCGCCTTCGCCATTGTCGCCGACGCCGACAAGCAATGTGCGCTGCACGCTATCGCCGCTCGCGACGAATGCTTCGACGATGCCGCCGGCTTCGCCTTCGAATTTGGCGGCAGCAGCGGCGGCGGCGAGCGTCGCCTTGCCATCATGCCCGCCGATCGCCGCATCGAGCGCGCCCTTGGCAACGGGAATGACCAGCGCGTCGGTGGTCGACGAGAGGGCGGCGAACTCGATCTTCATGGAAGGCAAACCTCAATCAATTAGCGCTTAATGCATAGTGGACGCGTTCCTCTAGGCCGCTATTGGCGCACTGGCAAAGCGCCGATTGCGGATGGACGGCGGCGATGCGATACGCAGATTGTGGTGCAGCCCGACCAGGGTCATCGCCACGCGAAAAGGGTGTTTGGTGATCTTCACGCGTTCCGTTTTCCTGGCCGGCTCGGCGATGCTCTTCGCGCTCGCCGTCGCCAGTCCGGCTACCGCGCAGGACTTGAAGGATCGCCAGGCGACACCTCCGCCACCGGTAGAAACGCCGCTGCCGACCGACCCCGACCAGGTTCAGTTCTCGTCCGGCACACTAGAGTACGACCAGGACAGCGATACCGTCACCGCGACCGGTGACGTCCGCATGTACCGCCAGGGCGACAAACTGCGCGCCGACCAGGTCGTGTGGAACCGCAAGACAGGGAAGGTCGTCGCAACCGGTAATATCGCTGTTACTAACCCGCAGGGCGACGTCGCTTATGGCGACCGGATCGACCTGACCGATTCCCTCAAGGACGGCGTCGTCGACAACATGCTGGTCGTGCTCGAACAGGGAGGACGGCTGGCGGCGGTGAAAGGGGTGCGCGACGCGAACGGCACCGTCACGCTAAGGATGGCCGCCTACACGCCATGCGCCGTCACCGCTTCAAACGGTTGCCCGAAGAACCCATCGTGGAAAATTACCGCGGTCAAGGTTGTCTATCGCCCCGACCGCAAGCGCATCTATTACACCGGCGCGCGCTTCAACCTGTTCGGCTTTGCCACCATTCCGTTGCCCAAACTGTCCAACCCGGTCGGCGACGGCGCCGACAGCGGCATCCTGAGCCCAGAACTCCGCTACACCCGGACCAACGGGTTCGAGGTCGCGGCGCCCTATTACTTCAGCCTCGCGCCCAATCGCGGGCTGACGGTCACGCCGCACGTCTTCACCAGCGTCGCGCCGATGGCGCAGGTGCAGTACGACGCGCTCAACAGCAAGGGCGCGTACAAGATAACCGGCTATGCGACCGTGTCGCCGAAAAGCGATTTCCTGTCGACTACCCCGACCAGTACGACCAGCGCATTCCGCGGCTATATCGACGCGATCGCGCGGTTCCAGCTCGACCCGAACTGGTCGGTCACCGGCTCGCTGCGGCTGACCACCGACCGCACCTTCCTGCGGCGCTACGACATCTCCGGCGACGATCGGCTTCGCTCGACGGTCAGCATCGAGCGGATCGATCCCAACACCTATTTCGGGATCACCGGCTGGGCGGTGCAGACGCTGAGGCTCGGCGATCGCCAGGGGCTGCAGCCGGTCGCGCTGCCGGAAATCGATTTCCGCCACCGCATCGACGATGTGCTGGGCGGGCGAGTCGCTTTGCAGTTCAACACGCTGGGGATCACGCGGACGGCGGGTCAAGACACGCAGCGCGCCTTTGCCAGCGCGCGGTGGGATTTGCGACGGATTACGCCATGGGGTCAGGAAGTGACGCTGACCGCGTTTGCGCGCGGCGATGTCTACAACGCCAGTGATGTGCTCGCCACCACGGTGGCAAGTTACCGCGGGCAAAGCGGGATCCACACCCGCGCC
The DNA here is from genome assembly GCF_028289855.1 of Sphingomonas bacterium. Lineage (GTDB taxonomy): Bacteria > Pseudomonadota > Alphaproteobacteria > Sphingomonadales > Sphingomonadaceae > Sphingomonas. The sequence continues at coordinate 4,037 of NZ_JAQGKZ010000110.1, read as the reverse complement.
ATCGCGGCGCTGGCGCTCGACATAAAATGGCCGTTGGTCGGGCCGTTCATGGGTGGGATGCAGCGGCTGACCCCGCGTTTCCAGATCGTCGCCTCCCCGCCTGCCGGCAACCTGTCGGTGCCCAACGAGGATGCGCGCGCGGTCGACCTGGAAGATTCGAACCTGTTCGCGCTCAATCGCTTCCCGGGATACGACCGCTGGGAAGATTCGACGCGGTTCACGATGGGGTTCGATTATGCGCTCGATTTGCCCGGCGTCGCGATCAGCGCAACGATTGGCGAGAGCTATCGCCTGTCGAGCAAGCCAACGATTTTCCCCGACGGCACCGGGCTGACCGATCGCTGGTCCGATATCGTCGGGCGGACCGAAGTGCGCGTGCGCGATTTCGTATCGTTCGTTCACCGCTATAGGCTCGACAAAGACAATTTCGCGATCCGCCGCAATGAGATCGATGCGACGGTGGGCACCAAGCGAACCTATATCCTGGTCGGCTATCTTCGGTTGAACCGCAATATCGCGCCGACGCTCGAGGATTTGCGCGATCGCGAAGAAGCGCGCGTTGGCGGACGGGTCGGCTTCGCACGCTTCTGGTCGATCTTCGGGTCGGCGACGGTCGATCTGACCGACCGCGCCGAGGATCCGACATCGCTGGCCGACGGGTTCGATCCGGTCCGGCATCGGCTCGGCGTCGAATATGAGGACGATTGCCTGCGTCTCGGCCTGACCTGGCGGCGCGACTACCAGACCACCGGCGACGCGCGGCGCGGCAACAGCTTCCTGTTGACGCTGGCGTTCAAGAATTTGGGCCGCTAAGCAGGGGTTCATCCGACATTGGGCAAGCGCACGGGGATTTTCGGGTGCGCCCGCATGTTCATGGGGTTTTGATTAGGTGACAATTATTTCCACGTCGTCGCGTACGCTTCGTGCTCTTGCCGGAACCGCCCTGCTCACCGTCGCCAGCGTTACGCTTGCTCAGACAGTGCCGGATTCGAGCGTGCCCCAGACCGGGCTGAACATCCCGGAGAATTTGCAGATCTTCGGCAAGGTCGACCCCAACGTCCGCAAGCCGACCGCGATCGTCAACGGTACCGTCATCACCGGCACCGACGTCGATCAGCGGATGGCGCTGATCATTCTAGCCAACCAGTTCAAGCTGAAGCCCGAAGAAGAGCAGCAGTTGCGCCTGACGGTGCTGCGCGGGCTGATCGACGAAGCGTTGCAGATCCAGCAAGCCAAGACCGAGGACATCACGGTCAAGCCGGAGGAACTCGACCAGGCCTACGCCAAGGTCGCGGAGAATTTCCAGAAGACGCCGGCGGAATTCGGGCCGTTCCTGCGGTCGGTCGGCTCATCGTCGCGGTCGGTGCGCAAGCAGATCGAGGGCGAACTCGCGTGGCAGCGGTACCTGCGGCGTCGGGTCGAGCCGAGCGTTAATGTCAGCGACGACGAGGTTCAGAAGATACTGGCGGCAATGAACGCCTCCAAGGGTACGCCTGAATTCCACCTTCGCGAAATCTACATGTCGGCACCCACGCCCGATCGCGTCCCCGCCGTGATGGCGGCGATGCGGCAGGCAATGGAGGACATGAAAGCCGGCAAGGCGCCCTTCGAATATTACGCCAGGACATTGTCGGAAACGACGACCGCACCGTCCGGGGGCGAACTCGGGTGGGTCCGCGGCGCTGCACTGCCGACCGAACTGGCGACCGCGGCAAATGAAATGCAGGTCGGCCAGCTCGCCGGGCCGATCGAGAATTCGAACGGCTTTTCGATTCTATACATGGTCGACAAGCGCAAGGTGCTCGAGGCCGATCCGCGTAGCGCCAAACTAAGCCTGAAGCAGATCAAGATCGCCTTCCCGGCCGGTACTACTCAGGCACAGGCGCAGGTTCGCGCCGCCGAATTCGCGACGACAGTGAAAAGTATCAACGGCTGCGGCAGCGTCGCGAAGGCGGCGGCGGACATCGGCGCCGAGGTGGTCGATAACGATCAGCTGACGATTCGCGATCTGCCGACGGCGTTGCAGGACATGCTCGTGAACATGCAGATCGGCCAGGCGACGCCCCCGTTCGGGTCACCGGCCGAAGGCGTCAGTGCGCTCGTGCTGTGCGGTCGTGACGAAGCGCAAGGTGGCAATTTGCCAAGCGCCGGCCAAGTGCAGAATCAAGTTGAGCAGCAGCGGGTGAACCTGCGCGCGGCCAAGATCCTGCGCGATCTGCGGCGCGACGCGATCATCGAATATCGCTGATCGGGGAGATGACATGACGATCCTTTCCCCGCTGGCGGTCGCGATGGGCGATCCGGCGGGGATCGGGCCGGAGATTGTCGCGAAGGCCTGGGCGCGCCGCGTCGAGGAAAGACTGGCGCCGTTCTTCGCCGTCGGCGACGGAAGCGCGATCGAGCGAGTCTGGGACGGGCCGATCGAGCGGATCGCGGCGCCCGATGAAGCCGCATCCGTGTTCGGCAGTGCGCTGCCGGTGCTGACGGTCGCTTGTGCCGGCGACATCAATCCAGGCCATCCCGATCTGGCGGGCGCACGCTGCGCGCTCCATGCGCTCGAACTGGCGACCGGGTTGACCAGCGCGGGCGCTGCCGCTGCGCTCGTAACCGGGCCGGTTTCCAAGGCGCAAATGTATCAGGTCGGCTTCACTCATCCTGGCCAGACCGAATTCGTCGCCGAGCGTGTAGGTGTTGCCGCGAGCGCGACGGTGATGATGCTGGCCGGCCCGACGTTGCGCGTGGTGCCGGCCACAACGCATGTCCCCCTTCGCAAGGTACCCGGACTGCTGAGCCCCGAATTGCTGATCGCCAAGGCGCGAGTCACGGCGCGCGCGCTGATCCGCGATTTCGGTATTGCCAACCCCCGCCTCGCCTTCGCCGGGCTCAATCCGCACGCCGGCGAACAGGGAGCGATCGGGCGCGAGGAGATCGACATCATCTTGCCCGCGGTCCAGGCGTTACGAGCCGAAGGGATCGATGCTACCGGGCCGCTCGCAGCCGACACGATGTTCCACGGCCGGGCGCGCGCGCTGTATGACGTCGCGATCTGCTGCTATCACGACCAGGCGTTAGTGCCGCTCAAGACGCTGCATTTCGACGAGGGTGTGAACATCACCCTGGGCTTGCCGATCGTGCGCACCTCGCCCGATCACGGCACCGCATTCGGGATCGCCGGTCAGGATCGCGCCGAGCCGGGCGCCATGATCGCCGCGATCCGCCTCGCTGCGGACGCCGCGCGTAGGCGTATCGACGCGCTCGCGACGGCGTGACTGTTCCCGACCTGCCGCCACTGCGTGAGGTCATCGCACGGCACGGCCTCTCGGCCTCGAAGGCGCTGGGACAGAATTTCCTGTTCGATGGCCAATTACTGGCCCGGATCGCGGCGGTTCCGGGTGATCTGGCGGACGCCGAGGTACTGGAGGTTGGTCCGGGACCAGGCGGGCTGACGCGTGCGCTGCTGAGCGCGGGGGCGAAGGTCGTCGCGATCGAGCGCGACCGCCGCTGTATCCCGCCGCTCGCCGAACTTGCCGCGGCGTATCCCGGCAAGCTGGAGGTGATCGAAGGCGACGCGCTCGAAATCGACGCCCCTGCCCTATTCGGCGATCGCCCGCATATCGTCGCCAACCTGCCCTACAATGTCGGCACCGCCCTGTTGGTGCGCTGGCTGTCGGCAGAGTGGCAGCCCTGGTGGCAAAGCTTGACCCTGATGTTCCAGCGCGAAGTCGCCGACCGCATCGTCGCCGCGCCGGGCAGCGATGCCTATGGCCGGCTGTCGGTGCTGGCGCAGTGGCGATCGACGGCACGGATTGCGATGACCGTCCACCGCTCGGCCTTCACGCCGCCGCCCAAGGTGATGTCGGCGGTGGTGCACATCGTGCCGATGGGGCCGCCGGTAGGCGTGAGTTTCACGGTGCTCGAGCGCATCACCGCGGCGGCGTTCGGTCAGCGGCGCAAGATGGTGCGGCAGAGCCTCAAAAGCATGCCCGGCGCGGCGACGATGCGGTCGGCGACTTCGCGCTGGAACATCAGGGTCAAGC
>NZ_JAQGKZ010000083.1 GCF_028289855.1 Sphingomonas bacterium | reverse complement strand
TTTCGCTGCTGGGCAATGGCAGCACGGTGTTCGGCTCGACCACGGCGATGAGCACCCTGCGCAATTTGATGGCGGGATCGACCAGCAATGTGCTGGCCAGCGAGCATGCCAAGGTCAGCAAGCGCTCGCTGGACCTCTATGCTCAGGTCACTAGCGCGCTCGGCGGCGCGCCCGCGGCCAACTTCCCGTTGTTCCCGAGCGGCAACAGCCTTGCCGACCAGTTGAAGATCGTCGCGCGGCTGATTTCGGTGTCGTCGGAGCTGGGCGCCAAGCGCCAGGTGTTCTTCGTCTCATTGGGCGGCTTCGACATGCATGACTTCCTCGTGCGCGATCACGGGACTCAGGTCGGCCTCGTCGCCAATGCGATGAAGGCGTTCTACGACACCACCGCCGCACTGGGCGTCGCCGACAAGGTGACGACCTTCACCGCCTCGGACTTCGGGCGCACCTTGCAGTCGAACGACGACGGGTCCGATCACGGTTGGGGCAGCATGCATTTCGTGATGGGTGGCGCTGTCAACGGCCAGAAATTCTACGGCACGCCGCCCGCGGTCGGCAACGGCACCGCCGACGATGTCGGCCAAGGACGCCTGCTCCCGACGATTTCGGTCGATCAATATGCCGCGACGCTTGCGAGCTGGTTCGGCGTGAGCAACGGCCAGATGTCGACGGTGTTGCCCAATATCGGCAATTACAATCCATCGACGTGGAATCTGGGGTTCGTCTGAACGGCCCCGCGTCCACCAAACGCGTTAACACCTGCAAATGCTGCAACTGCGAACGCGTGAAACAATATTGCGCGAATGCGCAACTAATCCCACATCATCCCTAGCCGGACCTAACCGGCATAGGAGACCAACCATGCGCTACATGGAGATGCTCGCCAGCACGTTCGTGACTGTCGGTGCCCTCGCGCTGGTGGTGGGGGTCATTTCCCTCTAACCCATCGGCCCGCCGCTCCCGTGAAATCCGGGGGCGGATTGGCCGTGTGGGGTTTCAAGATATTCCGTCAAACCAAAGGCGCATGGCGCTCCGGCGAAGGCCGGAGCGCTGGAGAACGAAGGCTGCCGCCGCCAGCGCTCCGGCCTTCGCCGGAGCACAATATTCTTATCCGCCATACCAACGGCTCAGCCGCCTACGGCCTTCTTCACCTTCTGGAAAAAGCCCTGCGATTGCGGGCATTCGTCGCCGGTCTCCAGGCAACGGAATTCCTCGAGCAACTCGCGCTGCTTAGCGCTCAGCCGCGTCGGCGTCTCGACCGCGATGCGCACCACCAGATCACCGCGCCCCTTGCCCTGCAGGACGGGCATGCCGGCACCGCGCTGGCGGACTTCGCGACCCGACTGGATACCGGCAGGCAGCTTGATTTCATGGCGCTCGCCATCCGGGCCAGGGATCGTGATCGACCCGCCGAGCGCTGCTGTCGTGAAGCTGATCGGCGCGTGCGCGTAGAGGGTCGTGCCCTCACGCTCGAAGATCGCGTGGCGCTTCACGTGCAGGAAAATGTAGAGGTCGCCCGGCGGCGCGCCGCGCGGACCGGCCTCGCCTTCGCCCGACAGGCGAACGCGCGTACCTTCATCGACCCCGGCGGGAATGTTGACGGTCAGCGTCTTGGTTTTTTCGACCCGCCCCTCGCCGCGGCAATCGCGGCACGGATCCGAAATCACCTCGCCCGCGCCGTGGCACGACGGACAGGTGCGCTCGACCACGAAGAAACCCTGTTGCGCGCGGACCTTGCCGTGGCCCGCGCAGGTGCCACAGGTCTTGGCGCTGGTGCCGGGCTTGGCACCGGTGCCGTGGCACGCATCGCACTCGCCCGCTACATCGACGGTGATCGCCTCAGCCTTGCCGTGGAACGCCTCCTCGAGGCTGATTTCCATGTCGTAGCGCAGATCGGCGCCGCGCCGCGCGGCACGCTGACCTCCCTGGCGACCCCCCATGAATTCGCCGAACACGCTTTCGAAAATATCGGAAAAGCCGCTGAAATCCTGCGGGCCGCCACCACCGCCACCCTGGCGGAACGCGGCATGGCCGAAGCGATCGTAAGCCGCGCGTTTCTGCGGGTCCTTCAGGCAGTCATAGGCCTCGCTGACCGCCTTGAACTTGGACTCGTTTTCCTTGCACCCGGCGTTGCGGTCGGGATGGAATTTCATCGCGAGCTTGCGGTACGCCGCCTTGATCGTCGCGTCGTCGGCGGTGCGCTCGACCTCCAACAGCTCGTAAAAGTCGGTTTCGGTACTCATCTCGGGCCCCCGCCCCCGTCACCCCGGATACGATCGGTGTGACGGGGGGTACGCATTACATCAAGCCTTGGTGTCGTCCACTTCGGAGAATTCGGCATCGACGACGTCTTCGCCGCCAGCCTCCGAACCCGCCGCCGCGCCGTCAGCCGCCGGTGAGGCTTCCGCCGCCGCCTGCTTCTCGTAGATGGCCTGGCCCATCTTCATCGCGACTTGCGCGAGCGCCGAGGCCTTTTCCTTCATCGCTTCGGGATCGCCGCCTTCGACTGCGGTCTTGGCCTCGGCGATCGCCGCTTCGATCTCACCCTTCAAGTCCGCCTCGACCTTGTCGCCATTGTCGGCAAGCTGGCGTTCGGTGGTGTGGATCAGGCTTTCGGCGTTGTTTTTGGCTTCCGCCGCGTCACGACGCTTCTTGTCGTCCTCGGCAAACGCTTCCGCATCCTTGACCATCTGGTCGATGTCGGCGTCGCTCAGACCGCCCGACGCCTGGATGCGGATCTGCTGCTCCTTGCCGGTGCCCTTGTCCTTGGCCGACACGTTGACCAGCCCGTTGGCGTCGATGTCGAACGTGACCTCGATCTGCGGCACGCCGCGCGGCGCGGGCGGAATGCCGACCAGATCGAACTGGCCGAGCATCTTGTTGTCCGCCGCCATTTCGCGCTCACCCTGGAACACGCGGATCGTCACCGCCTGCTGGTTGTCGTCGGCGGTCGAATAGGTCTGCGCCTTCTTCGTCGGGATCGTCGTGTTGCGATCGATCATCCGCGTGAACACGCCGCCCAGTGTCTCGATGCCGAGCGACAGCGGGGTCACGTCGAGCAGCAGCACGTCCTTGACGTCGCCCTGCAGCACGCCCGCCTGGATCGCGGCGCCCATCGCGACGACTTCGTCCGGGTTGACGCCGGTGTGCGGCTCCTTGCCGAAGAAGTCCTTCACGATTTCGCGCACGCGCGGCATGCGCGTCATGCCGCCGACGAGGACGACTTCGCTGATGTCCGCCGCCTTGACCCCGGCATCGGCCAGCGCCTTCTTGCACGGATCGAGCGTGCGCTTGATCAAATCCTCGACCAGCTTTTCGAGATCGGCGCGGGTGATCGTCTTCACCAGATGCTTCGGCCCGTTGGCGTCGGCGGTGATGAACGGCAGGTTTACTTCGGTCGATGCCGCCGACGACAGCTCGATCTTCGCCTTTTCGGCGGCTTCCTTGAGCCGCTGCAGCGCGAGCTTGTCCTTGGTCAGGTCGATGCCTTCGGCCTTCTTGAAATCGTCGGCTAGGAAGTTGAGCACCTTGTTGTCGAAATCCTCGCCGCCGAGGAAGGTGTCGCCGTTGGTCGCCTTCACCTCGAACACGCCATCGCCGATTTCGAGCACCGAAATGTCGAACGTGCCGCCGCCGAGGTCATAGACCGCGATCGTCTTGCCGTCCTGCTTGTCGAGGCCATAAGCGAGCGCCGCCGCGGTCGGCTCGTTGATGATGCGCAGCACTTCGAGGCCGGCGATCTGGCCGGCATCCTTGGTCGCCTGACGCTGTGCGTCGTTGAAGTACGCCGGAACGGTGATCACCGCCTGCGTCACGGTTTCGCCGAGATAGCTTTCCGCGGTTTCCTTCATCTTCTGCAGAATGAACGCGCTGATCTGCGAGGGGCTGTAGTCGGTGCCGCCGGCCTTGACCCAGGCGTCGCCGTTCGATCCCTTGACGATCGCGTACGGGACCAACTCGGTGTCCTTCTTGGTGATCGGATCGTCGAAGCGGCGCCCGATCAGGCGCTTCACCGCGAACACGGTCGAATCCGGATTGGTCACCGCCTGACGCTTGGCCGGCTGCCCGATCAGCCGCTCGCCGTCCTTGGCGAAGGCGACGATCGACGGCGTGGTGCGCGCGCCTTCCGCATTCTCGATCACCTTGGGCTTGCCGCCCTCCATCACCGCAACGCAGCTGTTGGTCGTGCCGAGATCGATACCGATTACTTTTGCCATTGGTCCTCTGTGGCCCCTCAATCAAAAAACAAACCCAGCCCGCGCCCCTCAAAGAGGCGGCGCAAGCACTCATCAAAGCGCGATATAGGAGGGCTTTCGCTTGCCGCAAGGATTCGCCGCCCGTAGGGAAAACGCCGGAATTTCCCAAAGTGGGAGCACGTTTCAGATGAAAACGGGATTGCTCGTCCCTGCGCTTTTGCTGGTTGCGGCGTGTCATCCCGCGCAGCAGGTCGGCGTGGACCGGCCCTGGGTGCGGCTGTCGGCGGTGCCGGCCAACCCGTCCGCCGCCTATTTCACGTTGAAGGGCGGGCCAAAGGACGAGACGCTGACCGCGGTGTCCGCCCCCGCCGCGTTGCGCGCCGAAATGCACGAGAGCATGGGCAAGGGCGGCATGATGACGATGACCCCGCTCAAACTCGTCCCGGTCCGCGCTGGCGACAGCGTGACCTTCGCGCCAAGCGGCAAGCACGTCATGCTCATCGGTCTCAAGCCCGACGTGAAGCCGCGCGGCACGACCCCGCTGACCTTCACCTTCGCCAGCGGCCAGAAAATCACGGTTCAGGCGCGCGTTGTCGGCGCGGGCGATTCGGCGCCCGGCGATTGAGCGACGCCCGCCCCCTCACCCCCGGCGAAACCGACCTTGCGCGCAGCGTGTTCGGCGACGCGATCGATTACGCGCCGGTGCGCATCGTGCTGGGCAAATGGGCGTTCTTTCAGCCCAGGGACGTCGTCATGACGCCGACCGGACGGCTTCATTTCCACCCCCGTGGGACCGCCTATCGCGACGATTTCAGCCATGCCGGGATCAACGACCAGGGGCTGTTCATCCACGAAATGACGCACGTCTGGCAGCATCAATCGGGCATCTTTCTGCCGCTCAAACGCGTGCCCTGGGCGCGATACGATTATGCCGTGAAACCGGGCTGGCAGTTGCACAAATACGGGCTCGAGCAGCAGGCGGAAATCGTCCGCCACACCTTCCTGATCGGGCTGGGCGCGACATTTGCGGGCGCGCCGCCGCTGTCGCAATTGAAGACCATCCTGCCGTTCAAACCGTCGCACCCGATCGATCGCGGGGTGGCGTAAAGCGACGCTCGCCGCTAGGGGCTGGTTTCACAAGAAACTACATCCGCAGGAACGAAACTACATGCCTATCCACGATCTGGCCCATTACGGCCTGTCGGCCGATCGCGGCTATTTGGCGCAGACCGAGATCGACGACGTCGTGCTGCCCGACGATTTCGCCGAGGTCGAGGAAGCCGCCGCGACGCTATCCGAACTACTCACCACCGACCGCGTGCGGCACTTCCTCGCGGCGCTGCCGATCCCCGATATCGACGGATTCCTGAGTACCGCGTCCGAGGCCGAGATCGGCGTCGCGATGGTGCGCTATTCGTTCCTCGCCCAAGCCTATGTCTGGGGCGAGCCGACCCCACCCGTTTATCTGCCCGTCACGCTCGCTGCGCCCTTGGTCAAGCTCAGCGACCATATCGGCTTCCCGCCGGTGATGAACTATGCCGGCTACGTGCTCGACAATTGGTACCGCGTCGACAAATCGGGCGGCGTCAGCCTCGACAATATCGCGATGGACCAGAATTTCTACGGCGGCGTCGACGAGAATTGGTTCGTCCTGGTCCACGTCGCGATCGAAGCCGTCGCGGGCCGCGCGCTCGATCTGGCCGTGCAACTCGTCCGCGCCTCGGATGCCGGCGACGCGGCGGCGGTCGAGGCGATGCTGGTCGAGATGAACACCGTCTGGGACGACGCCAATGCGATCTTCGACCGCATGGTCGAGAAGTGCGACCCCTACATCTATTACAACCGCGTCCGCCCCTATATCCACGGCTGGAAGAACAACCCGGCGATGCCCAAGGGGTTGATCTACGAAGGCGTCGAAAAATTCGCCGGCAAGCCCCAGCCGTTCCGCGGCCAGACCGGATCGCAAAGCTCGATCGTCCCGGCGATGGATGCGCTGTTCCAGGTCGTCCACACCAATGACGAACTGCGCGAGTTCCTCGCCGACCTCCACCAATACCGCCCGCGCAAGCATCGCGAGTTCATCGAGGATCTGCAGGCGTCCAGTCACTTGCGCGAGTTTGCCGTGAACCAGTCGCAAAGCCTGAAGGACGCGTTCAACGCCTGCGTCGAGCAAGTCGCACGCTTCCGCAGCCGCCATCTCGAATATGCTGCGAGCTACATCAACAAGCAGGTAACATCGGGCGCGGGCAACGACCCAGACGTCGGGACAGGCGGCACGCCGTTCATGAAATATCTCAAGAAGCATCGCGACGAGAACCGGGCGCAAACGATCTGACGGCTTTTCCCTCTCCCGCTTTCGCGGGAGAGGCTACGGAGACTTGGCGGCTTGCCGCCTGGTCGAAGTCGGTGAGGGTCTTCTTTCTACTTCCACCGGTCGAAGAAGAAAGAAGACCCTCACCCAACCCTCTCCCGCGAAGGCGGGAGAGGGCTATACCTCCGTCGCCATCACGCTAAACTCGCGCCTAGGGGAGGACTCAGCATGCCACAGACGCTCGACTCGTTCCGGTCATCGACCTGGGGCTGGCTGCGCGGGACGCTCGCGGGATGGGGGACGCTGCTGTTGATCCCGATCGGCGCGGTCGGCGCGGTCGTGACGGCGACTTACTATCCGCTCGCGTTCATCGCGGTCGCGCTCATCATCTTCGCGGTCAAATGGCTCCAGAACCTCGCCACGACCTACGAAGTGACTGAGGACCGACTGATCCTGCACAAGGGCATCTTCATCAAGTCGATCGACGAGATCGAGCTCTACCGGATCAAGGACATCCGCATCGACTTCAGCCTGATCAACCAATGGGCAGGGATCGGCACGATCACGATCCTGTCCAGCGACGAAACCACGGGCGCGCAGCCGTTCGTCATCCGCGACATCGAACGCGCGCGCGATCGCCGCGAGAAACTGCGCGAACTGGTCAATGCCGCCCGCCAGGCCCGCGGGGTACGCGAACTCGACATGGTGCAGGAAGCAACGATGCCGCAGTAGAAGCTAAAGATTCCCCAGATCGCCGACCTTGTTCTTGTCCAACTTCTTCCCCGCCTTCGGCATCGGATATTTCAGCCCTGTCGCGCAGTTAAACAGCACGACCTGGTCCTCCTCGTCGACCAAGCCGTCCGCGAGCGCCTGACGATACGCCGCGAGCGTCGCGCCGCCCTCGGGGCACAGCAGCAGCCCGTCCTGCTTCGCGCAATCCTCGACCGCCTTGAGGATCGCAGGGTCGCCGACAGCGAGCGCCCGCCCGCCGCTCTCGCGCACCGCGCGCAGGATCAGAAAGTCGCCGACCGCCTTGGGCACACGGATGCCCGCCGCCACCGTATGCGCATCCTCCCAGCGCTCGGCATGCTCCTCGCCCGCCTCGAACGCGCGGACGATCGGGGCACAGCCCGACGCCTGGACCGCGAACATCTTCGGGCGCTCGGGGCCGATCCAGCCAAGCGCTTCCATCTCGGCAAACGCCTTCCACATCCCGATCAGCCCGGTGCCGCCGCCGGTCGGATAGAAGATCGCCTTGGGCAGCCGCCAACCGAACTGTGCGGCGAGCTCCAGCCCCATCGTCTTCTTGCCCTCGATCCGGTACGGCTCCTTGAGCGTCGAGAAATCGAACCAGCGCCCTTCCGCCGCGCCCTTGCCGACGATCGCGCCGCATTCGTCGATCAGACCGTTGACGCGGTACACCCGCCCGCCCTGCAGCGCGATCTCGCGCACGTTCACCTCGGGCGTGTCGTCGGGGCACAGGATGATAGTCTCGATCCCGACCCGGCTGGCATAGGCGGCGAGCGCGGCGCCGGCATTGCCGTTGGTCGGCATCGCGATTCGGCTGACGCCGAGCTCCTTGGCCATCGCCACCGCCATCACCAGCCCGCGCGCCTTGAACGATCCGGTGGGGAGGCGGCCTTCGTCCTTGACCAGCACATTGGGGCCGCCACTCGATTTCGGAATCGCGATCAGCGGCGTCTCGATCTCGCCCAGGCCGACGACATTCTCGGTCCGCCGCACCGGCAGCAACTCACGCCACCGCCATAAATCCGTCGGCCGCGCCTCGACCATCGCGCGCGGCAGGAAACCGCGCACGGCGTTCAGGTCGTAGCGGACGAGTAGCGGGCGTCCGACCTTGGAGAGATTGTGGAGCTGATCGGCTTCAAAACGCTCGCCGGTCAGCGAGCATTCGAGGTGCGTGACGAAGGTCGGGCGGTCGGCGGTGAGGTTGGGGTTCATGACAAAAGTCATAGCCACGCCCCACCCCATCGTCACCCTGAACTCGTTTCAGGGTCCAACTCTCCACCCGCAAAGGTTTCCATTGTGGAGCGTTGGATGCTGAAACAAGTTCAGCATGACGGTTTAGTCCGCCTTCTTCGCCACTCCCACCAATGCCGGTCGCAGCAAGCGATCGCGCAGCATATACCCCGCCTGCATCTCCTGCACGATCGTCCCCGGCGCCTCGTCACTCGGCATTTCCAGCATCGCCTGGTGCTGGTTGGGATCGAGCGGCAGGCCCATCGCGGCGATCCGCGTGATGCCGTTGCGCTGGAACACCGCGTCGAGCTCGCGCTTGGTCGCCTCCAGCCCGACGATAAGCCCCTTCAGGCGATCGTCGCCGCGCAATTCCTCGGGGATCGCCGACAGTCCGCGCTCGATATTGTCGGCCACCGACAACACATCACGCGCAAATCCGGTGATCGCATAAGCGCGCGAGTCCGCGGCTTCCTTTTCGGCACGGCGGCGGACGTTCTGCGCCTCGGCGTGCGCGTACATCACCGCCGACTTGGCTTCGGCCAGTTCGGCTTCCAGCTCGGCGATACGGTCGTGTTCGGCGAGCTCGGGGGCGCCCTCGGCGGTTTCGGCGCGCAGGTCTTCGGTTTCGGGTGCGTTGTCGTCGGTCATCATTCTCTTCGTCTTGTTGAAGCCTCTCAACCGATCAAACGGGAGAGGGTTGCGGCGGTGAAATCCACCATGGGCACGACGCGCGCATAGTTCAACCGTGTCGGGCCGATCACCCCGACTACGCCGACCACGCGGCCGTCGATCCCGCGGAACGGGCGGGCAATCACCGACGAGCCGCTGAGCGCGAACAATTTGTTCTCCGCGCCGATGAAGATGCGGGTCGAATCGCCGCTCCGCGCGCTGTCTAGCAAGGTCGCGATCTCTTGCTTGCCCTCCAAGTCGTCGAGCAGGTCGCTGATCCGTTCGAGGTCTTCGGCAGCGGCGGCGTCGAGCAAGCGGCCCTGCCCGCGCACGATCAGCACCGGGCGGCGGTCGCCATCCTCGCTCCACACCGCGATGCCCTGTTCGATCAGCGCCGCTGCCGCGGTATCGAGCGCGACGCGGTCCGCGGCGAGTTGGCGATCGAGTCGCGCCCGCGCTTCGGCCAAGGTGAGCCCCGACAATGTCGCCGACATGTAATTGCCCGCCTCGACCAGCACCGACGCCGACGTGCCGGGCGTGAGATCGACCACGCGATTCTCGACCTGACCGTCGTCGCCGACGATCACCGCCAGCGCGCGCACCGGCGACAGCGGCACGAAGCTGATCGAGCGCAGCACCAGTTCGGCCTTGGGCACCAGCACCAGCCCGGCGCACGCCGATAGTCCGGAGAGCGCCGCGGTGGTCGCGGCGAGCGCCTCCTCGACCGGCCCGACGCGCACCGCGCGCCCCTCGATCGCGGCGCGCTCCTCCGCCGACGGCTCCGCCACGCGCATCATCCCGTCGACGAACAGCCGCAAGCCGGTATCGGTCGGCAACCGCCCCGCCGAGGTATGCGGCGACGCGAGCAGCCCGAGCGTTTCGAGCTCGTGCATGACGTTGCGGATCGACGCCGGCGAGATCGTGAACCCGCCGGCATCGGCGAGCGTCCGCGAGCCCACCGGCTGCCCGGTCTCCAGATACCCCTCCACCACCGCACGAAAGATGTCGCGCGCGCGGTCGCTGAGTTCGGTGACGGGGGTGGTCATGCGCGCGATGTAGGCTGGCATCGCCAATAGCGAAAGACTAGGCAGCCCCGACCATAACCGAAGGAATACCGAATGCGCCCCAGCGGCCGCGCCCCCGATCAGATGCGCGCGATCACGATCGAGCCCCATTTCACCAAGCATGCGGAAGGGTCGGTGCTGGTCGGGTTCGGCGACACCAAGGTACTGGTCACCGCCTCGGTCGAGGATCGCCTGCCGCCCTGGTTGCGCGGCAAGGGACAGGGCTGGGTCACCGCCGAATACGGCATGCTGCCACGCGCGACGCACACTCGCGGCAACCGCGAAGCGGCGCGCGGCAAGCAATCGGGGCGGACGCAGGAAATCCAGCGGCTGATCGGGCGGTCTTTACGCGCGGTCACCGACCTCAAGTTGCTCGGCGAGCACCAGATCACGCTCGATTGCGACGTGATCCAGGCCGACGGCGGCACGCGCACCGCCGCCATTTCGGGCGCTTGGGTTGCGCTGCGGCTCGCGGTCAATGGCTTGCTCAAGGATGGCAAGATCGCATCCGATCCACTGACGCAGAAGGTCGCGGCGGTCAGTTGCGGCATCTATCAGGGCACGCCGGTGCTCGACCTCGATTACGACGAGGATTCGAACGCCGACGCCGACGCCAATTTCGTCCTCCTCGAAAACGGCAATATCGCTGAGGCGCAAGCCACCGCCGAGGGCGCGACCTACGACGAGGAAGCTTTGTTGCGTCTGCTGCGTTTGGCTCGCATCGGCTGCAACGACATTTTCGCGGCCCAGGCAAAGGCGGTGGCATGAGCGGCGAAGGCGATACTCCCCAGGCGATCCGCAAGCTCGCCCCCGGCAAGCTCGTCATCGCCAGCCATAACGAGGGCAAGGTCCGCGAAATCCGCGCGTTGCTCGCACCCTATGGGATCGAGCCGGTGTCGGCCAAATCGCTCGATCTGCCCGAGCCCGAAGAAACCGGCACAACCTTCGTCGCCAATGCCGAATTGAAGGCGATGCAGGCGGCCGATCTGTCGGGCCTGCCCGCGCTCGCCGACGACAGCGGATTGTGCGTCGAGGCGCTGAATGGCGACCCCGGTATCTTCTCCGCGAGATGGGCGGGCGAGGCGAAGGATTTCGGGCTAGCGATGCGATTGGTCGAGGACAACCTGCAAAAACTCGGCCCCGAAGTCGATCGCGATGCGCATTTCGTCTGCGCGCTGGCGCTGGCGTGGCCCGACGGACACGTCGAATGGTTCGAAGGGCGCGTCGATGGCCTGCTTGTGTGGCCGCCGCGCGGCGACAATGGCTTCGGCTACGATCCGATGTTCCTGCCCGATGGGCACGAGCGGACGTTCGGGGAGATGGCGGCGGACGAAAAAACCCCGCTCACCCACCGCGCGGACGCGTTCCGGCAATTGGTCGCGGCGGTTCTCTAGAACGCCTTCAACCCGACAACATTGCCCGGCGGCGCATATCGGCACACCAGATAATCCTGCCCGCCGCCGATCGCGAGCGCGCAGCCGACGCGAGTCGTGCCGCGCCACACGATCTGCGTGTAATGCCCGACATCCTGCCACCGCCCGCTGGTGCTGATCGCCGGAAACGCCCCGTTGGTGAAATAGCGCTTCTCGCCAATCCACAGCGCGATCATCTCGATGTAGGAATACGCCCCGGCGCTTCCCATGAAGAGGTTCTCGCCCTCGCGCCCCGGCCCCATCGGCTGCTTGGCATGCTGAAAGCGACCGGTGCGTGCCAATATCGCAGCGTACGCCCGGGCATGGTCGGCGAGGCCATCGTCCCAGATCAGCGGCGGCACGCCAACGAGACTGCGGGCGAGGTTATGCCCTTCGATCGCCGTCTGCTGGAGCAATGCGTCGCCGCGCGGCAAAGTGCCCACCATCGCGCGCGGCTCGACGACCGTTGCCGGCTGATACGATTCGGGGCTCGACCCGGCGCATCCGGTCAGCAGCACCGCGGTCAGCATCGGCAAAGAGTGGCGCTTCCTCATACCCTCGTCCATATCGGCGCCGCGATGCCCGCCGACAAGAACCCCGATCCTCTCGCGCTCTACGTCCATTGGCCGTTCTGCGTGTCGAAATGCCCGTATTGCGACTTCAACAGCCATGTCCGCGATACGGTCGACCAAGCGGCGTGGCGCGATGCCTTGCTCGCCGACCTGGCACACGAAGCACGCGAATTGCCGGGGCGGACGCTGGGGTCGATCTTCTTCGGCGGGGGCACGCCTTCGCTGATGCCCCCCGCGACGGTCGCGGCGGTGCTTGATGCGGCGGAGGCGGCGTGGGGCTTTGCACCCGGCATCGAAATCACGCTGGAGGCCAATCCATCCTCAGTCGAGGCCGCACGGTTCGCCGACCTCGCGGCCGCCGGGGTCAACCGCGTCAGCCTGGGCCTGCAGGCGCTGAACGACGAAGCGCTGGCGTTCCTCAGCCGAGCTCATGACGTCGCCGAGGGGCTGGGCGCGCTCGACGTCGCACAAGAGGTGTTCGACCGGGTAAGCTTCGACTTGATTTATGCCCGGCCCGATCAATCATTCGGTGACTGGCACGCCGAACTGACCCGCGCGCTGGCGTTCGGCACCGAACATCTTTCGCTCTACCAGCTCACCGTCGAACCCGGCACGCGCTTCGCGACCGAAGAACGCGAGGGGCGGCTGTTGCTGCCCGATCAGGACCGCGCCGCCGATCTGTTCGAGCTGACGCGCGAGACGACAGCGCGCGCCGGGCTGCCCGCCTACGAAATATCCAACCACGCGAAGCGGGGCGCGGAGAGCCGGCACAATCTGACCTATTGGCGCTATGGCGATTATGCCGGGATCGGCCCCGGCGCGCATGGGCGCCGCCGTGGCCACGCGACGCAGCGCCGGCGCAAGCCCGAAAACTGGATCGACGCGGTCGCGCGCAACGGTCACGGTATCGAGATCGAGGACCGGCTGACCCCGGGCGAGCGCGCTACCGAGGCGATGCTGATGGGGTTGCGGCTGGCCGAGGGGATCGATCTGGCGCGGATAGCGGATTTGGGCGAGCGGCCCATCGAATTGCTGGTCGATACTCGTCGGATCGACCGGCTGGCCAATCAGGGGCTGGTCGCGCTCGACGGCACTCGACTGCGCGCGACCGACGCTGGCATGCCGGTGCTGAACGCTATTTTGGCGGACGTCGTAGCGGTGCGCGAGACGGCCTAGTTCCTCCCCGGCACGGGGAGGTGGCAGCGCGTAGCGCTGACGGAGGGGGTCCCACCTTACCACGAGCAATATCGCCAGCGGACAGCCGGGGCCCCCTCTACCATTTGCTCCGCAAATGGTCCCCCTCCCCGTTCCGGGGAGGAATTAGAACCCTGCGGGCGCGGGCGAAACCGTCACCGTCGTCCCACCGCGCACTTCCTGCACCTCAAGCGCGCGTTCGGCGAAGCCGTCGCGGCCGAAGCGGAACGCGCCGTCGATCCCGGCAAACCCGCCTTTGTCGTGCAGCCGGTCCTCCGGGAATGCCCGGCCGATCGGCCAGTCGCGCGCGATGCGGATCGCCAGCAGCACCGCGTCATAGCCCATGCTCGACAGCCGGTACGGCGCCACGCCGAAGCGCGCGCGATACTTGGTGGCGTATTGTCGATAGAGATTGTCGGGAACGCTCGCGAACCACGCGCCGTTGAGCGACGGCTTTGCCGCGACCGACGATTCGTTGTTCCAGCGCTCGGTGCCCAGCACGCGCGCGCCGGGCTCGCTTTTGCGCATCAGCGGGACAACGCCCGCCGCCGCCGCGCCATCGTCGACGATCAGCACGGCGCCGACCGAGCCGGACTTGCCGAGCCGCGCGGCGGCACCGGCAATCGATGCGGCTGTCCGGTCATAAGTCTGGAGCGAAATCACCTGGCCTTTGGCGCCCTCGACGGCGCGCAGGAAGGCGGTCGAGGCACGCTGGCCATACACCCCGTTGGCAACCAGCCCGCCATAGGTCGTGATCCCCTGCCCGCGCGCATACTCCACAACGCGCTCGATCGATTGGGCGGGCGAATAACCCATCATATACGCCCCGCTGCCCGCGAGGCTGGTGTCGTTGGAAAAGCTGATCACCGCGACGCCGGCGCGCTTGGCCACCGGCAACACCGCGCGCGCATCGTCGGCGAGCAACGGCCCCAGGATCAGCCGCGCACCCTCGTCGATCGCCTTTTGCGCCGCCGCCGCGGCACCGGTCGCGGTGTCGTAGGTGGTGACGCGCAGTTCGGCATTGTCGGTGTCCAGCAACGCCAGCTGAGTCGCGTTGGCGATGCTGCGCCCGACCGCGCCGTTGGTACCGGTCATCGGCACCAGCAAGGCGACCATATGATGCTCGTTGTCGGTCGGCAGGCCCGGCATAATCGCTGGCTCGATCGGCGGCGCAACGACTGCGGGGCCCGCCACCGGCGGCGCGGTGCGCGGGACGACGGTCGAGCAGGCCGACAGGATGGCCAAGGCGGCCAGCACCATCGCGCGCTTTATGAAGCGTTGCCCTGTGGTTGCACCCTCTGCCATGACACGTCCCCTGATGACCGATACGCTGATACCCGGCCTGTACATCGTCGCCACCCCGATCGGCAATCTCGGCGACCTGTCGCCGCGCGCCGCGCACGTCCTGGCGAATGCGGCCGCGATCGCGGTGGAGGATACGCGCGTTACCGCGGTTTTGTTGCGGCATATCGGCGTCAAACGGCCGATGATCGCGTATCACGATCACAATGCCGACCGCGTCCGCCCCGGCCTAATCGCGCGACTCGCGAGCGAGGCAATCGCACTGGTCAGCGATGCGGGGACGCCGCTGATTTCGGACCCCGGCTACAAATTGGTTCGCGATGCCCGCGCGGCGGGGCATGCAGTGGTGACGATCCCCGGCCCGTGCGCAGCGGTCGCGGCGCTGACGCTCGCCGGGCTGCCCACCGACCGCTTCATGTTCATGGGATTCCTTCCCCCCAAGCCCGGCGCCAAGGCCGAGGTAATCGCGGAGGTGGCGAACGTCCGCGCGACATTGGTGTTCTACGAATCGGGTCCGCGGCTGGCAGCGACGCTGGCGACGCTCGAACAGGGACTCGGCGACCGCGAGGCGGCGGTGACGCGCGAAATCACCAAAAAGTTCGAGGAAGCGGTAACCGGTACGCTGTCGATCCTCGCCGCGCGCTATGCCGCCGCGCCACCCAGGGGCGAGATCGTCGTCGTCGTCGCCCCGCCCGGCGAACCCGAGGCGGCGAGCGACGCCGATGCCGACGCCGCGCTCGCCGAAGCGCTGACCCGCCTGCCCGCATCGAAAGCGGCGGGCGAGGTGGCGAAGAAACTCAATCTCGACCGCCGCGAACTCTATGCCCGCGCGTTGGCGATGAAATGAGAGACCGCAAAGCGGCCGAGGCTGCTGGACGGCGCGGCGAAAGGATCGCCGCGTGGTGGCTCAGGCTCAAGGGCTGGCGGATTCTCGACAAGCGCGTGCGCACATCCGCTGGGGAGGTCGATTTGGTCGCGCGGAAAGGCAATTTGATCGCGTTCGTTGAAGTAAAGTCGCGCGCGACCGATGCCGAACTCGACTTCGCGATCGACGAACGCCGCCTGGCGCGCGTCGCCGCCGCCGCCGAAGTCCTGATGCCGCGCTATGCCGGCCCCGGCGACGATATCCGGGTCGATGTCATCCTGCTGGCGCCGGGCCGGCCGCCGCGCCATATCGAGAATGCGTGGATCGGGTGACTTATCCGAATAACACGCTAAGGCCCGCCCGATGACCCGGAGATTCGCATGCCGTTGACCGTCGCCGTCCAGATGGACCCGCTCGAGTCGATCAATATCGCGGGCGATTCGAGCTTCGCGCTGATGCTGTCGGCGCAAGCGCGCGGGCACAGGCTGTTCCACTATACGGCCGACGCGCTCAATTATGCCGACGGCCGGGTCTGGGCGAAGGCGCATCCGGTCACGGTCGAACGCGTCGCGGGCAAGCATTTCGCGTTCGGCGACCCGGTCGATCTCGATCTGGGCGACGAGGCCGATGTCGTGCTGATGCGCCAGGACCCGCCGTTCGACCTCGGCTACATCACC